>NZ_JBKFEH010000011.1:0-376614 GCF_053572355.1 Duganella kummerowiae
GCGTACAAGTCAATGCCTGATGACCATAGCAAGTCGGTCCCACCCCTTCCCATCCCGAACAGGACCGTGAAACGACTTTGCGCCGATGATAGTGCTGCAACCAGTGTGAAAGTAGGTTATCGTCAGGCTAGTTATTAGAAAAACCCCTCCTCAGCCTGAACGCGCTCAAGATCGCGCTCAGTGCAGAGGAGGGGTTTTTTGCGTTTTGGAGCGAAAATCGTAAGTGCGTCGCTACGCACCAAAGCAAAAAACCCGCTCTGCCTATGCGGCATGCGGGTTTTTGAGCTTGAATGAAACAAGCTGATTTGTATTCATGGTGCCTCGGGCCGGAATCGAACCGGCACGCCTTGCGGCGGCGGATTTTGAGTCCGCTGCGTCTACCAATTCCACCACCGAGGCGACGCGTCCAGCATTATCACTGATTTGCAACCAGGCCGCAACCCTGCTGGATTTATATTTGTACAAGCTTTTGTGCCCGGTGCGGGGCGGGTATCATCAGCGCATGAATAATTCCAAGATACGCGAAATTATCCTGGGCAAGCCGCTCGATCCGCTGCGCAGCGAAACCCGGCATTCGATGGCGCTGGTGGCCTTCCTGGCCTGGGTCGGGCTGGGCGCGGATGGCCTGTCCTCTTCCGCCTACGGGCCAGAGGAGACCTTCCGCGCGCTGGGCGCCCACACCCATTTGGGTCTGTACATGGCAATCGCCACCGCCGTCACCGTGTTCGTGATCGCGCTGGCCTACAACCAGGTGATCGAACTGTTCCCCACCGGGGGCGGCGGCTACCGTGTCGCCACCAAGCTAGTGGGGCCCTACATGGGGCTGATCTCGGGCTGCGCCCTGATCCTCGACTATGTGCTGACCGTTGCCATCTCCGTTGCTTCCGGGGTGGACGCGCTGGCGTCCTTCCTGCCGCTCGGCTTCCAGCCCTACAAGCTGCAGGCAGAGATGTGCTTCATCGGGCTGCTGATCGTGATGAATTTGCGCGGCCTGAAGGAGGCGATCCAGATCCTGCTGCCGATCTTCCTGGGGTTTGTTGCCACCCACCTGGTCCTGATCGTGTACGGCATCGTGGCCCACGCCGACCATCTGCCGGCCCTGCTGCCCAACACCCTGGCCGAGACCGGCAACCTGGCCGGCCAGATCGGCTGGGCCGGCGTGGCCGGGATGCTGCTGCTGGCCTATTCGCAGGGCGGCGGCACCTACACCGGGTTGGAAGCGGTGTCCAACAACGTCAATCTGCTGGCCGAGCCGCGCGTGCGCACCGGCAAGATGACCATGCTGTACATGGCGCTGTCGCTGGCGGTGACGGCGGGCGGTATCATCCTCCTGTACCTGCTGTGGGATGCGCGACCGGTACCGGGCGAGACCCTCAACGCCACCGCCTTCAAGACCATCATTGCCAGCATGGGACTGGGCGGGCCTGTGCTCAACCAGCTGCTGCTGGCCATCGTGCTGGCCTTCGAGGCCGGGCTGCTGTTCGTGGCGGCCAATACGGGCTTTTTGGGCGGGCCGTCGGTGCTGTCCAACATGGCGGCCGATTCCTGGGTGCCGCACAAGTTCCGCTACCTGTCGACGCGGCTGGTCACGCAGAACGGCATTCTGGTGATGGGGCTGGCGGCGCTGGCCATCCTGGTCTGGACCGGCGGCAGCGTCACCCTGCTGGTGGTGCTGTATTCGATCTCGGTATTCCTGACCTTCGCCATTTCCCTGTTTGGCCTGTGCCTGTACTGGTCGCGCAACCGCAGGAAGGGGGCGCACTGGAAGCGGCGCCTGTTGCTGTCGGCGCTAGGTTTCGTGATCTGCGCCGGCATCCTGGTGGTGCTGTTGGTGGAGCGCTTCACCCAGGGCGGCTGGGCCACCGTGGTCATCATCGCGGCGATTGCCGCGCTGTGCATGTGGATACGCAAGCACTACCGCGAGACCAAGCAGGCCATCCATTCCGTGGACGAGGTGTTTTCGCAGCAGCCGTTCGGCGGCCACCAAGGTGAGATCGCGCCCGATCCGCACCAGCAGACCGCCGTGTTCATCGTCGGCACCTCGCGTGGCGGCGGCCTGCATGCGCTGCTGTGGGTGCTGCGCATGTTCCCCAACCACTTCAAGAACTTCCTGTTCGTGGCGGCGCGCACGGTGGATGCGCACGCCTACGGCGGCGAGGGCGCGATGGAGCAGATGCGCGAGGACGCGGCGCGCACGCTGGAATTCTTTGTCGACTTCTGCCATAGCCACGGGATGGCGGCCTCGTCCTACATTGGCTTCGGCACCGACGCGGTGGAAGAGGTGACGCGCTTGTGCGAACAGATCAGCGAGGAATTCCCGAACGCGATTTTCTTCACCAGCAAGCTGATCTTCGCGTCCGATAACTGGATGACGCGCTTGCTGCACAACCAGGCCGCGCTGGCGGTGCAGCGGCGTTTGCACCTGGAGGGATTGCAGATGGTGATATTGCCGATGAAGGTCTAGGCCACGGCAGCTTTTGTGCAAATCCGTGATCGCGCGCAGTCTCGCAAGCGCATCTTCGATGACGTATTCAGGTACGGTCTCGACGCGCTTGGCCTTGCGCGCTTCCAGGTCCAGCAGGTCTGCTGTCAAATAGTGCCGGCAATATAGCGGCCATGCTACATGGCAGGAAATCATCCATGTGAGTCATCTTTGCGTTCGCCCTACCGTATAACATAGCCATCTTTACCTGAACGGGAGCAGGGGGATGGCGATCAAATGGCGAGTCGCGGTGTTGTTGGGCTGCAGCTTGGGCGGTGGGGCGTGGGCGCAAACGGCACGTGACCTGCCGATGCCGGAGGGCTGCCAGGTGGCGGCGCCGCAGGCGCCATCCGCCGACGTGGTGCAGCCGCCCGTGTTTCCTCCCGTACAGCTGGAAGTGCGCACGCCAGTGCCGCCCACCGCCTTCCGCAGCGCCGGCCGCAGCTATCTGGTGTATGAGCTGCATTTGCGTAACTTTACCGACGAGCCGCTGGCCTTGTATGGGCTCGATGTGATCGCGGATGGCCACGTCATCCAGGCGCTGCGCGGCGCGGCGCTCAAGCGAGTGCTGCAGCTGGCTGGCCCCCGGCAGGCAGGCTTGCAGCTGGGCGGCGGCCAGGGCGCGGTAGCCTTGCTGTGCCTGGCGTTCCAGGACACGCCCGTACCGGCGCGCCTGGGCCATCGCATGCTGCTGGGTGGGGCATATGCCGACGGTCCGGTGCTGGTCGTGGACAGCGCCGTCCCGCCAGTGCTGGGCCCTCCGCTGGAAGGCGAGGGATGGACTGCCGACAACGGCCCCAGCCTGCAATCGCACCACCGCAGCGGCGTATTTGTCGCGGGCGGGCTGGCGCAGCTGTCGCGCCGCTTTGCGCTGGACTGGAAGCAGTACCGCGATGGCGCCAGCTACAGCGGTGATGCGCGCGATGTGCGCTCCTATCACGCCTACGGCAAGACCGTGCTGGCCGTGGCGGACGGTGTGGTGGTGGCCGCGCGCGACGGCATGCCCGACAATATTCCCCGCACCCCGGCCGGCTTCACACCGGCCGTGCCACCCACCATGGACAACCTGGCGGGCAATTTCATCGTCATCGATCTGGGCCAGGGGCGTTACGCCCAGTACGCCCACTTGCAGCCGGGCAGCGTGCTGGTGCAGGCCGGGCAGCGCGTGCGGCGAGGGCAGGCGATGGCGCGGGCCGGCAATTCCGGCGACGCGCGCCAGCCGCATCTGCACTTCCAGGTGGCCAGCACGCCGGACTTCATGGCCAGCGAAGGCTTGCCCTACGTGATAGAGCGCTTCCGTATCCAGGTGGCGCCCGGCAAATGGGAGCAGCGATCCCGGGAATTTCCGCTCGATGGTTCGGTGATCGACTTCAGCCAGCCGTAGCAGGATCAGGCCACCAACTGCGGCACGCAATCCGGCTGCATGCGCTGCTCCAGCAGCTCGAACATCTCGTCCTTGGACAGCACGTAGCGTTCCAGCAGCACGTCGCGCAGGGACACGATCAGTTCACGGTAGTCGGCGATGGAAGCCAGCGTGTAGCTGTACAGCTCGTCGGCCTTGGCTTCCACTTGGGCCAGGGTGCGCTCGCCGCCGGCGTCCGACTTGAAGCGGCTGTAGTCGAGCTTGGAGCGCGAATACATGGACAGGCGGTTGACCATGGTGTCGAGCAGGCTGGTGGCCTTCTCGATGTCGTTCTGGCTGCCCACGGAAATGCCGCGCGCGCCGTAGAACAGTTCCTCGGCCGCGACGCCGCCGTACAGCTGTATCACTTCGCGCTCCAGTTCCTCCAGCGTGCGCAGGGCAACGTCGTCGGCGGCCGACAGCACATAGCCGAGCGCACCCAGCTTGGATACCGACTCGGTACTGATCTTGAGCAGCGGCGAGCGTTCCTTGACCTCGGCCAGGCTCAGCCCTTGGCGCAGCCAGGGATCGATCTGCATGAAGAAGTGGCCCAGCTCGTGCAGGGCCACGCGTTCGCGTTGGCGCTGCTTCTCGGCCGTGGTGGCGCGGTCGGTCAGGCCGATGGTGGCGCGTTCGAAGGCGCGGAACATGAGGGCCGTGTCGATCATGCATTTTTCCTGGATGGCCAGCATGCTGGCGCGCTCCACCACGGTCTGCAGCAGCGCCGGGCTGAGGTTGGCCGTGATGTCGGCGATCTGCTCCAGGTTCAGGTGCTCCCAGTCCACGCAACCCTCGGCCTTGCGGGCCAGGAAGGCGCGCACCAGTTCGCGGCGCTCGCTCTTGTTGGGCAGGCGGAAATTGATCTTGACCGAGAAGCGGCGCAGCATGGCTTCATCCATCTGCGAGTTGGCGTCGTCGAAGTTGGAGGCCACCACCCAGATCACGCCCGCGGCCTGGTCGCTGCGCACCCCGTCCAGCAGGCCCAGCAGGGTATTGGCGGTGTCGTCTTCCCATTTCTTTTCACCACGGCCGCGCGGCATGAACAGGCCCTGGGCCTCGTCCAGGAAGATGATGCAACTGCCGCGTGCGCTGGCCTTGCGGTGCAGGGCGTGCAGGGCCTTGGAGCCGCCGCCGATGTAGCCCGATTCCAACGCCGAGGCCGAGGCCTGGATCAGCGGGATGTCGAGCCGCTTGGCCAGGTAGCCGGCCAGCTTGGTCTTGCCGGTGCCGGCCGGGCCGGTCAACATGACGTTGAAGGGCTTGTCGATGTCGTGCTCCTTGTACAGGGCACGGTTGCGTATCATGTCTTCCAGGTGCAGCACTTCCTGCTTGATGTCTTCCATGCCGATCAGGTCGTCCATGCTGCCCTGCAGCTGGTCCGGCGTCAGCACGCTGGCCGCCACTCCCGTGCCTGGGATGCCGAATTTCAATACGAACAGCACCAGGCCCACCAGCAGGATATCGAAGGCGTGGCGGCGCAGGAAACCGGCCGCGCCGGACAGCGCGCCGGCGTCCTCGTCCTGCAGGGCGGCCTTGTGGGCGGCCAGGAAATCGTCGCGGGCGATGGCGTAGGGAATGCCGTTGCGCAGCAGCACTTCGCGTTCCAGGCTCAGGTGCGAGGTGCTGGGCACCTTGACCACGTGCAGGGAGGGGGCATTCTTGTACTTGAAGATGTAGCGCGGCGTTTCCGTCAGCGGCCCGGCGATCACCAGGTACTCCAGCTTGTCGCGCTGCTGGGCCAGGGCCGTGATCTGGGAAATGTCCTGCGAACGCAGCAGCGGTGCCGGGTCCTGCGCCACGTCGCTGCGCCAGTTGAATACCAGCACGCCTGCCGTGAACAGCAATAACAGCGCCAGGCGCACATAGTTGTTGCGCAGGGCGACTTGAATTTTGTACAGATTGAACATGATGTGATCCGACGGAAACGACATCGGTGCGGGCCAGGGCGCGAGGGTGGGGCGCGGCAGCCGCAGCCACCTAAGGGACTGCCATACACAGTGCTGTACGGCAATAAAGACAGGTAAAACTATAGCGCCTTGGCGGCCGTTTGTGACGTTTTGGGTGGAAAAAAACAGCCGAACGCAACAGCTTATGGATAGCCTGGCAAGCAAATCGCCGCCTGTCGCCTGTTTTTGCAGCCCGTCGCGCATTTTGCGCGCTTGGCCCCCGCATATCTGCGGCCCGTCGCAAGCCGCTGGAGTTGCCAGGCGTGGATGCTAATCTAGCCATGCCTGCCGCTGCAAACGAACCCACACAGCGGGGCGACTACCACTTAAACGACACCCTATTCCATTGGAGCCCATCATGCAAAAGTCCCTGATCGCCGCCGTCTTCGCCCTGTCCGCCATCGCCGCCGGCGCCCATGCCGCGCCGCAAAGCGCCAACGAACCCATCCAGGGCAGCGTGCAGATCAAGCGCGCCCCCGGCTATGACATGACCAAGGCCGAGTTCCTCGACTATGCCTATTCCTACCGCCTGGAAAATGGCCAGGTGGTGGAATTCACCGAAGATTCCGGCCGCTATTTCGCCCAGCTGCGCAGCAAGAACATGGCCTACAACCGCGTGGAAATCTTCCCGGTGGACGCCAGCACCTTCGTCACCAGCAGCGGCGCCCGCATCGCCTTCCGCGACGAGGGCAGCACCGTAGGCGTGAGCAACTTCGAGCGCCTGCCCAACCGCCTGGCCGCCAAGCTGCCTGCCAACACCATCATGATGGCCCGCCGTTAAGCCCGTTCAAACCGGCCATGGCGTCGTTGCGGCTCCTCGCCGTGCATCAGCACTGCCTTCGTCGCCGCGCCTAGCCCTGCCCAGTTTGAACGGGCTTAGGTCGGGCATGGCGTCGTAGCTGCTCCCGCCGTGCATCAGCACTGCCTTCGTCGCCGGGCCTGGCCCTGCCTGGTTTGGACGGGCTTGGGGCAGCCTCATTCCTGATTAGCGCGCCGGTACAGGCGGAACCTTTCCTCTCGGTCGGAAGCGCGCCGGCCCTCCCACAGCAGCTGCCACTGGCCGCCCCGGTAGTCGGGGCGGATCTCGCGCTCATCGCGCACCCTCAAGCTATCCTGCAGCAACAGCAGTTCGCAGCGCCCGCCGGCCGGGCTGGTGAACGGCAAGCCGCCATAATAGGCAAACGAGGCGCGCTGGGCCGGGCCGACATTGGTTTCTATGCAGCGTACCCCGGGCGGCAGCTTGTCCGCAATCTGGCGCGCCACGGCCGCATAGCTCTTGCTGTAATTGACTTCCGGTAGGAACAGGGTCATCAGCAGGATCCAGATCAGTATCAATCCCCCCGACGACAGCACCACGGCGCGCCACAGCACCGAGGGCTGGCGCGACAGGCGCCAGTGCACCAGGGCGATCCAGCCGGCCGTGGCGGCGGCCGCCACCAGCAGCGCCACCAGGCCCAGCTCGGGCGTGAAGCCGGGCACCAGCTTGAGCGCGTTCCTGGCGGCCTTGGGCGGCCAGCCGGTCAGCTTGGCGAACCAGAAGATCCAGATGATGGCCGCGCCCAGGGTCAGCACCATGACCGAGAACCAGTCGATGGCGTTGATGGCGCCGCGCTTCATGGTCAGCAGGCCGAAGGCCGCCATGATGGCCAGCGGCGGCAGCAGTACCAGCAGCTGGCCCTGCTCGGGGGAAGGATGGAACAGCGCCAGCAGGGCGCTCATGGTGACGAAGGTGACCGGCACCACGATGTGCAGCACGTGGCGCTGGCGGCGCCAAGCCCACACGGCCCAGCCGGCAAAGGGCCAGGCCGGCCAGAAGAACCAGATGCCTACCCGCAGGAAGAATTTGATGGAATCCGGGCCGGGCAGTCCCAGCTGCCCCAGGTTCCAGTCCAGCCAGCCGGCCACCGGATCCAGGCCATAGGGTCGCGCCAGCATGGCCGGCGCCAGCCACAGGGCGGCGATGGCGGCGCCCGCCAGCAGGGCCAGGCCCATGTGCGCCAGGCTGCGCGCGGCCGGCATTTCCAGGAAGCGGGTGCAGACAAACAGGGCCAGCACCAGGAAGGCCGGCGTGACCCAGCCCCGGGTCAGGGCCAGCAGCCCCACGGCCAGCCCGGCCAGGGCGGCGTTGCGCACCGACGGCAGTTCCATGTAGCGCACGGCGCGGTACAGCAGCAGGGCGGTCAGGGCCACCTGCAGCGCTTCCGGTGTGGTCTCGTGGCTGTGCGCCAGCAGGCCCAGGCAGCCCAGGTAGATCAGTACGGCGGCATCGGCCAGGGTGCGGCCGAAGTTGTCCGGTTCCGGCTGACCGCCAAAGGCCAGGCGCAGCGGCTGGGCGTCCTGGCGCCGGCCCAGGCTGAAGGTGGCGTACCACAGTGACAGTCCGCCCAGCACGAAGGCGCCCATGGTGCCGATGCGGGCCGCCAGCACGTCGCCCAGCAGCCAGCCGAACAGCTTGATGCCCAGCGCGCCCAGCCAGAAGGCCAGCGGGCCTTCCTCCGGCCAGGCCAGCCCGGCCACGTTGGGCAGCAGCCAGTCCTGCCAGGTCCCGTGCGCCATGCTCCACATGATGCCGAAGCTGGCGGCATCGTCATTCTTCCACGGTTCGCGCCCGATCAGGCCGGGCAGGATGTACAGCAAACCGAGCGCGAACAGGGCCCAGCGGGGCAGCGCCAGGGTGGCGGCGGCGGGAAGACGGACTGGCTTCATCGGGGACATCGGAAAAAAGAATGCAGTATGAATGAAAAAAAGGCAGCCGTAGCTGCCTTTTTTCGCGACGCGGCGGAGATCAGCCTGCGGCGACGGAAGTCTTGGAACCGACGGAACCGAACTTCTGGCGGAATTTTTCCACGCGGCCGGCGGTGTCGACGATCTTGTGCTTGCCGGTGTAGAAGGGGTGCGATTCAGCCGACACCTCGATTTTCACCAGCGGGTACTCTTTACCTTCGTGGGTGATGGTTTCGCGGGTGGCGATGGTGGAGCGGGTGACGAACTTGAAGTCGCACGACAGGTCGTGGAACACAACTTCGCGGTAATCCGGATGGGTATCTGCTTTCATTTGTAGCCTCGGTTGGGTTGGTAGCCAAACAATACTTCGGCGGTCTGTGCTGCTTCTTGACCCGATTACTGTCCACTTGCCAGTGGTTGAAAATAGTGCAACCGCAGATTATACACTGTAGCGTCTGCGGCTGCAATGGCGCGCCTTCCGCCGCCTTTAGCCGCCCCTGCGCATCATGTCGAAGAACTCGGTATTGGTCTTCGTAGCGCGCATCTTGTCGAGGATGAACTCCATCGCCTCGATCTCGTCCATCGAGTACAGCAGCTTGCGCAGTATCCAGATCTTCTGCAGCTGGTCTGGCTTGATCAGCAATTCCTCGCGACGGGTGCCGGACTTGTTCAGGTTGATGGCCGGGTAGACGCGCTTCTCGGCCAGGCGGCGCTCCAGGTGCACCTCCATGTTGCCGGTACCCTTGAATTCCTCGTAGATCACGTCATCCATGCGCGAGCCGGTTTCGATCAGGGCGGTGGCGACGATGGTCAGCGAACCGCCTTCTTCCACGTTGCGGGCGGCGCCGAAGAAGCGCTTGGGACGCTGCAGGGCATTGGCGTCCACACCGCCGGTCAGCACCTTGCCGGAGGCCGGGATCACGGTGTTGTAGGCGCGCGCCAGGCGGGTGATGGAGTCCAGCAGGATCACCACGTCCTTTTTCATCTCGACCAGGCGCTTGGCTTTTTCCATCACCATCTCGGCGACCTGCACGTGGCGGGTGGCCGGCTCGTCGAAGGTGGAGGCCACCACTTCGCCGCGCACCGAACGCTGCATCTCGGTCACTTCCTCGGGACGCTCGTCGATCAGCAGCACGATCAGGGTCACGTCCGGATGGTTGGCCGTGATGGCGTGCGCGATGTGCTGCAGCATGACCGACTTGCCGGACTTGGGCGAGGCCACCAGCAGGCCGCGCTGGCCTTTGCCGATGGGGGCGATCAGGTCGATGATGCGGCCGGTGATGTTCTCGGTGCCGTTGATGTCGCGTTCCAGGCGCAGCGGCTCGTTGGGGTGCAGCGGCGTCAGGTTTTCAAACAGTATGCGGTGTTTCGAGGCTTCCGGCGATTCGCCGTTGACCTTGTCTACCTTGACCAGGGCGAAATAGCGTTCGCCATCCTTGGGGGTGCGCACCTCGCCTTCGATGGAGTCGCCGGTGTGCAGGTTGAAGCGGCGGATCTGCGACGGCGAGATATAGATATCGTCGGTGGACGCCATGTAGCTGGCGTCGGGCGAGCGCAGGAAGCCGAAGCCGTCGGGCAGCACTTCCAGGGCGCCGTCGCCAAAGATTTGTTCGCCGGACTTGGCGCGCTTCTTCAGGATCGCGAACATCAGTTCCTGCTTGCGCAGGCGGGCCGCGTTGTCGATATCCAGGCCGATCGCCATCTCCAGCAGGGCGGAGACGTGTAAGGCCTTCAGTTCAGATAGATGCATAGCTGAGTGTCCCGTGACGGGAAAGTAAAGGTAGGGGAGGGAACTACGAGGCTTGTATTTTTATAAAATCAGGCGGTGCTGCGGGCGCAGCGCCGCCTATAGTACCAGAACCACGTTGCGTTGGGCGCGCGCGGTTTAGATATTGCTGTCGATGAAGGACGTCAGCTGGCCCTTGGCCAGGGCGCCGACCTTCTGCGCGGCGGCCACGCCGTTCTTGAACAGGATCAGGGTCGGGATGCCGCGGATGCCGAACTTGGCCGGGATGGCCTGGTTGGAGTCCACGTCCATCTTGGCGATGGTCAGCTTGCCGTCATATTCCTTGGCCACTTCTTCCAGGATGGGGGCGATGCTCTTGCAGGGACCGCACCATTCGGCCCAGAAATCGACCAGCACGGGGCGGTCGGCTTTCAGCACGTCGGTATCGAAGGATGCATCGGTAATGTGTTTGATATTTTCGCTCATGTTTTCCTCAATGTGAGGGATAGAAATTAATAACGCCTGGTGATTATGCCATTCCTTGTCCGCAATCGCTCAGCGTTGCCTGACTACGGTCAGCAGATGGAGGCGGAGGCCGTGAATTCAATGTGCTGGAAGGGAGTCAGGACCTGGCTGTAGACAGGACGGCAGGCGGGGTTGTCATAAATAATACCCCATTTTTTGGAAATGCGGGCTTTTGTATTCAATCCTCGCTGGCATAGGTGGTGTTGAGCATGATGTGCTCGGAAACGCGCTCCAGCAGTGGCCACAGGCGCGCCAGCAGCGAGGCCGCCCGGGACGCCGCCTGCGGCCCCTCCGGCAGGTGCTCGAGCTGCTCGCACAGGCGCGCCATGCCGAGCGCGCCGACGGTGCGGGCCGAAGACTTGATGCGGTGGCCCAGCTCGCGCGCCGCCTGCAGCTCGCCGCGCGCCAGCGCGCGCTCCATGCCGGCCAGGCCTTCCTGCGTGGTGTGCAGGAACTTGAAGGCGAACTTGCGTATCTTGTCCGGATCGTAGCCCAGCAGCTGGGCCAGGATGGACAGGTCGATCACTTCCGGATCGCCGGCCAGGGTGGCGCGGAAGGCCGGCTGGCGCGCGCGCGGCGCCGCCTCGGCCCGCACTGCCTCGGCCCGCACTGCCTCGTCCATTGTGCGCGGCGGCAGCCAGCTGCAGATGGTCTGGTACATCAGGGCCGGCTGGATCGGCTTGGAAATGAAGTCGTCCATGCCGGCCTCCAGGCAGCGCGCCCGGTCCTCGCTGGTGGCGGTGGCGGTCATGGCCAGCACCCGCAGCCCGGCCAGGGCGGCGTCGGCGCGGATGCGGCGGGTGGCCTCCAGGCCGTCCATGAGCGGCATCTGCACGTCCATCAGCACGCAGTCGAAGCTGGCCTGGCGCAGCAGTTCCAGCGCTTCCAGGCCGTTGGCGGCCAGGCACACCGAGGCCCCGGCCTCCTCCAGCATCTCGAGCGCGATCTGCTGGTTGAAGGCGTTGTCCTCCACCAGCAGGATGCGGGCCTGCCTGAGGGCGGTCATGGCGGCGGCGCTGCGGGCGGCGGCCAGCAGCTCGGCGGCGGCGTCGCCGGCCCGGTCCAGCAGGGCAGGCACGGTGGTGCGCGACACCCCCAGGCGGGCCGTGAACCAGAAGGTGCTGCCTTGGCCGGGCCGGCTGCGGACCCCGACCTCGCCACCCATCAGCTGGGCCAGCTGCTTGCAGATGGACAGGCCCAGGCCGGTGCCGCCATGCTCACGCGTGGTCGAGGTGTCGGCCTGCTGGAAGGACTGGAACAGCTTGTCCAACTCGCTTTCCGACAAGCCGATGCCATGGTCGGTGACCTCGAAGCGCAGCACGCAGTGGCTGGCGTCGCCCACCACGCGCCGGACCCGCACCTCGATCCGGCCCCGCTCGCTGAACTTGATGGCGTTGTTGGTGTAGTTGATCAGCACCTGGCCCAGGCGCAGCGGATCGCCGCGCAGCACCGGCGGCAGGTCGGGCGCCAGGTCGAACACCAGTTCCAGCTCGCGGCTGGCGGCCTTGGGCGCCACCACCGTGGTCAGGGTCTGGATCACATGGTCGAGCGCGAAATCGACTTCCTCGATGTCCAGCTTGCCAGCCTCGATCTTGGAAATGTCCAGGATGTCGTCGATGATGCCCAAGAGATGCTCACCGGCGAAGCGTATTTTTTCCAGGTAGTCGCGCTGGCGCGGATCGAGGTCGGTCTTGAGCGCCAGGTAGGCCATGCCGATCACGCCGTTCATGGGGGTGCGGATCTCGTGGCTCATGTTGGCCAGGAACTGGCCCTTGGCCTGGCTGGCTTCCTCGGCCTGCTGCTTGGCCTGGTCCAGCTGGCGAGTGCGCTCGGCCACCCGCTCCTCCAGGTGCTCGTTCAGTTCGCGCAGGGCGTCCTCGTCGCGCTTGCGGTAGCTGATGTCGGTCAGGCTGACCGCCACCAGGCTGACGGCGCCGCGCTCGTCCAGCATGGGTTCGGCGTTGACCGACAGCCACAGCAGGGCGCCGTCCGGCTGCGCCACGCCGATCACGGCGTCGCGCACGGCCGCGCCGGTGGCCATGGCCAGCCGCACCGGATGGGCCGACGGATGGATGGCGGCCCCATCCTCGCGCACCCCGTCCCACAGCGCAGGCGGGCCGCCGTCCCGCCCCAGCATGCGCGCCGCCGCCGCGTTGCTCTCCAGGATGGCGCCGTCCGGGTCCAGCAGCAGCAGGCCGGCCGGCACCGCGTTGAAGATGGAGGCCAGGCGCAGGGCCGACTGCTGCAGGTCTTCCTCGGCGCGCTGGCGCTGGCTCATGTCACGCAGCGACAGGGCGGTCAGGGTGCGGCCCGGCAGCGGCAGTTCGGCCCAGCGCAGGCTGGCCGGAAAGCGGCTGCCGTCGGCGCGCAGGCCGCTGGCGTGGGAAGGACGCGCCGCCGGCGTTACCTCCGGCAGCAGGCTGGCCAAATTACGGCCGGCCAGGCCGGCGCCGCCCGCCGCCCGGCCAGGCTGCCCGGGTTCGCCAGGCTGGCCGGGCTGCCCGCCATTGGCCGGCTGGCAGCCGAACAGGCGCACGGCGGCCTGGTTGGCGTGCCACACCCTGCCGTCCGGCTCGAGCGCCAGCATGGCGTCCGGGGCCGCCTCCATCACGGCGCGCAGGCGCGCCTTTTCCTTGCCGACCCTGGCGCTGATGTCACTGACGGTGCCGGTGGCGCGCAGCAGCCGCCCGGCGCGGTCGCGTTCGACCGCCATCCCCCGTCCCTGCAGCCAGGTCCAGCCGCCATCCTTGCGCCGCATGCGGTAGTCGACGCTGAAGCTGTCCTGCGGGCCGCCGTCGCGCAAATGGCATTCCACGGTGCGGCGTAACCGTTCGCGGTCGTCCGGGTGCACCTGCTCCAGCCACTGCTGCGGGCCGGGCCGGAACTCGCCCGGAGCGTAGCCCAGCATGGCGCCGTAGCGGTCCGACACCAGCAGCAGACCCTCGGGCGGGCGCCAGTCCCAGGTGCCGTCGCCGGACAGTTCCAGCGCGAAGCTGGCGGCCTGGATCTCGGTAGGCGGCGCGCCGCGCAACACCGGCCCGGCGCCGCCACAGCAGGGCGCCCGCCCCCAACACCAGCAGCACGGCCAGCACGGCGCCGTAGCGCAGCAGCGGCGCCGGCCGGGGCGCCTGGTACAGGAAGCTGCGCAGGGCGCCGTCCTGGGTGTAGGCAGCCGGCAGCTGGCCTTGTTCAGCGTACACGCGGGCGATGGCGCGCCAGCGTTCCGGGTTGCTGTATCCCAGTTCCACCAAGCCGGCTTCCAGCAGCGGGGCGATCAGGCGAGCCTCTTCCAGCAGCTGTTCGCGGGGTTTGCGCTGGGGGTAGCGGGCCCGTATCAGGTCGGCGATCTCGCCCTGGTGCGCCATGGCGTAGCGCCAGCCGCGCAGGGTGGCCTCGCGCATGGCGGCGGCGCGCTCCGGGTGCTGGCGCAGTTCGCGCTCGCTGGTGTACAGGGTGTCGCCATAGAAGTCGATACCGTAGTCGCGCGGGTGCAGCAGCGCGTAGCGCAGGCTGGTGTGGGCCAGTGCGTGGGGCGCCTCGGTGGTGTAGACCGCCATGGCATCTACCCGTCCGGCCAGCAGGTCCTCGTAGCGGTAGGTATGGGGCAGGATCTGGAGCGCGGCGGGCGCCACGCCTAGTTCGTGCAGTAGGGCGCGCAGCTCGCCGTTGTTCGGTCCCAGCATGACGCGGCTGCCGGGCCAGGGGCGGCGCTGGCCATCCGCCTCCAGCCGCACCAGCAGCGCGGAAGCCGAATGCTGGAACACATTGGCCAGCACCACCACGGGCCGCCCGCGCGCCCGGTCCAGCAGAAGGCTGCTGTTGCCGACCCCGTACTGGGCGCGGCCATCCACCACGGCCTGCACCGGGTCGCTGCCGCTGGCCGGCTCCAGCAGGGTCACCTCCAGCCCGGCCTGGCGGTAATAGCCCTGGTCCTGGGCCGCGTAGAAACCGGCGAACTGGAACTGGTGCTGCCATTTCAGCAGCACCGCCACCTTTTCCAGGGCGGCGGCGGGCGCGCAGGCCAGGCCGGCCGCCAGCAGGAGCGGTATGGCAAGGCGCGGATGGCGGACTGGACGTGGCTGCAAGGTGGACCTCGGGTGTTAGTCGGGCAACTATAGCACCACGCGCGGACACCGATCCGGCCCCGAAAAAAGTATTTGATGCGCCACAAACACCATGCCGCTTGCAACGTGCAAGCCGATTGGAGGACGTTTCAACATGAGCGTGGCTAGCCATGGTCATGTTGAAAGGTCTTTTTAGCTGAAGCTGCCCGCGAACTGGTAGCGATGGCCCGGATGCCACATGGTGGCAATGGTGGCCACCTGGCCGGCCGAATGGGTCTGGCGCTTGAGCACCAGGCAGGCCTGGCGCGGGTCGATGGCCAGCATGGCGGCGATCTCGCGCGGCGCCGCCAGCGCCTCGATGCTGTAGCTGGCGCCCTGCAGCGGGGCGGCGCGCATCAGGTATTCATTGGGCGTGATGGCGTTGAAATCCTGCTCCATGTACTCTGGTGCGCACAGCGGATTGACCCAGCGGTCCTCGACCTGGATCGGCACGCCGTTCTCGAAGTGGACGATGACGGAGTGGTACAGCTGGTGTCCGGCCGGCAGCCCGAACTGCTTGGCCAGCAGCTCGCTGGCCTTGCCGCGCTCCAGCAGCTGCAAATGGCTGCGGTGGGCGTGGCCGCGGGCGCGCACCTCGTCGGCGATGTTGCGGATTTCCAGCAGGGTGGCTTGGTATTTTTGCTGCGCCACGAAGGTGCCGGAACCCTGGCGCCGGGTCAGCACCTGCTCGGCGGTGAGCTCGCGCACGGCGCGGTTGACCGTCATGCGCGAGACCCCGAACTGCTTGACCAGGGCTTGCTCGGACGGGATCATGTCGCCTTCCTTCCAGGTGCCGGCGGCGATCTGGCCCAGCAGATAGTCCTTGATGCGCTGGAATATGGGGGTATGCTCTGGTGGTGCGAGTTCGTCCAAACGGCTTCTCCGGGGATGCCACGGGCGGGCAGCTGCTGTCATTCTAGCATTGCTCCCCGGAGGCTTGCAGCGCAGCTACAATTTGAAAACAATTCGAAAGCAAGAGCCGGAGTGCGGCGCGCGACCGGCGCGCCTACCATGGGACTCAATGCAGATTGGATGGAGTCCGCCATGACCTATATCGATGATGAACAGCGCTGGGCCGCCGTGCAGCGCCGCGACGCCGCAGCCGACGGCCAGTTCTATTATTCCGTGCGCAGCACCGGCGTGTATTGCCGCCCCTCGTGCGGGGCGCGGCCCGCGCTGCGGCGCAATGTTGCCTTTCATGCCAGCTGCGCCGATGCCGAGCAGGCCGGCTTCCGGCCCTGCTTGCGCTGCAAGCCGGACCAGCCGCCACTGGCCGAGCGCCAGGCCGCCATCGTGGCGCGGGCCTGCCGCCTGATAGAGACCGCGGAACAGGAGCCGGACCTGGACAGCCTGGCCGCCGCCAGCGGCATGAGCCGCTTCCACTTCCACCGCGTGTTCAAGGCCCACACCGGCCTGACGCCCAAGGCCTACGCCCGGGCCAGCCGCACGCGCCGCCTGCGTGACGGACTGGCCAGCGAGTCCAGCGTCACCGAGGCCATCTACGCGGCCGGCTTCAATTCCAGCGGCCGCTTCTATGCCGATGCCTCCGCCGCGCTGGGCATGACGCCGGGCGCGTTCCGCGCCGGCGGCAGCGGCGCCGTCATCCGCTTCGCCATCGCGGCGTGTTCGCTGGGGGCGGTGCTGGTGGCCAGCACGGACAAGGGCATCTGCGCCATCTTGATCGGCGACGATCCCGACGCGCTGGCGCGCGACCTGCAGGACCGCTTTCCCAAGGCCGAGCTGCGCGGCGCCGAGCCGGACTACGAACTGGTGGTGGCGCGCGTGATCGCCCTGGTCGAGCAGCCGCAACTGGGGCTGGACCTGCCGCTGGACGTGCGCGGCACGGCCTTCCAGCAGCGCGTGTGGCAGGTGCTGCGCGAGATCCCGGCCGGGCGCACGGTCAGCTACGCCGAGCTGGCGCAGATGGTGGGTCTGCCCCGGGGGGCGCGCGCGGTGGCCTCGGCCTGCGCCGCCAACGCCATCGCAGTGGCCATTCCTTGCCACCGGGTGGTGCGCAACGATGGCGGCCTGTCCGGCTACCGCTGGGGCGTGGACCGCAAGGCCGAGCTGCTCAAGCGCGAGTCGGGACGATGAGCGTGCCGCAGCGCATTGCGGCGCTGGACTGGGACGGCATCGCCGCCGCACTGGACGCCCACGGCTGTGCCATCGTCCCCGGCCTGCTCAGCGCCGCTGAATGCCGCGAGGCCGCCGCGCTGTACGCGCAGCCGCAGCTGTTCCGCAGCCGGATTCTGATGGAACGCCACGGCTTCGGGCGCGGCGAGTACCAGTATTTCAGCTATCCGCTGCCTGAGCCGGTGGCGGCCCTGCGCGCCGCCCTGTACGGCCCCCTGGCCGCCATTGCCAACCGCTGGCAGCAGGCCATGGGTTTGCCGGAACGCTTTCCGTCCGCGCATGAAGATTATCTGGCGCTGTGCCACGCGACCGGCCAGCTGCGTCCCACGCCGCTGCTGCTGCAGTATGTGGCGGGCGACTACAACTGCCTGCACCAGGACCTGTATGGCGAACATGTGTTCCCGCTGCAGGCCGCCGTGCTGCTGTCGCGGCCGGGAGAGGATTTCGAGGGCGGCGAGTTCGTGCTGACCGAGCAGCGTCCGCGCATGCAGTCACGCGCCGAGGTGGCGCCGCTGGGGCAGGGCGATATGCTGATCTTCCCGGTGCACCAGCGGCCGGTGGCCGGCACGCGCGGCGTCTACCGCGTCAACATGCGGCACGGCGTGAGCCGGCTGCGCGCCGGCCGCCGCCACACCCTGGGGATCATCTTTCACGACGCCGCCTGAACGCTTTTCTGGGTCTGGTACAGGCGCGCATACATGCCGCCCTGCGCCAGCAGGCTGGCGTGGTCACCCATCTCGGTAATGCGGCCGCCGTCCAGCACCACGATGCGGTCGGCGTTCTCGATGGTGGACAAGCGGTGCGCGATCACCACCGTGGTGCGGCCGCGCATGAGCACCTCCAGCGCCTGCTGCACCAGGCGTTCCGATTCCGTGTCCAGCGCGCTGGTAGCCTCGTCCAGGATCAGGATGGGGGCGTCCTTGTACAGGGCGCGGGCGATGGCCAGGCGCTGGCGCTGGCCGCCCGACAAACGGGTGCCGTTCTCGCCCACCGGGCTCAGATAGCCCTGCGGCTGGCGCGCGATGAATTCATGGGCGTGCGCCGCGCGCGCGGCCGCCTCGATGCGTTCCTGCGACGGATTCGGGTCGCCATACGCGATGTTGGCGGCCAGGGTGTCGTTGAACAGCACCACGTCCTGGCTGACCAGCGCGATCTGGTCGCGCAGCGAATCGAGGCGGTAGTCGCGCAGGTCGACGCCGTCCAGCAGGATGCGCCCATCGGACACGTCGTAGAAGCGCGGCAGCAGGCCGGCCAGGGTGGTCTTGCCGCTGCCCGAGCTGCCCACCAGGGCCACGGTTTCGCCGGCGCGTATGTCCAGCGACACGCCGTCCAGGGCCGACGGCGCGTCCGGATCGGCGCCGTGGTAGCGGAAGCTGACCTGTTCCAGCGCGAGTCGGCCCTGGGCGCGATCGATGGTGCGGGTGCCGTGGTCCGGCTCCGGTTCCGTGTCCACCAGGCTGAACACGGATTCGGCGGCGGCCAGGCCGCGCTGCACCGGCTCGTTGATCTTGGTGAGGTTCTTGATCGGTGATTGCATGGCCAGCAGCGCCGACATGAACGCCACGAAAGCGCCGGCCGACAACGCGCCAGCCTGGTGGCGCAGCAGCGCGAAGTAGATCACGGAAGCCAGCGTGATCCCGATCAGCAGCATGATCAGGCCGGAGTTGAAGGCCGAGGTGGCCGCATGCTTGACCGCCAGTTGGCGGTTGAGCTTGACCACCTCGTCGAAGCGGCGCTGCTCGAACTGCTGGCCGCCGAAGATCTTGACCACGCGCTGGCCGCTGATGCTCTCGTCCAGCAGGTTGGTCAGGTCGCCCATGGCATGCTGGGCGTTCTGGCTCAGCTTGCGCATGCGGCGCCCGGCAAAGGTGACCACCACGGCCACCAGCGGCAGCAGTCCCAGGCAGAACAGCGCCAGTTGCCAGTCCTTGGTGAACAGCACCACCAGGTAACCGATGGCCAGCACCGAATCGCGCACCGCCACGTTGATCACGTTCAGGCCGGCCTGGGCCACCTGGGCCGCGTCAAAGGCCACCCGCGACAGCGTGGTGCCGGTCGAGGTGCTGTCGAAATAACGGTTGGGCAGGCGCAGGATGCGGGCGAACATGGACTCGCGCAGGTTGGCCTGGACCCGGCTGCTCAGCCAGGCGGCGCCATAGTCGCCGGCGAAGCTGGACACCATGCGCAGCAGCGCCAGGCCGAAGATGATGGCGGGGATGGTCCACAGCGCCGCGCCGGCCGGATCGGCCGGCAGCAGGGCGGTCAGCCATTGCCTGACGCTGGCCATCACGCCGCTGTCGGCGGTGCGCGGCTGGCCGGCGCTGCTCAGGGCGTCCACCACGTTTTGCAGCTGGCTGATCAGCATCACATCGGTGGCCGAGGCCACCGCCACCGCCAATATGGTCAGGGCGCCTATCCAGGCGTAGGGACGGAACTGCTGCAGCAGGCGAATATAGAGTTGGCGGCTATTCACAAGTGTGTGGTCAGGGCAGGGAAGCGAGCATTGTACCCGTCCTGCGCGCCGGGCCGCTGTTGGCGGCGTGGGAATTTCGATACACTCTGACAATATTCTACTTTCCCGGAGTCCTGCGATGACCCTGCCGCGCATCACCCTGGCCGTGCTGGCCGCCCTGTCCACTCTCGCCTCGGCGCAGGCCGACACCCTGCTGGTCAACGCCAACGGCTATACCCTGACCGCCACCGGCAAGCTGCAGCGCTTCGACGCCCTGGCCTTCGACGACCAGGGCCGCATCATCGCCGCCGGCGCCGAGAAAAGCGTGGCGGCCAAGGCGCCCGGCGCGCAGCGCATCGACGCCCAGGGCAAGACCGTGCTGCCCGGCCTGATCGACGCCCACGGCCACGTGTTCGAGCTCGGCGAGATCGCCGCCGGGGTGGAGCTGTACAGCCCCGCCTCGCTGGCGGCGGCGCTCAAGGCGGTGGGCGAGTTCGCGGCGTCCCATCCGCAGCGCGCCTGGATCATCGGCTTCGGCTGGAACCAGGAAAACTGGAAGCTGGGCCGCTTCCCCACGGCCGCCGAGCTGGATGCCGTGGTGAGCGACCGTCCCGTGCTGCTGCACCGGGTCGACGGCCACGCCATCTGGGCCAACAGCCGCGCGCTGGCGCTGGCCGGCATCACCAGGGACACCGCCGATCCGCAAGGCGGCAAGATAGAACGCGACGCCGCCGGCAACCCGTCCGGCGTGCTGGTGGACGCCGCCATGGGCTTGCTCAACCGCGTGGTGCCTGCGCCCACCGAGGCCGAATCGCGCGCGGCCCTGAGCGGCGCGCTGGCCTATCTGTCCAGGGTCGGCCTGACCAGCGTGCACGACGCCGGCATCGGCGTGCGCCAGGACGCCCTGTACCGCGACTACGCCGACCACGGCAAGCTGACCACCCGCGTATACGCCATGATAGGCGACACCAAGGAAGACTTCGATGCGCTGTCGAAGAACGGCCCGCTGGCCTCCTACGCCGGCGACCGCTATGCGCTGGCGGCCGTCAAGCTGTACTCGGACGGCGCGCTGGGCAGCCGTGGCGCCGCATTGCTGGCGCCCTACAGCGACATGCCCTCGACTCGCGGCCTGCTGTTCTACCCCAATGAGGAAATGCTGGCCAAGATGGGCAAGGCCATGACAGCGGGCTACCAGGTCAACGTGCACGCCATCGGCGACGCCGGCAACCGCCAGATCCTGGACGCCTACCAGAAGCTGATCCCGCAGTACCGCAACGTGGCGCTGCGGCACCGCATCGAGCATGCGCAAGTGGTGGCGCTGGCCGACATCCCCCGCTTCAAGCAGCTGGGCGTGATTCCGTCCATGCAGCCCACCCATGCGACCTCGGACCAGAACATGGCCGAGCAGCGCGTGGGCCACGAGCGCATCAAGGGCGCCTATGCCTGGCGCACCTTCCTCCAGCAAGGCTCCAGGATCGCGTGCGGCTCCGACTTCCCTATCGAATCGCCCAATCCCTTCGAGGGCTTGCACGCGGCCGTCACGCGCCAGAACAACGCCGGCGTGCCGGACGGCGGCTGGTACAAGAACCAGGCCATGACCCTGACCGAAGCCCTGCGCTGCTTCACCCTGGACGCCGCCTACGCCGCCCACCAGGAAAACGTGCTGGGCAGCCTGGAACCGGGCAAGTGGGCCGACTTCATCATCATCGACCAGGACCTGTTCAAGATCCCCGCCAGCGAGATCGGCAAGACAACGGTGCTGCAAACCTGGGTGGCGGGCCAGCAGGTCTACAAGAAATAATGGTGAGGGATGGCCCGCTGAAAAAGCGCTAAAAAACTGGTTGACTTGGTTGTATAGACAACCTATGCTGTTGACATCCCATCTACGGCAGGAGTCCATCATGAGCCCGGTCAACCATCCCGACAGCGATCCCCGCTACGACGCCAGCCGCGTGATACGCGCGCCGCGCGGGGCCGAGCGCACTTGCAAGAACTGGGGCGCGGAGGCGGCCTACCGCATGATCCAGAACAACCTGGACCGCGAGGTGGCCGAGAACCCCGCTCACCTGGTGGTGTACGGCGGCATAGGCCGCGCCGCCCGCAACTGGGCCTGCTACGACCAGATCCTGGCCTCGCTGCGCGAGCTGGAGGAGGACCAGACCCTGCTCATCCAGTCCGGCAAGCCGGTCGGCGTGTTCCAGACCCATGCCGACGCGCCGCGCGTCCTGATCGCCAATTCCAACCTGGTGCCCAAGTGGGCCAACTGGGAACACTTCAATGAGCTGGACCGCAAGGGCCTGTTCATGTACGGCCAGATGACGGCCGGCAGCTGGATCTATATCGGCACCCAGGGCATCGTCCAGGGCACCTACGAGACCTTCGCCGAAGCGGGCCGCCAGCATTTCGGCGGCGACCTGAAAGGCCGCTGGGTGCTGACCGCCGGCCTGGGCGGCATGGGCGGCGCCCAGCCGCTGGCCGCCACCATGGCCGGCGCGGTGTCGCTCACCATCGAGTGCCAGCAGAGCAGCATCGACTTCCGCCTGCGCACCCGCTACCTCGACAAGCAAGCCGCCGACATCGACCAGGCCCTGGCCATGGTGCGCGAACACAAGGAGCGCGGCGACGCCATTTCCATAGGCCTCCTGGGCAACGCGGCCGAGCTCCTGCCGCAGCTGGTCGAGCGGGCCCGCGCCGGCGGCCTGATCCCCGACCTGGTGACCGACCAGACCTCGGCCCACGACCTGGTCAACGGCTACTTGCCGCTGGGCTGGACCGTCGGGCAGTGGAAGGCCGCGCAGCAGGACGCCGGCCGCCACGCGGAGCTGACCGCCGCCGCCGCGCGCTCCTGCGCCGTGCACGTGCAAGCCATGCTGGACTTCCAGCAGCTGGGCGCCAAGGTGGTCGACTATGGCAACAACATCCGCCAGGTGGCGTACGACCAGGGCGTGAAGAACGCCTTCGATTTCCCCGGCTTCGTGCCGGCCTACATCCGGCCGCAGTTCTGCGAGGGACGCGGCCCGTTCCGCTGGGTGGCGCTGTCCGGCGACCCGGAGGATATCTACAAGACCGACGCCAGGATCAAGCAACTGTTCCCGCACCACGCGCAAGTGCACCGCTGGCTGGACATGGCGCGCGAGCGCATCGCCTTCCAGGGGCTGCCGGCGCGCATCTGCTGGCTGGGCCTGGGCGAACGCCATCTGGCCGGCCTGGCCTTCAACGAGATGGTACGCACGGGCCAACTGAAGGCGCCCATCGTGATCGGCCGCGACCACCTGGACACCGGCTCCGTCGCCAGCCCCAATCGCGAGACGGAAAGCATGAAGGACGGCACCGACGCCGTTTCCGACTGGCCGCTGCTGAACGCCCTGCTGAACACGGCCGGCGGCGCCACCTGGGTCTCGCTGCACCATGGCGGCGGGGTCGGCATGGGATACTCGCAGCACGCGGGCGTGGTGATCGTGGCAGACGGCAGCGAGGCCGCCGCGCGCCGCCTGGCCCGCGTGCTGGTCAACGACAGCGGCTCGGGCGTGATGCGCCATGCCGACGCCGGCTACGAATCCGCCATCGCCTGCGCCCAGCGTAACGGCCTCAACCTCCCTATGGTGAATAACCCATGAGCTCTCCCCACCTCCTGATCCTGAAACCCGGCGCGCTGACCCTGGCCGACCTGCGCGGCGTGTGGTCCGCCCAGGGCCGCCTCGACCTGGCTGCCGACGCCTACGCCGCCATCGACGCCTCGGCCGCCGCCGTGCAGGCCATCGTCGCCAAGGGCGACGCCGCCTACGGCATCAACACCGGCTTCGGCCTGCTGGCCAAGACCCGCATCCCGGACGACAAGCTGGAACAGCTGCAGCGCAACCTGATCCTGTCGCACTCGGTCGGCACCGGCGAACTGCTGTCCGACGCCGTGGTGCGCCTGATCATGCTGATGAAGATAGGCAGCCTGGCGCGCGGCTATTCCGGCGTGCGCCGCATCATCATCGATACCCTGCTGGCGCTGTACAACGCCGGCATCATGCCGGCCATCCCGGCCAAGGGCTCGGTGGGCGCCTCGGGCGACCTGGCGCCGCTGTCGCACATGACCCTGACCGTGATGGGCGTAGGCCAGGTGCGGGTGCGCGGCGGCGCCCTGCAGGATGCCGCCGAGGCCCTGCGCAACGCCCATATCGAGCCGGTCACCCTGGCCGCCAAGGAAGGGCTGGCGCTGATCAACGGCACCCAGGTCTCGGCCGCGCTGGCGCTGCACGGCCTGTTCATGGCCGAACGCCTGCTGGAAGCCGGCATGGTGGCGGGCGCCCTGTCGCTGGACGCCGCCAAGGGCAGCGACGCCCCCTTCGACGCCCGCGTGCACGCCGTGCGCGGCCAGCCGGGCCAGATCGCCGCCGCCGCCATCTACCGCCAGCTGGTCAGCGGCAGCGCCATCCGCGCCTCGCACCTGGTGGGCGACGAACGGGTGCAGGATCCCTACAGCCTGCGCTGCCAGCCGCAGGTCATGGGCGCCTGCTGGGACCTGATCGCCAACGCCGCCCGCACCCTGCTGATCGAGGCCAACGCCGTCACCGACAATCCGCTGATCTTCCCGGACAGCGCGGGCGGCCTGCCTGCCATTGTCTCGGGCGGCAACTTCCACGCCGAGCCGGTGGCCTTCGCGGCCGACACCCTGGCCCTGGCCATCGCCGAAATCGGCGCCCTGGCCGAACGCCGCATCGCGCTGCTGATCGACGCCACCCTGTCCGGCCTGCCGCCCTTCCTGGTGCGCGAGCCGGGCGTCAATTCCGGCTTCATGATCGCCCACGTGACGGCCGCCGCGCTGGCTTCCGAGAACAAGTCGCTGGCCCATCCGGCCAGCGTGGACAGCCTGCCGACCTCCGCCAACCAGGAGGACCACGTCAGCATGGCCACCTACGCGGCGCGCCGCCTGGACGATATGGCGCACAATACCGCCGTCATCGTCGGCATCGAACTGCTGGCGGCGGCGCAGGGCATAGACTTCCACCGGCCGCTGTCCACCTCGCCGCACCTGGAGCATGTGCATGAACAGCTGCGCCGGCGCGTGCCCTTCTTCGACGCCGACCGCTTTTTCGCGCCCGATATCGAGCACGCCAAGCGCATGGTGCTGGCCGGCGAGCTGAGCGCGCATTGCAAGGACTTGTTCACGCCGCTGCATCCCTGACGGAGGGAGTGATGGACTATCAGTTCAAGATGGGCAGGATACCGCTGCTGGTGTCCATGCCGCACGTGGGCACCGACATCCCGGACCACATCGCCGCGCGCATGGCGCCCGCCGCGCTGGACAGGCAGGATACCGACTGGCACCTGGAGCGGCTGTACGATTTCCTCGGCGAGCTGGGCGCCTCGGTGCTGTCGGCGCGCTGGTCGCGCTATGTGATCGACCTGAACCGCCCGCCCGAGGACAGCAGCCTGTATCCGGGCCAGGACACCACCGGCCTGTGCCCGGTCGACACCTTCCACCGCGAACCGCTGTACCTGCAAGGGCAGGCACCCGATGCGGCCGAGGTGCGAGAGCGTTTGCGGCGGTACTGGCAGCCCTACCACGACTGCCTGCGCGGCGAATTGGACCGCCTGCGCGCCATGCACGGCAAGGCCGTGCTGTGGGACGCCCACTCCATCGCCTCGGTGCTGCCGCGCTTCTTCGACGGTAAGCTGCCCGACCTGAACTTCGGCACCGCCGGCGGCGCCAGCTGCGCGCCGGCGCTGAGCGAGGCCGTGCTGGATCAGGTGCGTGGCCAGGACCGCTACAGCATTGCCGTCAACGGCCGCTTCAAGGGCGGCCACATCACGCGCCATTACGGCCGTCCGGCTGACCACATGCACGCCATCCAGCTGGAGATGTGCCAGTCCACCTACATGGACGAGACGGCGCCCTACGCCTACCGCGCGGACCTGGCGAACCAGGTGCGCGTACCGCTGCGCCGCATGCTGCAGGCCGCCGCCGATTGGGCGCAGGCATGAACGCGCTGCTGGCCCGCCACGCGCTGCTGCCGGAGGGCTGGCGCCAGGACGTGCTGCTGGAATGGGACGCCGGCGGCACGCTGACGGCCGTTACGCCAGGCGCCAAGCCGGGAGCCGCCACGCCCACGGTGGAGTACGCGCTGCCCGGCATGGTCAACCTGCACTCGCACAGCTTCCAGCGCGCCCTGGCCGGCCGCACCGAATGCGCCGGCGACGGCCCGGACAGCTTCTGGACCTGGCGCGAGCTGATGTACCGCATGGCGCGCAGCATCACCCCGGAACAGATGGAAGCCATCGCGGCCCAGCTGTTTTCCGAATGCCTGCGCCATGGCTACACCAGCGTGTGCGAATTCCATTACCTCCAGCGCCAGCCGGATGGCGCTTTCTACGCCAACCCGGCCGAAACCGCCGCCAGGGTGGCCTCCGCCGCACGCCTGGCCGGAATCGGCCTTACCCTGCTGCCGGTGTTGTATAGTTATTCCGGCTTTGGCGAAAAGCCCTTGCAACCGCAGCAGCTAAGGTTTAAAACGGATGCGCAGGAGGTGCTGGCCGTGGCGGACGCACTGGAAGGCTTGCGCGATGGCCAGACCGAGGTCGGCGTGGCGCCGCACTCGCTGCGCGCCGCGTCGGTGGAACAGATACGGGAAGTGCTGGCAGGATTGCCGCCGCAGCGTCCGGTGCACATCCACATCGCCGAGCAGCAGGGCGAGGTGGCGCAGGCGCTGGACTGGTGCGGACGGCGCCCGGTGCAGTGGCTGCTGGAACAGCTACCGGTGGATGGCCGCTGGTGCCTGGTGCATGCCACCCACCTGCTGCCGGACGAGGTGAGTGGCATCGCCCGCAGCGGCGCCGTGGCGGGATTGTGCCCGACCACCGAGGCCAACCTGGGCGACGGCCTGTTCCCACTGCCGGCTTTCCTGGAAGCCGGCGGCAGTTTCGGCATCGGCAGCGATAGCCATGTGTCGCACAGCGCAGTGGAAGAACTGCGCTGGCTGGAATACGGACAGCGCCTGCGGCTGCAGCGCCGCAATGTGGCGGTGTCGGCGGCGCAGCGTAACGTGGGCGACTTCCTGTGGCAGTCGGCGCTGCGCGGCGGCGCCCGGGCCGCGGGCCGTCCGGTGGGCGCGCTGCGGGCCGGCTGCCGCGCCGACCTGCTGGTGCTGGACGACGGCCACCCGAACCTGTATGGACTGGCGCTGGACGAGGTGCTCGGCAGCTTCATCTTCAGCGGCAACGACAACCTGGTGCGTGACGTGATGGTCTGCGGCCAGTGGGTAGTACGCGGCGGGCGGCATGCGGCGCAAGACGCCATCGCCGCGCGCTTCCGGCAGACCATGGCCGAACTGAGGGAGTTGCGATGACCCAGCTGATCCAGTACGCAAGCCTGCATCCCAAGCCGTGGAAGAATGGCGGCGGCAGCACCACGGAAATCGCGGCGGCGCCGCCCGGCGCGGGACTGGATGCCTTCGACTGGCGCGTCAGCCTGGCCACCATCGCCCACAGCGGGCCGTTTTCCTCCTTCCCCGGCATCGACCGTTCGCTGGCGCTGGTGCAGGGCGACGGCGTGCTGCTCGATTTCGGCGACGAGCGCTTCGTGCTCAGCCCCAGCGAACCGCTGATCGAATTCGCCGGCGAGACGCCGGTGCACGCCACCCTGGCCGATGGCACGGCCACCATCGATTTCAACGTGATGACGCGGCGCGCCCGCTGCCGCCACCGGCTCACGCCATGCGTGGTGCGCGGCAGAGAGACCGTGCGCCGCCGCGGCGACACCACCCTGCTGTTCCTGGCCGACGGCGAAAGCCTGACCCTGGGCAGCGCGCGCGAACGCATCGCCATGGTGCGCTACGATACCGTGCTGCTGGGCGACGGCGAGTGGACGCTGGAGGCGCCGCTGGCCACCGTGTTCGTGGTCGATATCGTCTCCAGCGGCGAAAGGCAGCAATGACGGTGGAGTGGGATATCCTGTACTTCAACGCCCACCTGGCCACCATGGCCGCCGCGGACACCATGGCCGCCGTGGACACCACGGCCACCACGGCCGCCGGCTACGGCGACATCCGCGACGGCGCCCTGGCCGTGAAAGACGGCCGCATCGCCTGGGTCGGCCCCTGCGCGCAATTGCCGCCCGGGGCGCGCATCAGCACCAGCCATGACTGCGGCGGCGCCTGGATCACGCCCGGCCTGGTCGACTGCCACAGCCATATCGTTCACGCCGGCAACCGCAGCGACGAATTCGAGGCGCGCCTGAACGGCGCCAGCTACGAGGATATCGCCCGCGCCGGCGGCGGCATCATGTCCACCGTGCGCGCCACCCGCGCCGCCAGCGAGGACGAGCTGCTGGCGCAAAGCCTGCCGCGCGTGCGCAGCCTGCTGGCCGAGGGCGTGACCACCATCGAGATCAAGTCCGGCTACGGCCTCACGCTGGAGGCGGAGGCCAGGATGCTGCGCGTGGCGCGCCGCATCGCCCGCGAACTGCCGGTCGGTGTCGCCACCACCTTTCTCGGCGCCCACGCCCTGCCGCCCGAATACGCGGGCCGCGCCGATGAGTACGTGGACGCCGTGTGCGCCATGCTGGCGCCGCTGGCGGCCGAGGGCCTGGTCGATGCGGTGGACGCCTACTGCGAACGGATCGCCTTCAGCACGGCGCAAACGGCACGGCTGTTCGACGCCGCCCGCGCCCACGGCTTGCCAGTCAAGCTGCACGCCGAGCAGCTGTCCGACCAGGGCGGGGCGCAGCTGGTGGCGCGCTACGGCGGGCTGTCGGCCGACCACCTGGAACACCTGTCCCAGGCCGGGGTGGACGCCATGGCCGCCGCCGGCACGGTGGCGGTGCTGCTGCCCGGCGCCTACTACTTCCTGCGCGACACCACCCCGCCGCCGGTGGCCGCGCTGCGCGCCGCCGGCGTGCCCATGGCGGTCGCCACTGACTGCAATCCCGGCACCTCGCCCATGGCCTCGCTGCTGCTGGCCATGAACATGGCCTGCACCCTGTGGCGCTTGACGCCGCTGGAGGCGCTGGCCGGCTGCACCATCCACGCCGCCCGCGCGCTGGGGCGGCAGGACAGCATCGGCAGCCTGGAGGTGGGCAAGCGCGCCGACCTGGCGCTGTGGCGCATCGCCCGCCCGGCCGACCTGTCGTACGCCATCGGTTTCAATCCCTGCGTTGGCGCCGTGCATGGCGGCGTCCTGCATCCCCGCGCCGCCTGAGGCGCAGTCCGCGCTGTGCCGGCTTCGGTGGTAAGCTGGCGGCATGTCTCCCTCTCGCGGCGTGCTCCCCCATCCCACCTTCCTGCGCCGGCTGTGCGCGCTGTTGTTGTCCGTGCTCCTGTGCTGGAGCGCGCTGGCGCATGCCGACACGCTGCGCATCGGTTCCAAGCGCTTCACTGAATCCTATATCCTGGGCGAGCTGCTCCTGCAGACGGCGGCGCCGCATGCGCAGGCCGAGCACCTGCAGGGACTGGGCAACACCGCCATCGTGCTGGGCGCCCTGCAGGCCGGTAAGATCGACGTCTATCCGGAATATATAGGTACCATCGAACTGGAAATCCTCAAGCACCAGCAGGCGGCGCCGCGCGAGCAGACCTTGCGCGAACTGGCCGCCATGGGACTGGGCATGGCGGTGCCGCTGGGTTTCAACAACACCTATGCGCTGGCCATGCGCGGCGATGCCGGGCTGCACAGCGTGAGCCAGCTGGCGGGGCAGGGCGCTTTGCGTTTCGGGCTGTCCCATGAATTCATCGGCCGCGCGGATGGCTGGCCCGGGCTGGCGCGGCAATACGGCCTGCCGCAGCAGCCTTCGGGCCTGGACCACGGCATCGCCTACGAGGCGCTGGTGCAGCGCCAGGTCGACGTCATCGACATCTATTCCACCGACGCCAAGATCAAACAGTACGGCCTGCGCGTGCTGGAGGACGACAAGGGCTATTTTCCGCGCTACGACGCCGTGCTGCTGTACCGGCTGGACGTGACGCGGCGCTTTCCCGCCGCCTGGCGCGCCATCGCCGCGCTCGAGGGGCGCATCAGCGCGGCCGACATGATCGCCATGAACGCCGCCGCCGAAATCGACGGCCAGCCCTTCGCACGCATCGCCCGGGACTGGCTGGCCCGCCGTCCCGGCGGCGCAACCGCATCCACGTCGCATCCGGACGCCGGGGCGGGCCGGCCTGCCAACCCCGGCACCCACAGCGGCTTGTGGGCGAAACTGTTCGCCCCCGACCTGTGGCCGCTGACGCGCCAGCACCTGACCCTGGTGCTGCTGTCGGTGGCGCTGGCCTGTGCGGTGGGGATACCGCTTGGCGTGCTGGCCGCCTATGTACCGCGCATACGCCAGCCGGTGCTGGCCGTGGCAGGCGTGCTGCAGACCGTGCCTTCGCTGGCCCTGCTGGCGCTGCTGATCCCGCTGCTGGGCCGCATAGGCGCCGTGCCCGCGCTGCTGGCCCTGTTCGTGTACGCCCTGCTGCCCATAGTACGCAACACCTGCGCCGGCATGCTGCAGCTGCCGCAGGGATTACGGCTGGCGGCGCAGGCGCTGGGCTTGCGCGCGCACCAGCGTCTGCTGCACGTGGAACTGCCGTTGGCGCTGCCCGTGATACTGGCCGGCGTCAAGATCGCCGCTGTGACCTGCGTCGGCACCGCCACCATCGCCGCCTTCATCGGCGCCGGCGGTTACGGCGAACGCATCACCATCGGCCTGGCCCTGAACGACCACGGCATGCTGCTGGCCGGCGCCATTCCGGCCGCCGTGCTGGCGCTGGTGACCCAGGCCGGGTTCGAGCTGCTGGAGCGATGGGCAGTCCCCAAAATTTCGCCAAATCAATAACAGGCCGGACACACAAGTTAAGGGGAAATCGCTTTTTGTAAAGCCGTGTAAGGGCTGCGGGCGCGCGGGTAAGGATTTGTAAAGTGGGCGGAAATGCGGGTCGCGCCTCGCTATAGTGGATCCCGTTGATTCAATCTCCCCTCCCACTGACAACGGGTTCTCCCCCCTGGACGGCAACGTTCCGGGGGATTTTTTTTATTGCCCTGCCAATTTCTGCAAGGCCTCGCCGGTGACGCGGCAGATGCGCCAGTCCGGCAGGACTGAAGCGCCCACGCCTTCGTAGAAGCGGATCGCATTCTCGTTCCAATCCAGCACGCTCCACTCGAAGCGCCCGCAATCGCGCTCCACCGCCAGCCTGGCCAGCGCCTCCAGCATTTGCTTGCCATAGCCCTTGCCGCGGTGGGATTGCTTGACGTACAGGTCTTCCAGGTACAGGCCCTTCTTGCAGAGGAAGGTGGAAAAATTGTGGAAGAACAGGGAGAACACGACCGGTGCGCCGTCCTCCTCGCCGATCAGGGCTTCGCAGGATGGGTGCGGACCGAACAGTTGCTGCTCCAGCATGGCCGGAGTGCCGCTGATCATGTGTTCCAGTTTTTCAAACACGGCCAGTTCGTGGATCATGCCGTAGATGGCGGCCACGTCGTCCGGACGGGCGGGGCGGATATGCAGTGAGCTCATGAGGCTTTCAGTGTGGAGTCATCGGAAACCGGCGGCGCGTCGGACCTCAGGGCCCAGGCCACGCTGGCCAGGCACAGTATCATGCCGGCCCATTCCAGGGCGCCGGGACGGAAGTGTTCCAGCTGTATCGACAGCAGCACCGAGATCACCGGCGTCACCACGCCTATGTACACGGCCTTCTGGGCGCTGATGCGGTGGATCAGGGTGAAATAGGCGGCAAAGGCGATCACCGAGCCGAGCACGGACAGGTACAGCAGTCCGCCCCAGTAGGGCAGCGACCGCGGCAGGCGGAATGGATCGCCGCTGGCGAGCGCCCAGACCGCCACCATCAGCGTGCCCCACAGCATGGCCCAGGCCATGGTCAGCGGCACATCGGACGATTGCTCGCGCACCTTGACCACGAATACATTCCCGACCGAGCTGGCGATGGTGGCGGCCAGCGCCAGGCCCAGGCCCAGCAGGAAGTGGCCGTTGCCGCCTGCGCGCAGCTCGGCCAGCGAGGCCAGGATGGGATGGAAGAACAGCAGCGTCACGCCGGCGGTGGCGGCGATACCCGCGCCCAGCATGCGCCAGGTGAGCGGCGTGCCGAAGGCGATGCGGCTGCACAGCGGCGTCCAGAACACCATCAGCGCGAACAGCACGGCCACCACGGCCGACACCAGGTATTGCTCCGAGTTGTAGGTGCAGATATAGCTGATGCAGAAGGTCGCTGCTCCCTGCGGGATCAGCCAGCGCTGTACGCGCCAGGGCAGCATCAGCTTGCGTCCATGCAGCTTGCACCAGGCAAACAGCAGCGCCGATGCCAGGGCGAAACGGTACACCACCGAGACGGCCGGCGCGATGTCACCGAGCTGCAACGTGATGGCGAAAAAGGTGGAACCCCAAATAAGGCTCGCTATGATGAACAAGAGGGGAGAGGACATCGGCGCAGTATACCGGCCTCCGTCATGAATTTCCTAGCCTCCACTTTTTGTTGCGGCGCAACACAATAGCCTTGATGCAGCGCAGTTTTGGCAGATATTTAGAGTATTTTGTTGAAAATATAAGTATTATGGAAAAACTAAGTTATTCCAAGTTGGGAGCAGGAAATGAGCACCGCCTTACAGTTCAAGGTCGCCACCGTGGTCGGCTATGTTGTGCTGGCCACCGTCGTGGTAGTGTTGCTGGCCGACCAGGCTGAGGTGCTGGCGCCAGCCTCCATCGTCATGCCGCGCCTGCCTTAGCTTAATACGCCAGCTTCAGGCGGCGGTACAGGAAACTCAGCACGAACAGCGGCCCCACCAGCAGGAAGCGCAGGTCGTCGAAAAACGACGGTTTCTTGCCCTCGATCTTGTGGCCGATGAACTGGCCTATCCACGCCAGCACGAAGATCACCAGCGACAGCGGCAGCACGGCCTGCGGCGGCACGGCCGCCAGCAGCACCAGCATTACGGCCGTCATCAGGGCCATGCCCAACGCGAACGGGCGCGACAGCCGCAGGTAATACCACAGCGAGGCTGCGCAGAAGGCCAGCGTGGCCAGCGGATGCAGGGCCCACAGCAGGCCCAGCAGGGTGAACATAATCAGCGGCACGCATACGAAGTGGATCAGCTCGTTGGTGGGATGGCGGTGGCTGTCGCGGTACTGGTCCAGCAGGGTGTCGATGGTGCGGGTGGCGGGCATGGTGTCTCCTGTTTTTGTTCAGCAAATTCTACACCCGCCGCCGCGCGCGCCTTACAATGCGGCCATGTCCATGGAACTTGCGCGCAAGCGCTGCTTTGATCCCGTTGTCGATGAGCGCACCCGTTTGCTGGTGCTGGGCAGCCTGCCGGGCGAGAAGTCGCTGGCGGTGCAGGAGTACTATGGCAATCCGCAGAATGCATTCTGGCGTTTGATGTCGGAAGTCATCGGCGTGCCACTGGTGCCGCTGCCCTACGCGCAGCGCCTGCAGACGCTGCTGGCGCATGGCGTGGGCCTGTGGGACGTGGTGGCCGAAGCCCACCGCCCCGGCAGCCTGGACAGCGCGATCCGCCACCGCGACGACAACGACCTGCCGAGCCTCCTGGCGCGCTTCCCCGGCATCCGCGCGGTCGCCTTCAATGGCGGCACAGCAGCCAAACTGGGCTTGAAGGTACTCGGCGTAACGGCATCGCGCTACCAGATATTTCAACTCCCGTCGAGCAGCCCGGCTTATACGCTGGCTTATGATGAAAAGGCGCGGCTGTGGCAAGTCTTGAACGCAGCGCGCAGCATATAAGCCACTTTACCCGATTGGTCGCAGCGCTGTGAGGCGCTTATTGCCGGCTTCCGGCTATAGCTTGCTCGGATCGCCTTATTGGTTTTGACCAAAGTCGAATCAGGCAGGTTTCCTTTCAGTTGTTCGCAGCCTGCAGGGTATGATCGAGATTCTCATCGGAGGTAACTATGGCGGAGCAATTTGAACGACTTGCCGCAGAAGCTTTGGCGCTTGATCCGGAGCGGCGTGAACAACTGGTGCAATTACTGGTTGCCAGCTTGGAAGGGCATTCGGATGATGATGTACTGGCCGCAGAAGTCGAACGACGTAGTGCGGACATGGAGAGTGGGGCGACGCAGGGCCTCGCCTTGAGCGAAGCGCTGGACCTGATACGCGCCAGGTTGAAGTGAGACTGATCATTGCTCCGGCCGCGGTGATCGAGCTGCAGGATGCTGCGGCGTTCCACCATGCATACTACAGTCCACAGTCAGCGATGGACTTGCTGGCGGAATTCAAGCGGGTCGCCGACATCATATTGATGCATCCTCAGCTTGGAAGCCCCTTTCGTGGCCGGCGGCGGAAATACGTGCTACGTAAATTTCCATATAGCGTCATTTACGAGTTTAGTCCGACGGAGTTGAGGGTATTAGCCTTTGCTCATCAACGACGGAGACCCGGTTACTGGATTGGGCGCAAGTAGGCGGTATGCGCCCACCCCGCGCGGCGGGGCGGGCGCTTTGCTGCCGCTTAGGGCAGCGGCTTGCCGTCGGCGTCGAGCTTGCGCACTTCGCCCAGGTTGAGCTCGCGGATGCCCGCTTCCACCTTGCTCATGTCGCCCACCACCAGCCACACCAGCTGGCCAGGCAGGATGTATTGCTTGGCCAGGCCGTTGGCCTGCTCCGGCGTCAGCGACATCACCTTCTGGGTATAGCTGTTGTAGTAGTCCTCCGGCAGCTTGTACTGGATGATGCTGGCGTAGGCGCGCGCCAGCTGGTCCACGCCTTCATACGAACCCGGCAGCGACAAGGCTTCGTTGGTCTGCGCCGCCAGCAGTTCGTCGGCAGTGATGGGCTTGGCGCCGGCGATGTTGCGGTACTCCCGCACCAGTTCCTGCAGCGCTTCCTTGGTCTTGTCGGTCTGCACCGGCGAGCGGCTCATGTAGGGCCGCTGGCCCCGGGCCGGCGAGATGCCGGCATTGACGCCATACGACCAGTGCTTGTCCTCGCGCAAATTCATGTTGATGCGCGAGCTGAAGGTGCCGCCAAACACATTGTTGACCACGCCCAGCTGCACCTCGTCCGGCGAGTTGCGCGGCGGCGCCAGCTGGGCCGCCGCGATCACGCTTTGCTGCGCGCCCGGACGGTCGATCAGGTACACCACCGGCTTGGCCGGCTGCGCCACCTCGGCCACGTTCTTGACCGGCGTCTCGCCCGGCTTCCAGCCGCCCAGCGCCTTCTCCAGCTGCGGCACGATCTCGGCCAGGGTGGTGTCGCCCACCACCAGCACGGTGGCGTTGTTGGGCTTGAACCAGGACTGGTAATACTTGACCGCGTCCTCGCGGGTCAGCTTGGCGACGGCGGCCTCGGTGCCGCTGCCGCTCCACGGCAGCGAGTAGGCGTGGCCGGCGCCGTACAGCAGCCCCGGCATGACCCGGTTCACCAGCGACGGCGGCGCGGCCTTCTCGCGCTGGATTTCGGCCAGGCGGTCCTTCTGCAGGCGGGTGAATTCCTTCTCGGGGAAGGAAGGATGCAGCAGCACGTCGGCATACACGTCCAGCGCCTGCGGCAGGGTGGCCTTGAGCGCGTTCAGGTTGACGCTGCTGCCGTCCAGGCTCATGCCGGTGCTGAACTGGGCGCCCAGCGCCTCGAAGTCCTCGCCGATGCGCAGCGAGTCGCGGCGCGGCGTGCCTTCCTCCAGCATGCGCAGCGAGAGGCGCGCCAGGCCGGCCTTGTCCGCCGTGTCGGAAGCAAAGCCGCCATCGATCAGGGTGCTGATGTTGACCACCGGCGCGCCGTGGCGCTCCACCACCACCACTTTCAGGCCGTTGGACAGGGTGGCTTTCTGCATGGGCGGCAGGTTGAGCTTTTCAGCCTGGCCCAGGGCCGGTTCCTTGCTGCGGTCCAGCTTGTTCGGGCCGGCCGCCAGCGCGGGCGGGTAGGGCAGCACGTTGAGCACATAGTCGCCATCGCTGAGCCAGGCGTCGGCGGCCTGCTTGACGCTGGCCGGCGTGGCTTCCTTGATCCACTTCAGGTAATCCTTGTAGCAGTCGGGATTGCCGGTGAAGGTGGTGCATTGGGCCAGCAGGTCGCTCTTGCCGCCAAAGCCGCCCACGTGCTCCGTGATGCGGGCGAACTGGGCCAGGATGGAGGTCTTGGCCAGCTGCAGTTCGGACGCCGTGATGCCATCCTTGAGCAGCTTGCCCAGCTCCTCGGCCGCCGCCTGTTCCACCTTGGCCGCATCGCCGCCCGGACGGGCGTTGAGCACCAGCATGAACTGGCCGGCGATCTCGTTGGAGCTGTTGAAGGCGCTGGCGCTGGTGGCGATCTGGTCCTTGTACACCAGGCGCTTGTACAGGCGCGAATTCTTGCCGCCGCCCAGCACGTGCGCGGCCAAATCCAGCAGCGCCGATTCCTTGGTGTTATCGCCGGGGACGTTCCAGACCCGGTAGGTGCGCGCCTGCGGCACGCGGTCCTGCACCGTGCTGCGGTGGGTGCCGCTGCGCTTGGCGACCCAGGCTTCCTGCTTGGCCAGCGGCGGGCCGGGCGGGATGTCGCCATAGTATTTCTCGACCTTTTCCAGGGCCTGCTGCGGCGTGATGTCGCCGGCCAGCACCAGGGTCACGTTATTCGGGCCGTAGTTGGTCTTGAACCAATCCTGCACGTCTTTCATGGAAGCGGCGTCCAGGTCGGCCATGGAGCCGATCACGGTCCAGGAATAGGGGTGGCCGGCCGGCCAGGTGTTTTCCACCAGCAGCTGGCGCGCCACGCCGTAGGGCTGGTTCTCGCCCTGGCGCTTCTCGTTCTGCACCACGCCGCGCTGCAGGTCCAGCTTCTTCTGGTCCAGCACACCCAGCAGATGGCCCATGCGGTCGCTTTCGGCGAACAGGGTGTAGTCCAGCATGGAGGTGGGCACGTTCTGGAAGTAGTTTGTGCGGTCGTTGTTGGTGGTGCCGTTCAGGTTGGTCGCACCGATGCGTTCCATGGCGTTGATGTAGGTGCGGTTGAAGTTGTCGCTGCCGCTGAACATCAGGTGCTCGAACAGGTGGGCGAAGCCGGTCTTGCCCGGCTTCTCGTTCTTGGAGCCCACGTGGTACCAGGTATTGACCGCCACCACCGGCAGCTTGTGGTCCTCGTGCACCAGCAGGGTCAGGCCGTTCTTCAGCACGAACTTGGTGTAGGGAATGTCGGGGATGGGAATGTCGGCCGCTGCGGCCGCCTTGGATGCCGGGGCGGCCTTGTTGGTCGGGGCCGCCTGCTGGGCCGATGCGCCCAGGGACAGCAGGGCCAGCGCGACGGCGCCGGCCAGCTTGCGTGCTACGAACTTCGCCATACTTTCTCCTTGTGGGAATGGACATTGCATTCCATGAAATTATACCAATGGGAAAGTATGGCAAGTCTGGAATTATTACGGTTTATTGACGTAGAACAGTATGCGATTCGTAGGCCCGCAGCCGGTCCAGCTTGCCCGCATACAGCAGGCGCTCGCCCGGGGTGGTGCTGTTTTCCAGGGCCTGCTTCATGTGCTGGTCCGCTTCCTTGTAATTGCCCAGCTGTAGGGCGGCGCTGGCCAGGGCGAAGTGGAATTCATGGTAGTAGGGCGAGCGCTCCAGTTCGCGCAGGAACAAACGGCGCGCCTCGGCGTAGTCCTGGCGTTCCATGGCCTGCTGGCCCAGCTTGTAGAAGTAAAACGGCGGATAGGGCTCGATGCGGGCCAGCAGCTCGCGCACGGACTGCGCTTCCGGCAGCCGTCCGGCCTGCTCCAGGGTCTGGGCCAGGTTGAACAGGAAGATGGTGTTCTCGGGCGCTTGCTTGAGGGCCAGGCGCAGGGCACGCTCCGCCGCATCCAGCTCGCCGTGGCGGCGGTAGATCACGCCCAGGGTGTTGTAGGCGTTGACGAAGGCGGGATCGGCCACGATGGCCTGGCGCGCCCACCAGTAGGCCTCGTCCAGCTTGCCGTCGACCATGAACTCGGCGGCGCGGTTGTTCATGTACATGGCAATAATGGTTTTGTCCTCCACCGGCTGGGCCCGCATCCGGGCCTGCTCGGAGGCGGGGATGAAATCCACCACCAGGTACTGGTCGGCGTCGTAGCCATACCTGGAATCGCGCTGGGGCCGGCCCAGCACCAGGTTGACGTGGTTGCTGTTGAAATACAGGTCGCCGGCCCGGCTCCAGCTGTCCTCCGTCAGCACGCGCTGGAATTGCACCGTCAGGCCCAGCTCGCGCGCCATGGCGGCCGTCATGATGGCCAGCGACATGCAATTGCCCATGCGCGCCTCGAAGGTTTCGGCGGCGTTGCGGGTGACGGCGGCGTCATAGTCCAGCTTGAGCGCGCCCTTGCGGTACAGGGCGTCGAACAGGGCATGGCGCGCATCCTTGCCGTGCATGTTCTGCAGGATGTCTTCCTTGAGGTAGCGCTTCATCTCGGGACTGAGCGCGAAGATCCGGGCCGCGCCCAGCTCGCCGCTGGCCGGCTGGAAGCGCTGGTCCTCGAACAGCCCGGCGGCCGGCGTGTCCCGGGCCGGCTGGCTGGCGCAGCCGCACAGCAGGGCGGCAAGCAATAGCAGGTATTTCATTTCCGTCTCCCCGGCCCGCCGCGGCACTGGCGGCCGCGTTAAATAAAGTATGGTCGGGAGAGGGGCGGCTGTCAAACCGCAGTGCAGCGCGAACGTGGCCGCGCTTGCCTGCTCAATGGGGCGGCATGGGATGGACCGCCACCGGCTGGCCATCGGCGTCCAGGTCTTCCGCAACGCACAACTGGCCCAGGCCCAGGCTTTCCAGTGCGTCGGCCAGGTCTTCGATTTCTTCCTGGATGTCGGCCGCGATATCGAGCGGCTTGTCGGCGCTGGCCAGGGTGGCGCCGCCGGCCTGCAGCAGCACCCGCAGCGCCAGCTGGCCGCCTTCCTGCACCGGGACGATGACGGCGCTGGCCGCGGCCGCCTCCACGCCGGCCGCGGCCAGCCCCTGGTTCAGGGCCGACAGCAGCTGCAGCACGGCGTATTCGCCCAGCGCGGTATCCTTGGCGCTGAAGAACAGGTCCTGGTACAGGAAGCTGACGCGGCCCTCGGCCAGGCCCAGGCAGCGCTGCACCAGCGGCGCGTACTGTCCGGTCCACTTCTGGAAGCGCTGCAGGCGCTGCTCGAAATAGGCATCGGCCTTGGCCGGGCTGGACGGCACCTTGTAGAACGGATCGTCGCTGCGCTTGAGGGCGAAGCCGACCAGGAAGCGCAGTTCCAGCGCCGCCTCGTCCGCTGCGAAGCCGCCCGGGCCCCAGCCCGAGATGCTGCGCTCCAGGGCCGGCGCCGCCGCCAGTTTTTTCTCGGTCAGCGAACGCGCCGCGTCGTGCACCATGGCGTGCAGGCCGCTGTAGGTGATGCGGTCCATCTCGGCCAGGTCGTAGGCGTGGCCGACCAGCACCACCTTGGCCTTGGGGCCCTCCAGGCCGGCCTGCACGATGCTGTCCACCAGGGCGTCGTAGGCGTCCGGATCCTGGAAGTCGCGGGCCGGGTCCAGTCCGCCCGTGCTGTGGACGAACAGGGGAATGGCGAAGGCGTTGATCTCCATCTCGGGCGCGCCCTCGCGGCGCAGGATCACGGTGCCGGAGGCTTCCTGCAGCTGTTCGCGCAGGTAGGCGTAGGCGCCCAGGTCGTCGTAGCGGGCATGCTCGATGGCGCCGTACAGCACCTCGTCCTTTTTCTGGTTGAGCAGCTTGCGCACCAGGCGCTGGAAGTCCAGGTCCTTCTGCTGCATCTCCTCGCTCAGTTCCTCGTACTGGTCCTTTTCGGCCAGGTCCAGCGCCAGCTCGGCCAGCAGGCGGGCGTTTTCCTCATCGCGTACTTCGGGCGAGTTGGCGGATTTGCGGGGCACGGGGCGCTTGTTCTTGGGCATGGTTGCGGTGTGTTTCGGATTGATGAAAAGGGGACGGCGCGTGTCCTGCACGCGCGGCCCCGCAGGGTACAGCGTGGACGGATTACCGTTCAGTATGGAAGGCTTCGTGCAGCTCTTCCAGCAAGTCCTCGGTCTCGTCCTGGTCCAGGCCCAGGTGCTGGCAGGCCAGATCGCCGCCTTTTTCCCATTCCATGGACATGCGGCGGCCATGGTAGCGCTGTATGCCTTTCTCGGCCAGCAGCGACAACGCCACCAGCGAGCGGATCGCGTCGTCCGTATCGGGGTCGCTCAGCACGCGGTAGTCGTGATGGTGCAGGATGGCCCAGGACACGTCCGGCGACAGTCCCCAGTTGCGCGCCAGCAGACAGCCGATGGCGGCGTGGTTGGTACTGTACCGTTCATCCTCCAGCGCAGTGAACGGACGCTCTGCTTCGTCGCAGCAGGCGTTGTAGGTGGCGTCGTAGTCGGGGAAGCGGTCTAGCAGCAGCGGCACGCCGATGTCGCAGAACAGGCCGAAGGTGTGGGCGATGTCGGGCGGGGCGATGCGCAGCTTGCGCGAGGTGAATACCAGGGCCTGGGCGCGCCGCGCCGACAATTCCCAGAACAGCGACAGGTCGCGGCCGCTGCCCTCCATGGCCTGGCGCGCCAGCAGGCCGGTGAGCAGGGCGGCGCACTGGTTGATGCCGAGGAAATTGATGGCCTGCTCCACCGACTTGGCCTTGCGCGCGGCGCCGAAGAAAGGCGAGTTGGCCAGCTTGAGCAGGGCGCCGGACATGCCGACGTCGTTGCCGATGATGCGGGCAATGATGCGCGGCGACGGGTCTTCCTTGGCCAGCTCGCGCTGCAGGTCGACCAGCAGGCTGGGCCGCGGCGGAATACGGATGGAACGCATCAGGGCGTCTTCCACCTGGTTGGCTGCGGGCATGGCTGGGCTTGCTGCTGTTGTCATCTTGATTACCGGGATAGGCGCGGGCATATGCACTATAAACCAGTCGCGCCGCACATGCTGGACTGGAACCTCTCATTATCGCTTAAGTATCGCTTAAAGTCGTTCCGTGGAGCACTTTTTTTGGACCGTGTACGGCACGCCAAGCTGGCTTTTCCATTCGTCGCTACAATGTTTGCATGACGATATTGGCTGGCATCGATTTTAGCGCGTCCGCGCACGAGGTGGCGCCGCAACTGGTGGGCGCCGTGCTGTTGTTCAACGGCGTGGGCGGCCGTATCGTCGAGGTCGAGGCCTATGACCGCAGCGATCCGGCATCGCATTGCTACGGCGGCATGACGGCGCGCAATTTCTCCATGTTCGGGCCGCCGGCGCGCAGCTATGTCTACCGTTCGCATGGATTGCACTGGTGCCTCAATTTCGTGTGCCGCGAGGAGGGGCATGGCGCCGGCGTGCTGCTGCGCGCCATCGAACCGCTGCTGGGACTGGACCGCATGCGCGAGCGGCGCGCCATGGAGGATGTGCGCCTGCTGTGTTCCGGGCCGGGGCGGCTGTGCCAGGCGCTGGGCGTGACGCGCGAGCACAACAACCTGCCCCTGGATGCGCCGCCGTTCGAGCTGCTGGCGCGCGACCCGGACCAGCCGCTGGAGGTGGTGGCCGGGCCGCGCATCGGGATATCCAAGGCGGTGGAGTTGCCGTGGCGCTTCGGGCTGGCCGGCTCGCGTTACCTGAGCCGGCCGTTCCGCTGACCGGCAAGGCAGCGGGGCGGGGAGGCCTGACGAACACGGTGTCTTGCACGGCCAGGGGGCCTGGTCTTGCTGGAACCGGTGCTAAGCCCGCTTCTGGGCCGGCCGCGCATCAGGCGGCAATACGGGGCGCCGGCCGCGCAGCGGGCTGTCCGGCGCCCGCCGTTCCGGGCGGCCATCGGTCAAGGCGGGCGGCGCCGCGCGCTGCGGCGGTGGCGGCGCTTCCTCGCCCTCGAATCGGAACACCGCCACCGCCTGCGACAGATGCACGGTCTGCTCCTGCAGGCTGGCCGCCGCCGCCGCCGCCTGCTCCACCAGCGCCGCGTTCTGCTGGGTCGCATCGTCCATCTGGCCGACCGCCTGGTTGACTTCCGCGATGCCCTGGGCCTGCTCGGCGCTGGCCTGGCTGATGCGCGCGATGATCTCGTTCACCTGGCGCACCGCCGCCACGATATCGTCCATGCTGCCGCCGGCCTGCTGCACCGAGCTGCTGCCGCTGGCGATGGTGGCCACGTTGGCGTCGATCAGGATCTTGATTTCCTTGGCGGCCGCCGCCGAGCGCTGCGCCAGGGTGCGCACCTCGGCCGCCACCACCGCGAAGCCGCGACCCTGCTCGCCGGCGCGGGCCGCCTCCACGGCCGCGTTCAAGGCCAGGATATTGGTCTGGAACGAGATGCCGTCGATGACGCTGATGATGTCCACGATCTGGCGCGAGCTGTCCCGTATCGATTCCATGGTCTGCACCGCCTGGCCAACGGCGGCGCCGCCGCGCTGGGCCAGGGCCGCCGCGTCGGCTGCCAGGGTGCAGGCCTGGCGCGCGTGGCCGGCGTTCTCCTGCACCGCCTGGGTCAGGGTGGCCATGGCGCCTGCGGTCTGCTCCAGCGAGCTGGCCTGCATCTCGGTGCGGGTCGACAGGTCCATGTTGCCGCTGGCGATTTCGCGCGCCGCCACGTCGATGGAACGCACCGATTGCAGCACCGCCCGCAGGGTTTGCGTCAGCGTCGCCATGGACTGGTCCAGCAGCCGCGAGGTGTCGGCGATCTCGTCGCGCCCCTGCTGGCCGCCGCGCCGGCCCAGGCGGCCGGCCGCCAGCTCCTGCACCACCTCGGCGATGCCGCGTATGTCGCGCAGCATGCCGGAGCGCACCGCCATCGACACCAGCAGCGACAGCGCCACCGACAGCAACACCAGCACCCCCATGCTCACCCCCAGCGACTGGAACTCGGCCTTGGCGGCGGCGTGGGCCTGGGCGCTGAGCCGTTGCTCCAGCGCCTGCAGCGCCGCCAGCTGGCTGTTGAGCAGGCCGAATTGCTGCTCGGCGCGCTGCATGAAGTTGGTGGCGATGGACTGGTCGGCCTGCGCCATCTCCATGGTCTGCGCCACCGCCTGGCGGTAGGCCGCCAGCAGCGGCAGGGCGGCGTCGGCGATGCGGCGCTCGGCGGGATCGTGCGCGGCCAGGCGCGACAGCTCGCGCAAACGCGTGTCCAGCGCCGCGTGGCGCTGGCGGATACGGGCGGCCAGCTCATCCAGCCGCTCCTGGGCGAAGCTGCCGTTGACCCAGGCCAGCAGCTGGTAGATGTGGGCATGGGCGTGGCGCGCGTCGCCGGCCAGGTCGGCCGCCAGCTGCAGGCGCGTGGCGCGCACCTGCACCATGTTTTCCAGGGTGGCGTTCTGGCGCACCATGCCGTAGTAGGCGCCGGCGGCGGTCAGCATCAACAGCAGCAGCACCAGGCCGGGCGCCAGCAGCAGCTTGGGACCGATACGGAGTTTGCTCAGCATGGCGCTACTTCTTGTAAATGCCGGCTTCCAGCACCACGTCGCCCACCCGCAGGATATAGGTGGTCTTGGGCTCGATCTTGCCGCTGGTGGGATTCTTGTACTGGTAGTCTACCCAGCCGTGGCCCTTCTTCGCGGCCAGTTCGATGATGTCGCGGCGGTAGCGCTTGCCGCTGGCGTCCGGCACGTCGGTCAGGTCCTTGCCGACGATGGAGGGGTTGATGGGGTGGGCCAGCACGATGCCGGTGTTGATGTCGCGCATGTCCACGTACAGCGAACCCTGCACGAATTCCGGGTCCTTGGCGCTGAGCTTCTTCATCATCTCGTCCTTGCCGTGCGCCTTGATGTAGGCGGCGCCGCGTTCGGCCATGGCGATGGCGTCCTTCTCTGTCGGTTCGGCGGCGCCGGCCATGGCCGTGGTGGCCAATGCGGCCAGGCTGAGCAGGGCGACCGCAAGCGGGCGTTGAGCATTCATGATAGATCCTTGTCGGGAGGGAAGATGGTCCACTGTACGACGTCCATGCCCAAAGGAAATTGAGCAAACGCAAGAGCTGGCGGCCACGCGAGGCCCCGGCATGTTGTTGCATCAAGGACTTATTCTTAAAAGAAATCTTTCCCTGAGTCACTTGATTTTGGGCAATTCGACAGGTGGCGAGGGGCCTAGCATGGACTCACCATCCAACCCACCGAGGAGTCCACCATGTCCACCGTCACCCCGCTGGCCGCGCAGGCCGTCAAGTTCAAGCCCTACACCCGTCAAACCATCAGCCAGGCGCGCCAATGGGCCTGGATGCCGCCCGAGCTGCAGGAAGCGGTGCAGGTGGTGTCCCATGTGCTGCCGTTCCGCGTCAATGAGTATGTGCTGGAACGCCTTATAGAGTGGGGCAACATCCCAGACGATCCGATCTTCCGCCTGACCTTCCCGCACCGCGACATGCTGCGCCCGGACGACTATGCCGCTCTGCGCCATCTGGTGCTGGAGCGGCCCGATCCCGAGGCCCTGCAGCAGCTGGTGCGGCGCATCCGCCTGCACATGAATCCCCACCCGGCCGGCCAGCTGACCCATAACGTGCCGCAGCTGGACGGCGTCCCGCTGCCCGGCCTGCAGCACAAGTACAAGGAGACCGTGCTGTTCTTCCCCAGCTCGGGCCAGACCTGCCACGCCTATTGCACCTTCTGCTTCCGCTGGCCGCAGTTCGTCGGCATGGAGGAGCTCAAGTTCGACGCCAGCGAGACCAGCCAGCTGGCCGCCTACCTCAAGCAGCACACCGAAGTGACCGATGTGCTCATTACCGGCGGCGATCCGCTGATCATGAACACGCGCTCGCTGGCGGCCTTCATCGAGCCGCTGCTGGCGCCGGAGCTGGCCCACATCCAGAACATCCGCCTGGGCACCAAGTCGGTGGCCTACTGGCCGCAGCGCTTCGTCACCGACCGCGACGCCGACGACCTGCTGCGCTTGTTCGGGAAGGTGGTCGCCAGCGGCAAGAACCTGGCCGTGATGGGACACTACAACCACGCCGCCGAGCTGCGCCCCGAGATTGCCCAGCGCGCCGTGCAGCGTATCGTCGGCAGCGGCGCCACCTTGCGCATGCAGGGGCCGCTGATACGCCACATCAACGAAGACCCGCGCAGCTGGGCCGAGCTGTGGCAGACCGGGGTGCGCCTGGGCGCCATCCCTTACTACATGTTCGTCGAGCGCGACACCGGCCCGCATGAATATTTCCGCCTGCCGCTGGCGCGCGCCCACCAGGTATTCAAGGAGGCTTACCAGATGGTGTCCGGCCTGGCGCGCACCGTGCGCGGCCCATCCATGAGCGCCTTCCCGGGCAAGGTGATGATAGACGGCGTGACCGAGATCCACGGCGAAAAGGTGTTCGCCCTGCAGTTCCTGCAGGCCCGCAATCCGGACTGGGTGCGGCGTCCCTTCTACGCCCGCTACGACGAGCAGGCGGCCTGGCTGGACGACCTCAAGCCGGCTTTCGGGCAGCGGGAGTTCTTCTTCGAGCGCGAGGGCGGCAGCCTCCAGGCGCCGGCCGACCATGGCGTAGCACCGCGCGGCAAGGTGATCCCGCTGCTGCCGGCGCGCCAGGCCGCCGCCGCCCACTGCGCCTCGCACGGCAATGCGGCCTAGGTGACGCCATGGCGCCCCGCAATGCTGAATCGCTGCCGCCGCTGGCCTCCCCCGCGGCGCGGCCCCTGTCCGGCACGGCCTTGTTCCTGCTGGTGTTCCTGCCCTATGCCTTGGGCCACTACCTGTCCACCCTGGTGCGCAGCGTGAACGCGGTGCTGGCGCCGCAGCTGACGGCGGCGCTGGCCCTGACGCCCGGCGAGCTGGGCCTGCTGACCAGCGCCTTCTTCCTGGCCTTCGCCGTGGCCCAGCTGCCGGTCGGGCTGTCGCTGGACCGCTGGGGACCGCGCACGGTGCAGCTATCCCTGCTGCTGGTGGCGGCGGTGGGCGCGCTGGCCTTTTCCGGCGGCCGCAGCTTCGCCGAGCTGGTATGTGCACGCGCCATCATGGGCCTGGGCCTGGGCGGCTGCTTCATGTCGGCCGTGAAAGCGCTGTCGACCTGGATCGCGCCGGCGCGGCTGCCGTCCATGCACGGCTACCTGATCGCGGCCGGTGGCCTGGGTTCGGCCAGCGCCACCCTGCCGGTGCAGGCGGCGCTGCAGCACACCGACTGGCGCGGCCTGTTCGTGGCGCTGGCCGTGGCCACCGCCGCCGCCGCCTTGCTGATACGTGCGCTGACCCCGGCCTCGCCGCGGCGCGAACCGCTGCCGGTGACCTGGGCCGGACTGGTGGAGGTCTACCGCCATCCCGTGTTCCGCCGCGCGGCGTTGCTGGTGCTGCCGGCGCACGCCGTGTTTTTTGGCCTGCAGGGCCTGTGGCTGGGGCGCTGGCTGAGCGACGTGGGCGGCTACAGCGAACCGCAGGTGGCCTATCTGCTGTACCTGGGCATGGCGGCCATCATCTTCGGCGCCATCGCGGTCGGCATGCTGACGGAGCGGGCGGCGCGCCGGGGCATACCGGCCATGCGGGTGGCAGCCGTGGGCATCGCCTTGTTCGTGGCGGTCCAACTGGCCATGATGGGAGGCCTAGCCCCCGGCGCCGGGCTGCTGTCGGTGCTGTTCACGCTGCTGGGCACCATTACCGGCATCGAGTACGCCATCGTGGCCCAGGGCATGCCGAAGGAAATGACGGGACGCGCCTCCACCTGTCTGAACCTGCTGATCTTCGCCGGCGCATTCGCCGTGCAGGCGGGCTTCGGCCAGGTGCTGGAATGCTGGCGGCCCTCACCGGGCAACCACTATCCGGCCCAGGCCTACCAGCTGGCGTTCGGCCTGTGCGCGCTGCTGCAGCTGCCCGGCCTGGCGCACTATTTGCTGCGTCAGAGACAGGAGACGATCCGGTAGAATAGGCCGCATGTTCCCCTACCGGACCATGCGATGACTGACTCTCACTCGGCATTTGGCGCGCTGCCCCAGGAGTGGCGCGACTGGATCACGGACAACCTGGCGCGCGGCTGCAATCCCCTGGAAATGGCCAACAGCATGGCGCGCGCGGGGCAGCACAGCATGGCGCTGGCGCGCGCCGCCATCGCCGAGGGCGTGCGCCTGCGCACCGGCGCCATGCCCTTGTTTGCGCCGCCGCAGGATGTGCCGCGCATAGACACCAGCGCCAACACCGTGCTGGCGCTGGACCGCCAGGTCGAGCTGCTGTTCGTGCTGCGCCAGCCGCAGGTGATCCTGCTGGGCAATGTGCTGAGCATGGAAGAGTGCGACGCCATCGTGGCCCATTGCGGCGACCGCTACACGCGCTCCACCGTGACCGGCGAGGCCGACGGCTCCAGCGTGGTGCACGAGGGCCGCACCAGCGAGATGGCTTTTATCTCGCGCGGCGAAGCGGAGGTGGCCGAGCGCATCGAACAGCGCCTGGCGGCGCTGGCCAACTGGCCGGCCGAATGCGGCGAACCGTTCCAGCTGCAGAAGTACGGTCCCACCCAGGAATACCGTCCGCACTACGACTGGCTCAATCCCGACACGCCCGGCCATCGCGGCCATTTGCAGCGCGGCGGCCAGCGTCTGGCGACCTTCATCCTGTATCTCAGCGACGTGGAGCAGGGCGGCGGCACGCTGTTCCCGCAGCTCGGGCTGGAAGTCTATCCGCGCAAGGGCAACGCCTTGTTCTTCCTCAACACGGACAGCGACCACCAGCCCGACGCCCGCACCCTGCACGGCGGCAGCCCGGTGATAAAGGGCACCAAGATCATCGCCAACAAATGGCTGCGGCAGGGGCGCTACGCCTGAAGCCGTCCGGGCCCTCGGTTACAATCGGGATTTTCAAGGTAACCGAAGGAGCAGTATGAGACTCGTGCGCTATGGCCGTCCCGGCAAAGAGAAACCAGGCCTGATCGATGAAGAAGGCCGCTTGCGCGACCTGTCCGGCGTGATCGCCGACATCGGTCCCGAACAGCTGGCGCCCAAGGCCCTGCGCAAGCTGGCGAAGATTCCGCACGCCGAGCTGCCGCTGGTGCGCGGCAATCCACGCTTCGGCGTGCCGCTGTCCGGGGTTGGCAAATTCATCGGCATCGGCCTGAATTACTCCGACCACGCGGCCGAATCTAACATGCCGATACCCAAGGAACCCATCGTGTTCATGAAGGCCACCAGCTCGCTGAACGGCCCGGACGATCCCATCATGCTGCCGCAAGGCTCCAAGAAAACCGACTGGGAAGTGGAGCTGGGCGTGGTGATCGGCACCCGCGCGCAGTACGTCAGCGAGGAGGATGCCCTCCAGTACGTGGCCGGCTACACGGTGGTCAACGACGTCTCCGAGCGCTCCTACCAGCTGGAGCGCGGACCGCAATGGGACAAGGGCAAGGGCTGCGACACCTTCGGCCCGGTCGGTCCCTGGCTGGTGACGCCGGACGACATCTACGACGTGCAGCAGCTGGACCTGTACCTGGAACTGAACGGCAAGCGCATGCAGACCGGTAGCACCGCCACCATGATCTTCACGGTGGCGCAGATCGTCAGCTACCTGTCGCGCTTCATGACGCTGGAGCCGGGCGACATCATCGCCACCGGCACCCCGCCCGGCGTGGGCCAGGGCCGCAAGCCGCAGCGCTTCCTGAAGGCGGGCGACAGCCTGCGCCTGGGCATCGCCGGCCTGGGCGAGCAGCAGGCCGAGGTCATCGCCTGGAAGAAGGGCTGACAGGACCGCCCACGGCTGGCCGGGCTGGCGCCTGCCGCGCAACGCCCTTCTAGACTGCCTCGCGCAGGGCGGCGGCCAGAGCGCTGTCCAGGCGTGACACGATCTCCCCCAGTTCGGCGTCGGTCACCGTGAAGGGCGGCGCCAGCAGGATATGGTCGCCGTGCAGGCCATCGATGGTGCCGCCCATGGGATAGACCATCAGGCCATGCGCCATGGCCTGGCGCTTGACCGCCGCGTGCAGCTGGCGCTCCGGCGCAAACGGCGACTTGTCGTCACGCTCGCGCACCAGTTCCAGCGCCATCAGCAGGCCACGTCCGCGGATGTCGCCCACATGCGGATGCTGGCCGAAAGCCTGCTGCAGCAGGCGCCGCAGGGTGCTGCCGCGCGCCATCACGGCGCCCAGGAGGTTGTCGCGCCGTATCACGTCCTGCACCGCCAGGGCGGCGGCCGCCGCCACCGGATGTCCCATGTAGGTATGGCCGTGCTGGAATACGCCGCTGCCGGTGCGCAGCCGCTCCACCAGGGCGCCGCGCGCCAGCACCGCGCCGATTGGCTGGTAGCCCGCCCCCAGCCCCTTGCCCAGGGTGACCAGGTCCGGCAGCACGCCCTCCTGCTCGATGGCGTACAGGGTGCCGGTGCGGCCCATGCCGCACATGACTTCATCGATGATCAGCAGCATGCCGTACTTGTCGCACAGCTTGCGCACGGCGCGGAAGTAGCCGGGCGTGGGCGGGATGGCGCCGCCGGTGGCGCCGACCACGGTTTCGGCCACGAAGCCGATCACGTTTTCCGGCCCGGTGTGCAGGATGCAGGCTTCCAGTTCGGCCACCAGCCCGGCCGTGTAGTCCTGGGTGGTGCTGCCGGGCGCGCGGCCACGGTATTCGTAGCAGGGCGATACCCGTGGCACCTCCATCAGCAGCGGCTCGAACTGGCGCCGGCGCCAGGCGTTGCCGCCCACCGCCAGCGCGCCCAGGGTGTTGCCGTGGTAGCTCTGGCGACGGGCTATGAAGACGCTGCGCTGCGGCTGTCCGGCCTCCACGAAGTACTGGCGCGCCAGCTTGAGCGCCGTCTCCACCGCCTCCGATCCGCCCGACACCAGATAGACCTGGTCCAGGTCGCCGGGAGCGTCCTGGGCCAGGCGTTCGGCCAGCCGCTCGGCCGGCTCGCTGGTGAAAAATCCCGTGTGGGCGTAGGCGACGGCGTCGATCTGCGCATGCATGGCGGCCAGCACCTCGGGATGGGCGTGGCCCAGCGAGGACACGGCGGCGCCGCCGCTGGCGTCCAGGTAGGTCCTGCCGGCGGCGTCGCGCACGGTGATGCCGGAGGCGGCGGCCACTACGGGCGGGCGGCTGCGCAGGTTGCGGTGGATGATGTGGCTCATGGAATTCCTCGCGATGGTGGATGGCCATCAGACGATAGCCGCGAACGCCGGCCGTTTCTTTGAGGTATGCCTGAACCTGGTCAAATAAACGCTAGGGCAGTGGCGCCGCCGTCGATGCCGGCACCGCCGTGCGCGCCGTGTTCATCACCATGGCCAGGAAGGTGTAATAGCCGTTGATGCCCACCAGGTCGACCACGCCATGTTCGCCGAAGCGCCGCAGCGCAGCCTGGTAAATACGGTCGCTAACCTGCTTGTGCTGGTGCAGCTCGATGCAGAAGTCATGCACCAGGGCCTCGTCCTCGCCCATGCCGTCCGGGCGGCGGCGCTGGGCGATGGCGGCGATGATATCGTCCGGGATGCCGGCCTGCTGCGCGATGGGGGCGTGGATGGCCCACTCCACCTGCTGGTCCCACTGGCGCGCCGTGACCAGGATGGCCAGTTCCGACAAGCGGGTGCCGATGGCGCTGCGGTAGCGCAGGTACTCGCCCATCTGCTGCGCCGGCGACATCAGCTCCGGGCTGCGGACCAGCGCCACGAACGGCCCGACCAGCGCCCCGCGCGGCCCATCGATCACGGCCTGCGCCACCATCTGCTGGGCGGCGCTCAATTGCGGGAAGGGGATGGGCGGCAGGCGTTCGGTCATGGCGGTGATAGTTGATGGTGGATGGTGACCATCTTCGGGGAAAGAAGCGCAAAACACAACGCCGGCGCAGGGGAGTGCGCCCATCAAAATGTACAAGCACCTCGGTAAACGCATGCCAGCCTCCTTGCTGAATAAAATGCAATTGTTGACGCATGCCAGGCGCAGCGCTTGAGCCGGCGCAAACAATGCCAAAACCGCAAGCGGATTTGGTATCAGGTGTAACAAGATGTGGCAAAAACTGGTAAAAATACCAAGAATGCCGGCGCGACCTTTGCGCAGGAAAGCTTGTCTGTACATTCTTTATTTAATGTTTGAATGATTTATTGATGAAAAGTTTTGCGTTTGAGTTTGTCGAATGGAACGGTTGCCATATTTCTTAGGAATTACTTAATGTAGGGCTGTTTTTACACTTGTAACGGATGAGTGCGGCTTTTTGGAGACGCTGCCCTTGGTGTGCCGTGGTCATCATGTTGTCATACGCCCCGATCTTGAAACCGCTGTCAGGGTCGCTAATCAATCGGGAATCAACATGACCAAAGAAAAAATTATTTCGCGTTCGCTGCGCCTGATGTTCTCGGGCACGCTGGCGCTGGGCGCCATCCATGCCCAGGCCCAGAACGCGCCGGATGCGCCCATGACGCGCGTCGAAATCACGGGCTCGTCCATCAAGCGCGCGCAGGCCGAAGGCGCGCTGCCGGTGCAGACCGTCACCCATGAAGACATCGCCAAGTCCGGCGTCACCAGCACCGAAGCGCTGCTGGCCAACATCACCGCCAACACCGCCGTGGGCGGCACCGTGACCGCCCAGGGCGCCGGTTCCGCCACCTACGGCCTGGCCGCCGCCTCGCTGCGCGGCATAGGCGCCAGCAAGACCCTGGTGCTGGTGAACGGCCGCCGCCTGGCCAACTTCGCCACCGACGGCACCGCCGTCGACATCAACTCGATCCCGCTGGCCGCCGTCGACCACGTCGAGATCCTCAAGGATGGCGCCTCCGGCGTGTACGGTTCCGACGCCATCGGCGGCGTGATCAACTTCATCCTGCGCAACAACTACAACGGCGTGGAAGTGACCGGCTACGGCAGCGGCACCAAGGATGGCGGCGGCGCCAACGCCAAGGCCTCCATCATCGCCGGCTTCGGCGACTTCGATGCCGACCGCTACAACTTCACCGTGTCGGCCGACGTCTCCAAGGACAAGGCCATCTACGGCGCCCAGCGCGGCTACGCGAAAGAGGCCTGGAACAACAACGGCCTGCGCGACGCCTCGGCCACCCCAAGCGGCAACCTGAGCACATTCGATCCGACCCGCACCCCAAATTCGGCCGGCATCATCCCGAATTCGCTGGCCTCGCTGGGCGCCGGCCTGGGGAATCCGCTCAACGGCGGCGACTGCACCACCAACGGCAGCCAGTGGGACGCCAACACCGGCTCCTGCCGCTACAATTCCTCGCCGCTGGTGCCGCTGTTCCCCGAAGTGGAGCGCGCCAGCGTGTCGGCCAGCTTCCGCTTCAAGCTCAATGAGCAGAATGAATTCTTCGTCGAAGGCTTCCATTCGCAGCAGAAGACCACCACCAACGAGCAATCGTCGCCGTACAGCGCCTCCTTCCTGTCGACCGACAACGCCTTCGCCGGCGCCAATGTGTACCCGGCCATCATCCTGTCGCCGAGCAGCCCGTACTACCCGAGCGCCTACCTGGCCAAGAACTACCCGGCCATCAACGGCCAGCCGGTGACGGTCAGCTACCGCGCGGTGGACGGCGGCGGCCGCTCGCACGAGGACATGGCCAAGATGAGCCACCTGGTGATGGGTTTCCGCGGCACCGTCAAGGGCTACGATTACGACCTGGCCTACACCCACAACTCCAGCAACGTCAGCGAAGACACCATCTCCGGCTACCAGTCCCAGCTGGCGCTGGTCAAGCTGCTGAGCAATAACAACGCCTTCAACCCCTGGGCCAAGACCCAGTCGCCGGCGCTGGCGCAGCAGATCTACGCCACCAACTACGTCGGCAACATGATCAACTCGACCCTATCGAACGACTCGCTGGCGGGCCGCATCTCGGGCGACCTGGTGCAGCTGCCGGCCGGCATGGCCAAGTTCGCGGTGGGCGCCTCGATCACCGACGAGAAGCTGGACCTGAATCCGTCGGCTGCCTACCAGTCGGGCGACATCTCGGGTTATGGCGGCCAGACCCTGCCGCTGTCGGCCTCGCGCAATTCCTCGGCCCTGTTCGCCGAGCTGAACGCGCCGCTGCTGAAGAACCTGGAAGGCGACCTGGCCGTGCGCAGCGACCGCTATCCGAACGCCACCGCCACCAACCCCAAGGTCAGCCTGCGCTACCAGCCGCTGTCGCAAGTGCTGGTGCGCGCCTCGTATGGCCGCGGCTTCCGCGAAGCGGCCCTGCCTGAGCTGAACAACCCGCAGACCCTGGGCACCAGCGCCACCTTCACCGATCCCAAGACCGGCACCAATGGCCAGTTCAACGTGCTGGCCGGCGGCAATCCCAACCTGAAGCCCGAGAAATCGGAGCAGACCTCGTTCGGCCTGGTGATCGATCCGGTGCCGGGCGCCTCGATCGCGATCGACTACTGGAAGATCAACGTCAACAACCTGGTGACCACGCTGAATCCCGAGTTCATCGTCGAGCAGGCGTTTGCCGGCAACGGCAACTACACCGGCCTGGTACAGCGTGATTCGGTGGGCAACATCACCCAGATCACCAGCACCAACCTGAACGCCGGTTCGCTCAAGACCGAGGGTATCGACGTGGATGCCCGCTGGACCATCGCCAAGACCGCCAACTACGGCACTTTCGCGACCCGCCTGAACGGCACCTACACCACCAAGTACGACCTGACCCTGCCGGACGGCACGGTGCAGCCCAGTGTGGCCCACACCATCGGGCCGGATGGTTCGCCGCTGAACGCGGTGGCCAACGGCGGCATCATCTTCCGCTGGAAGCACCAGCTGTCGCTGGACTGGAAATACCAGAAATGGGGTGTCAACCTGACCCAGAACTTCCAGTCGGGCTACTGGGATGCGGCGCGCGCCGACTCCGCCACCGGCACCGACGCGGTGCACGTGGGCGCGTTCTCGACCTGGGATACGCAAGTGTCGTACACCGGCTTCAAGAACCTGACCCTGCGCGCCGGCGTGAAGAACCTGTTCAACCGCCAGCCGCCTGAAGTGGTCACCCTGGGCACCTACTTCCAGTCGGGCTACGACCCGAGCTGGTACGACGCCCACGGCGCCACCGGCTACGTATCGGCCAGCTACAAGTTCTAAGCTGACCGTGTAGAGGAAGCTTGACCCCGGCTAGTCCGGGGTTTTTTTATGCTCCACCACATTCAGACATCGGCATCAACTTCGATGTCACACACTTCGGTGTCAGGTCTGCCATTGGTACATGAGCTTGCCATGGCAAGCAGACTCATGTACCAATGGCAGACCTGACACCAGGTTGGACACCAGGTTGGTGGACACCGCGTTGAAACCACCCTGACCGGTGTTTCAGGCCAGGACGCGTTTGAGCCAGGCGGCGATGTGCTGGACTTCCTCGGCGCACACCGAGTGCGGCATGGGATAGTCGTGCCATTCGACCTGGTAGCCCAGCTTGACCAGCAGGTCGCGCGAGGCGGTGGCGCGCGCCAGCGGGATCACCGGGTCCTGGCGGCCGTGCACCATGAATACCGGCGTGGCCAGGCTGGCCTGGGTGAACTCGGCCGCCGATTTGTCGGCGATCGGCACGTAGCCGGACAGGCACATCAGCCCGGCCAGCTTTTCCGGCTGGCGCATGCCGGTCATCAGGGTCATGGCGCAGCCTTGCGAGAAGCCGGCCAAGATGATGCGGCCGGCCGGCACGCCGCGCGACTTCTCGCGCGCGATCAGGGCTTCCACCTGGGCCTGCGAACGGCGCAGGCCGGTCTCGTCTTCCTGCCGTCCCAGGTCGGTCACGGCGATGTCGTACCAGGCCCGCATCACGTAGCCGTTGTTGACGGTGACCGGGATGCGCTCGGCGTTGGGGAACACGAAGCGGATGCCCGGCAGGCCGCGCAGGTCCAGCTCCTTGACGATGGGAACGAAGTCGTTGGCGTCGGCGCCCAGGCCATGCATCCAGATGATGGACACGGTGGGATTCGGCGCCGATTCGATTTCTATGGTTTCCAGCAGAGTGCTCATGGTTTTCCTTGCAGGAGTAGGGGTATTCTTGGGCGCGGCCCGCGCCGTGAGCACGGCGGCGGCGACAGCCGAAAGCAGCAGCCGCCGCGTCGCCATCAGGCCGAGGGCGAGGCCGGTGCCGGGCGCAGCGCCGACTTGGGCCGGAACGCCTTGCACACGGCGGTATCGGTTTCCATGTACGGGCCGCCGATCAGGTCCACGCAATACGGCACGGCGGCGAAGATGCCGGGCACGATGGACTTGCCTTCTTCATCCTTCAAGCCTTCCAGCGTCTCCTTGATGGACTTGGGCTGGCCGGGCAAATTCATGATCAGGGCCGCATGGTCGGCCGTTTCGCGTATCACGGCGGTCTGGCGCGACAGGATGGCGGTCGGCACGAAGCGCAGGCTGATCTGGCGCATCTGCTCGCCGAAACCGGGCATTTCCTTGGTACCCACGGCCAGCGTGGCCTCGGGCGTGACGTCGCGCCGCGCCGGGCCGGTGCCGCCGGTGGTCAGCACCAGGTGGCAGCGCGCGCCATCGACCAGCTCCACCAGCGCCGCCTCGATGGCGGGGCGCTCGTCGGCCACCAGCCGGGTCTCGATGCGGAATGGCGTCGTCAGCGCGGTAGCCAGCCAGTCGCGCAGGGCCGGGATGCCCTGGTCCTGGTACACGCCGGCGCTGGCGCGGTCCGATACCGACACCAGCCCGATCACCAGTTCGCCGTCCTTACTCGTCATCTTCGTCGGTCTCGTCTTCGGCAGCGGCGGCGGATTTCTTGCCGGCTTCCAGCTGCTTGAGGATCTGGAAGATTTCGCGGTAGGCCTTGGGCGGCTTGTTCTCGGCCTGCTCCTTGCGGGCGTTGCGGATCAGGGTGCGCAGCTGCTGCACGTCCAGTTCCGGATGCTCGGCCAGCAGCGTGGTCAGGGCCTGGTCGTCGGCCAGCAGCTTTTCGCGGCGGCGCTCCAGCGCGTGCATGGCGGCCGTTTCGGCCTTGGAGGCCCCTTTCCAGCTGTCGATGGCCTGCTGTATCACCGCCACCTCGTTTTCATCCAGGGTGCGCATCTTCTTGCCGACGAACTGCATCTGGCGGCGGCGGCCCTCGTGGTTGGTGATGCTCTGGCAGGCCAGGATGGCTTCCAGCACATCCTCCGGCATGGGCACGCGCTTGACGCGGTCGCGCGGCGCTTCCACCAGGGTTTCGCCCAGCTTCTGCAGGGCGTCGGACTGGCGCTTCATTTCGGATTTGGAGGGGCGCTCGTACTCCTGTTCGAATTCAGCCGAGCTGAATCCGACCGCGCCGCGATTGGGATTTACCATAATATTAACTTTCAGGGGCGCGCAAGCCGGCCCTGTCTAAACTGTGAACGACTGCTATGATAACTGTTTTTCCCGCAGTCCCTCCCATTCCGCAGATGAGCAACAGCCAGTTTACCCACACCCAGGACCAGTTGAAACAGCTTGCCAGCGACGTGCTGGCCTACGCCAGGCAGGCCGGCGGCAGCGATTGCGCGGTCGATTTCAGCGAGGGCAGCGGGCTGTCGGTCAGCGTCCGCAAGGGCAAGGTCGAGACCATGGAACTGAACAAGGACAAGGGCATGGGGGTCACGGTGTATGTCGGCGACAAGCGCGGCAACGCCAGCACCTCCGACTTTTCACCGGCCTCGCTGCGCGCCGCCGTGGAAGCGGCCTACCACATCGCCCGCTACACGGCCGACGACGCCTGCGCCGCCCTGCCCGAGGAGGAACTGCTGGAACGCGCGCCGCGCGACCTGCAGCTGCACTATCCCTGGAATATCAGCGCCGCGGAAGCCGTGGCCCTGGCCCAGCGCGCCGAGGCGGCCGCCTTCGCCGTCGATCCGCGCGTGACCAACAGCGAGGGCGCCGGCGTGCACGCCCAGGCCTCACACTTCGTCACGGCCAATTCGCGCGGCTTCATGGCCGGCTACCCGTATTCGCGCCACACGCTGTCGGTGGCGCCCATTGCCGGCAAGGGCGCCAAAATGCAGCGCGACGACTGGTACAGTTCCGCGCGCGATCCGGCCCGCCTGGCCGCTCCCGAAGCCATAGGCCGCTACGCCGCCGAGCGCGCCCTGGCGCGCCTGAATGCGCGCTCCATCGACACCCGCACCTGCCCGGTGCTGTTCGAGGCGCCGCTGGCGGTGGGCCTGCTGGGCGCCTATGTGCAGGCCACCTCGGGCGGGGCGCTGTACCGCAAGTCGACCTTCCTGCTCGACTCGCTGGGCAAGCAGGTGCTGCCCTCCCACATCCAGATCCACGAGGATCCGCATGTATTGGGCGCGGTCGGTTCGGCGCCCTTCGACGAGGAAGGCGTGCGCACCGTGGCGCGCGACGTGGTCCGGGATGGCGTGGTGCAGGGCTATTTCCTGTCCACCTATTCGGCCCGCAAGCTGGGCATGCAGACCACCGGTAACGCGGGCGGCTCGCACAACCTGTCGCTCACTTCCACCCTGACTCAGCCGGGCGACGACTTCGCCGCCATGCTGCGCAAGATGGGCACGGGCCTGCTGGTCACGGAGCTGATGGGATCGGGCACCAACTACGTCACCGGCGACTATTCGCGCGGCGCGGCCGGCTATTGGGTGGAGAACGGCATGATCCAGTTCCCTGTGGAGGAAATCACCATTGCCGGCAACATGAAGGACATGCTGGCCGGCATAGTCGCGGTGGGAACCGATGTGCTGGTGCGGGGCACCAAGCAGACCGGCTCCATTTTGATCGACAGGATGGTGATAGGCGGAGCCTGAGAATACTCTACGAGCGGAACAGGATGGCCTCGCGCTTGCACCATTGTATGCACAGGGCCAGCAGGGCGGCCGCCACCGCCACGGTGGAACCGAGCACCAGGGCGAAGCTGCCGGCCGTCAGCGTGCCCTTGACCAGTTCCTTGATGGCCAGCGAGATGTTGGTGATCGGGACCAGGGCCAGCGCGCCCTGCAGTTTCATCCCCGGCAGCATGGCGATCAGTATCGGCACGATCAGGAAGACCATCAGCTGGGTGCCGTAGCTGGCCGCCTCCTTGTGGCTGCGGGCGAAGAACGATACCGCCAGCAGCAGCGCCGCCAGGATGCCGTAGGCCGGCAGCATCAGCAGCGCCAGCTGCAGGAAATCCACCACGCCGACGTCCTGCATCAGGCTGCCCAGCAGCTGGCTTTCCGAGCTGTGCAACATGAAGCCGGCGCACACGCCCAGCGAGGTGATGCCGATGGTGCCGCAGATGGCGCCCACCGACAAGATGATGAGGAACTTGGCCAGCACGATGTTGGCGCGCGAGGTTGGCAGCAGCAGCAACGATTCCAGCGTGCCGCGTTCCTTCTCGCCGGCGCCCATGTCGATCGCCACCGCCAGCGAAGCGGACAGGCCCAGCATCAGCAGCAGGTAGGGGATCAGTGACCCCATGGTTTCGCCCATGCGTTCGCGCTCGCTGGCAGTGCTGAACACGGCCAGGGTGTAGGGCGAGTTGATGGCCTCGGCGGCCGAGGCGTCCACCGACAGCAGCTGCAGGCGCGCGGCGCGCATGCGCTTGGTATAGGCCTCGCCCAGCAGCGGCTTGATGCGCTTGCCGACGCCGTCGAACACGGTGGCGGTGTTGTACACCAGGCTGACGATGGGCTGGCGGCCATCCAGGATGTCGCGCTCGCCGGCGCCGTTCAGCACCAGGGCGAAGTCCAGCTGATGCGCGGCGATGGCGTCGCGCGCCGCCTTTTCAGATTCCGCCGGCAGCAGCTGCAGGCCGCGGGTGGCGGCCAGGGTTTGCTTGAGCAGCGGCGCGCCGTCGGCCGCCACCACGGCGTAGCGCAATTCCTTGACGGATTCCTGCCTGGCCATGTTCTTGGCCAGCGACAGGTAGCCGAACAGCAGGGCCGGCATCACCACGGCCGGCATCAGCAGCATGAACATCAGGGTGCGTTTGTCGCGCAGCACTTCGCGCACTTCCTTGAAAAATACGTTCCACATGGTCGGGCCTTCAGGCTTGGTGTTGGAGGATGGTGTGCAGGTAGGCGTCGTGCAGCGTGGCCTTGCCGGTCTGCTGCAGCAGACCGGCGATGCCGCCCTCGTACACGCTGCGGCCGCTGGTGATGATGCAGATGTCGTCGCACAGCTGTTCGACCTCGTGCATGTGGTGGGTGGAGAAGATGATGCCGGCGCCCTGGGCCTTGTAGTCGCGGATGAAGTCACTGACCAGTTTGGCGCCCAGGATGTCCAGGCCGGTGGTCGGTTCGTCCAGGATCAGGATGGCGGGGGTGTGCACCACGGTGCGGGCGATGGCCACGCGCTGCTTGGTGCCGAAGGACAGTTTTTCGACCTGGTTGCCGGCGTTGGCCTGCAGGCCGAATTGCTCGATCAGCTGCTGCACGCGCTGCTCCAGGGCGGCGCCCTGCAGGCCGTAGGCGCGGCCGAAGTAGGCGATGTTCTCGCGCACGGTGAGGCGGCCGTACAAGCCGGTGTGGCCGGACAGGAAGCCGATGCGGCGCCGCAGCTCGGTCTGGTCCAGCGACAGCGCCGTGCCCATCACGCGCACCTCGCCGGCGGTCGGCGCGATGGCGCTCGACAGCATGCGCAGGGTGGTGGTCTTGCCGGCGCCGTTGGGGCCGAGCAGGCCCAGCACGCGGCCCGGACGGCTGGTGAAGGACACCGACTGGACCGCGTGGACCGGCTGCTTGTCCTTGCCCTTGAATGTCTTCTGTAGTGCGACTGCCTCTATCATATCGATCCCTTATGTAAGCTGAGCTTGCAATGCTGGCATCAAATATACGGGCAGACTTACCTGGTTAGCAAGCGGGCACGGGACGAACGGCGGTTTTGCGGGGATGAGCGACGGGTTGTCGAGGACGTCTCAAAACGGGCGTGGCGAGGCGCCGCTCCGACCACAATGCGACTGCACGGCCAGGAGCGGCAACGACGCCACGGTCTTGTTGAAGCGGCCTGCTACTGGCGGCGCAGGGCCAGCAATACCGGCTGCAGGATGGACTTGCCCAGCTCCATGCTGCGCGCACCGCTCCAGCCGGCCTGCGGATCGGGATCGTTGGCGTTGTCCTTGAACGGCATTTCCAGGGTCAGCGACAGGCAGCCGAAGGCGTGCGTGATGTGCGGCGAACCCATGGTCAGGGTCTCCTCGGTGTACGGCGTTTCGCCGTAGCCGTACTCGTCCTGGAAGTCCGGGCTGGCGATCTTGAAGTCGGCGATGAACTGCTGCTGGGCTTGCGCCTGTTCGGCCGTGAAGGTGGGCAGGGATTCGCTGCCGGCCACGAATACGTAGGGCAAGCCTTCGTCGCCGTGGATGTCCAGGCACAGGTCGACGCCGGTTTCATGCATCTTCTGCTTGACCAGGTAGACCTCGGGGCTGCGCTCCATGGTGGGGTTCAGCCATTCGCGGTTCAGGTTGGCGCCGGCCGCGTTGGTGCGCAGGTTGCCGCGCACCGAACCGTCCGGGTTCATGTTGGGCACCACGTAGAACACGGCTTCGTTCAGGCACTGGCGGGCGTGCGGGTTGGCCGGGTCCAGCAGGGCTTCGACCATGCCTTCCACAAACCACTCGGCCATGGTTTCGCCGGGGTGCTGGCGGGCGATGACCCACACTTTCTGCCCGGCGTCCGGATCGCCTATCACCAGCATGTTGAGGTCGCGGCCCTCCACGGTGCTGCCCAGGTCGACCTGCTTGACCAGCGGCGATTGCTGGGCGCTGTCCAGCAGGGCCAGGTGGCGCTCCCACGAATAGGGTTCGAAGTAGGCGTAGTAGACGCTGTCGTACTCGGGCGTGTGCTCGATGGTCATGACGCTGCCGTCGTAGCTGGTGGGCACGCGGAACCAGGTTTCGCGGTCATAGCTGGCCACGGCCTGGTAGTCTTCCCAGCCGGCCGGGTAGGCGGACTGGCCGGCATTCAGGAAACGCATGGTGAGGGCCGTATCGGCCGCGCCCTGGACGCGGAAATAGAACCATTGCGTGATGTCGGCGTGCGAGTCCTTGCGGATGTTGAGGGCGATGGCGGAAGGATCATCCGCGCGCAGCACGTCGATGGCGCCAGCATCGAATTGGTGGCTGATTTTGATAGGCATTGCAGGTCCTGTTGAGTTCAGAGTGAGAGGACGTTTCAACATGACCATGGCGTCGTTGCAGCTCCTCGCCGTGCCGGCGCACTGTCTTCGTCGCAGCGCCTGGCCACGCTCATGTTGAAACGCCCTCCAAGTATCGGTGCGCTTGTGGCGCAGAGGCGCAATGATACCCGCTTTGCCCCGGCCCGCAGCCGTATCCTCGGGCGGCGTACGATTTAGTCCATATCAAGCCGCAAGCCAAGGGGAGTGCTAGTTTGGGTCGAATGACGCGGCAGCGCGCCTTGGCGAGGAGTACACTATGTCACCAACCATTTTTCGGGATGGGCAATACCGCTACTATTTTTTCTCCCGTGAAGAAACCCGTATGCATGTTCACGTGTCCAATCCGGACGGCACGGCGAAGATCTGGATAGAACCATCTGTTGAGGCAGCCTCTTCCAGTGGTTTGTCGCCTGGACAATTGCGGCGGGCTCTACAATTCGTCAGCGAGCATAGAAAGGAGATTGCAGATGCCTGGAATGCGCATTTCTCGCCCTGAGATTTCAGTGTCCGACCTGACCGGCGATGGATTTCTGCTTGAACTGGAAGGCGTTCAATTCCCTCTCAGGTTCGCTGATTTTCCCTGGTTCAGGGGGCACGACCTGGCCGTGCTGCGGCAGGTTGAGCAGCCTCATCCCGGCCATTTATACTGGCCCGCACTGGATGTCGATCTCTCGCTGGCTTCCATTCTGAACCCATCCGCCTTTCCGTTGACCTTCGCTGCCCGTCGTTAGCGCAAGCCGCCGAAGCGCTCGTGGAAGGAGGTCTCGGCGGCGCCGGCCTGAGGGTCTTCGCGGCGCAGGGCCGCCAGGATGTGCTGCTCGGCGGCGTCGGCCACCAGGCGATAGATGTCGCGCGCCAGTTCGTAGGCCTGGGCGCCCGGCCACGGATCGGGCAGCAATTCCACCGGCAGCTGCGGATCGTGCAGCTGAACCCGGCGGTAGGCGTGGATCAGCAGGGTGCGCACCATGAAGGCCTGCTGCGGCGCCAGCTTCTGGCCTCCGTGCAGCAGGGCCAGCAAGGGCTGGAACTGTTCGATGAAGCGCCGGTAGCCGCCCGCCACCCCGCTCAAGTCCCATCCCTGCGCGACCAGCTCGCCCAGCGGACGCGCGCCCACGCCGGGCAGGGCGCTGGCGCGGCATACGTACAGCTTGTCCGCCACGCCCAGGCGCTGCAGCAATTCGCGCAGGGCGTCGGCGTCGCCGGACGGGTGGCCCAGGATGCCGGGCGCGATCATGCTGTAGCCTTCCCACAGCAGCTCCTTGCGCACCGTCGCCCGTTCGGCGGGGTCCAGGTCGCCGGCCAGCACCAGGGTCCAGCTGCCGTCCCAGTGCAGCTCCAGTGGCGCGTAGATGCGGCGGTAGGCGTGGATGAAGCGCGCCATGGCGCCCGGCGTGATCGAATACGAACTGCGGCGGCCGTCGCGCTGGGCGCCCAGCCAGCCTTCCTGCGCCAGCCGGAACACCGAGGTGCGCAGCAGCCTGTCATTGACCCCGAATGGCGCCAGCAGCTCGATCAGGCTCCCCAGCCACACCGTCCCGCCATGCGGCACGATGGCGTCGCCAAAGATGGTCACCACCAGCGACTTGGAACGCGGCGGGTCGCCGGCCAGGAATTGGGCTATCCATTCGTTGCAGTTCATGGTTTTCATCTGATATTCGCTCCTGTTCACAGTTTACTGGTCTCTTGCGCTGCAACCGCACAATTTTTTGAATTATTGGAAACAAGATACTGCCGTTTTAATTGAGTCAAAAAATCGGTAGCAATTCTAAAAACCGTATCGTATTATGTCCCCATCACGATGTGGAGGAGACACCCCATGTACGCACAACTGGTGGATACCGGCCTCAAGCAGGTGCGCGCCCCGGACGACATGAGCGCAGAAGAACGCGCCTTCCAGCAGCGCATAGACGCCGGCGTGAAAATCGAGCCCAAGGACTGGATGCCGGAGGCTTACCGCAAGACCTTGATACGCCAGATTTCACAGCACGCCCATTCCGAGATCGTCGGCCAGCTCCCGGAGGCCAACTGGGTGACGCGCGCGCCTACCCTCAAGCGCAAGTCCGTCCTGCTGGCCAAGATCCAGGACGAGGCCGGCCATGGCCTGTACCTGTACGGCGCCGCCGAGACCCTGGGCGTGTCGCGCGATGAGCTGCTGGAGGCCCTGCACAGCGGCAAGGCCAAATACTCCAGCATCTTCAACTACCCCACCCTGAGCTGGGCCGACATGGGCGCCATCGGCTGGCTGGTGGATGGCTCGGCCATCATCAACCAGGTCCCCCTGTGCCGCTGCTCCTATGGCCCGTACGCGCGCGCCATGGTGCGCGTGTGCAAGGAGGAATCCTTCCACGCCCGCCAGGGTTACGACATCATGCTGGCGCTGGCGCGCGGCACCCCGGAGCAGAAGCAGATGGCGCAGGATGCCCTGAACCGCTGGTGGTGGCCGTCGCTGATGATGTTCGGCCCGTCGGATGCTGCCTCGGTCAACAGCGCGCAGTCGGCGCAGTGGCGCATCAAGCTGTTTTCCAATGACGAGCTGCGCCAGCGCATGGTGGAACAGACCGTGCCCCAGGCCGAGTACCTGGGCCTGACCATCCCCGACCCGGACCTCAAGTTCAACGCCGCCACCGGCCACTACGAGTTCGGCGAGATAGACTGGGATGAATTCCACAACGTCCTGAAGGGCAACGGTCCCTGCAACCGCGAACGCCTGCGCACCCGGGTCCAGGCCTGGGAAGACGGCCAGTGGTTCCGCGACGCCCTGGCGGCGCACGCAGAAAGGAAGGCAGCATGAGCAAGCAATGGCCCCTGTGGGAAGTGTTCATCCGCAGCCAGCACGGCCTGGCCCACAAGCACGTGGGCAGCCTGCATGCGCCGGATGCGGAAATGGCGGTCAATCATGCGCGCGATGTCTACACTCGCCGTAACGAGGGCGTCAGCATCTGGGTGGTGCGCGCGGCCGACATCGTGGCCAGCAGCCCGGCCGACAAGGAGGCGCTGTTCGCGCCGTCCAACAGCAAGGTGTACCGCCATCCCACCTTCTTCCCGATGCCGGAAGAAGTGAAAAACCTGTGAGCTCCGTGAGGTCGGCATGGACCCCCAAGTAAGCTATCTGCTGCGCCTGGGCGACAATACCCTGATCCTCGCCCAGCGCCTGTGCGCCCTGTGCGGCAAGGGGCCGGCGCTGGAGGAGGACATGGCGCTGTCCAACGTGGCGCTGGACCTGCTGGGCCAGACCCGCATGTGGTACGAATACGCGGGCGAACTGGAAGGCCAGGGCCGCGACGAGGACAGTCTGGCCTACCACCGCGACGCCCACGATTTCAAGAACTGCCTGCTGGTCGAGCAGCCCAACGGCGATTACGCGCACACCATGATGCGCCAGTTCCTGTTCGACACCTGGCATTACTTCCTGCTGCGCGGCCTGTGCGACGCCAGCGATGCGCGCGTGGCCGGCATCGCGCAAAAGGCGCTCAAGGAAGTCACTTACCACGTGCGCCGCAGCGGCGACCTGATCGTGCGCATGGGCGACGGCACCGCCATCAGCCACGCCAAAACGCAGTCCGCCGCCGATGAATTGTGGATGTACAGCGGCGAACTGTTCGTCTGCGACGAGGTGGAGCTGGCCATGGCGCAGCAGGGCGTGGCGCCGGACGCCGCCTTGCTGCGCGCCGCCTGGCTGGAGCACGTGGCGGAGATTTTCGAGGAAGCCACGCTGGCCATGCCGCCAGCCGACGCCTGGATGCAGAACGGCGGCAAGCAGGGCCGCCACACCGAGCACCTGGGCTACATCCTGGCCGAGATGCAGTACCTGCAGCGCGCCTATCCCGGCGCGACGTGGTAGGGGGGCTCACCGTGCCTATCCCCACCACCACCGCCGTCGCTCCGGAGCGCCCTACGGCCGCGCACGGGGAAGCACACGCTGAACCGCACGCAGCCGGGGATCCGCGCGCCGCAATGGTGTGGAACTGGCTGGCCGCCATCCCCGACCCCGAGATCCCGGTCATTTCCATCGTCGACCTGGGCATCGTGCGCGATGTGGCGCTGGACGGCGCCAGCTGCACGGTCACCATCACGCCGACCTATTCCGGCTGCCCGGCCACGCAAGTCATCGCCGACGCCATCAGCGCGGCGCTGCGGCAGCACGGCGTGGAGGCGCGGCTGCAAATCCAGCTGGCCCCGGCCTGGACCAGCGACTGGCTGGGCCCCGAAGCGAAAGCCAGGCTGCAAGCCTACGGCATCGCCCCGCCGGCCGAGCATGTCATCGCGCTTAGTGCCCTGCGCGACGCCCGCCGCGCCATCAGCCGGCGCGCTGCGCCGCGTGTGGCGGTGGCCTGTCCGCACTGTGGCTCCGCACACACCGAACTGACCAGCCAGTTCGGCTCCACGCCCTGCAAGGCCCTGTACAAATGCCTGGACTGCCGAGAGCCCTTCGATTACTTCAAGTGCCACTGAACGCCATGAGACTATTCCACCCGCTGACTGTCGCCCTGGTGCGCAAGGAGACCCGCGACGCCATCGCCGTCACCTTCGACGTGCCGGCCGCCCTGCGCGAACGCTTCCGCTACCAGCCCGGCCAGCACCTGACCCTGCGCGCCACCATCGACGGCCAGGAAGTGCGGCGTTCCTATTCGATCTGCTCCGCCGTGCAGGACAACACCCTGCGCGTGGCCATCAAGCGCACCCCGGGCGGCCTGTTCTCCGGCTGGGCCAACGACACCCTGCAGCCCGGCGCCACCATCGACGTGATGCCGCCCGCGGGCCAGTTCCACCTGCCGCTGGACCCGTCCAACAGCAAGCACTACGTCGCTTTCGCAGTCGGCAGCGGCATCACGCCCATCCTCTCCATCATCAAGACCACGCTGATGACGGAGCCGGGCAGCAGCTTCACCCTGTTCTACGGCAACCGTGCCTCCTCGTCGGTGATCTTCAAGGACGAACTGGCCGACCTCAAGGACCTCTACACCGGCCGCTTCAACCTGGCCTACGTGATGAGCCGGGAACAGCAGGACATCGAGCTGTTCAACGGCCGCCTCACCAGGGAAAAGGCTGCGCTGCTGCTCAAACACTGGGTGCGCGCCGGCATCGACGCCGCCTTCATCTGCGGCCCGCAGGACATGATGCAGGGCGTCTCGCAAGCGCTGCAGGAAGCCGGCCTGCCCAAGTCCGCGATCAGGATGGAGCTGTTCGCGGCCGGCGCCCCTGCGCGCGGGCGGCAGCCAGGCCGGCAGCCCGGGCGGCAGGATGCGGCAGCCGCGCGCCACCAAACGGAAGTCACCGTCATCATGGATGGCCACCACAGCAGCTTCCGCATGGACCGGGACCGGGATTGCCTGCTGGACGCCGGCCTCAAGGCAGGGCTGGACATGCGCTATTCCTGCAAGGCCGGCGTGTGCTCCACCTGCCGCTGCAAGGTGGTGGAGGGGAAGGTGGACATGGACGCCAGCTACGCGCTGGAGGATTACGAAATCGCGCGCGGCTTCGTCCTCAGCTGCCAGAGCTTCCCCGTGACGGACCAAGTAGTGATCGATTTCGACCAAGCCGAGTAACAATACGACGGGACGCCCATGAACTACGAAAACATCCTCTTCCAGGTCAGCGACGGCATCGCCGAACTGACACTGAACCGCCCGGACAAGCTGAACAGCTTCACCCAGGCCATGCACGATGAACTGCGCCACGCCCTGCACGAAGTCCAGCGCGACAAGAGCGTGCGGGTGCTGGTGCTGACCGGCGCCGGGCGCGGCTTCTGCGCCGGCCAGGATTTGTCCGAGCGGGAATTCGAGCCGGGCGCCCGTCCGGTCGACCTGGGCGACTCCATCGAGCGCAATTACGCGCCCCTGGTGCAAACCCTGCGCGGCCTGCCCATGCCGGTGATCTGCGCCGTGAACGGCGTGGCGGCAGGCGCCGGCGCCAACATCGTGTTCGCCTGCGACATCGTGGTGGCCGCCAAATCGGCTAGCTTCGTCGAAGCGTTCGCCAGGCTGGGACTGATACCTGACACCGGCGGCACCTATTTCCTGCCACGCCTGGTCGGCACCGCGCGCGCCATGGGCATGGCCATGCTGGGCGAGAAAATCAGCGCCGAGCAGGCCGAAAGCTGGGGCCTGATCTGGAAGTGCGTGCCGGACGAGGACCTGGGCGTGACCGTGCAAGCCATGGCGCGCCACTTCGCGCAGGCGCCCACCAAGGGCCTGGCCTTCACCAAGCAGGCCATCTACGCCAGCCCGCAGAACAACCTGCAGCAGCAGCTGGTGCTCGAATGCGGCATGATGAGCGAGCTGGGACGCAGCGAGGATTTCCGCGAAGGCGTGAACGCCTTCATTGAAAAGCGCACCCCGCGCTTCCAGGGAAAGTAAGCCATGGCTGCCCTGGTGCGCGGCAGCGTGGTCGGCGTGGTCGGCAGCGGCGCCATGGGTGCGGGCATCGCCCAGGTGGCGGCGGCCAGCGGCCATACGGTGCGTTTGTACGACCAGCGCCCGGAAGCGGTGGACAGGGCGCTGGCCGATATCGGCCGCGCCTACGGCAAGCTGGTGGAAAAACAGCGCATGGGCGCCGCCGAAGCCCAGGCCGCGCTGGCGCGCCTGTTGCCAGCCGTCCGTTTGGCCGACCTGGCCGATGCCGCCATGGTGGTGGAAGCCATCGTGGAAAAGCTGGAGGCCAAGCACGCGCTGTTCTCCGAGCTGGAAACCGTGGTGGCCGACGACTGCCTCCTGGCCACCAACACCTCCTCGATCTCGGTGACCGCCATAGCCGCCGGACTGCGCCGCCCGGAGCGGGTGGTGGGCATGCACTTCTTTAATCCGGTGCCGCTGATGGCGCTGGTGGAGGTGGTGAGCGGGCTGGCCACCGAAGCCGCGGTGGCCGCCACCGTGCACGACACCGCCACCGCCTGGGGCAAGACGCCGGTGCACGCCCAGTCCACGCCCGGTTTCATCGTCAACCGGCTGGCGCGGCCCTTCTATGCGGAGGGCTGGCGTTTGCTGTCCGAGCGCGCGGGGGACGCCGCCACCATAGACGCCGTGATGCGCGAAACGGGCGGCTTCCGCATGGGGCCATTCGAGCTGATGGACCTGATCGGACATGACGTCAATTTCTCCGTCACCGAATCCGTGTTCAACGCCTGCTTCCATGATCCGCGCTTCACGCCCTCGGTGCTGCAGCGGGAGCTGGTCAACGCCGGCTTCCTGGGCCGTAAATCCGGGCGCGGCTGCTATGCCTATGGCGACAACGTGCAAGCGCCGCAGCCCAGGGCGGAAGCGCCCCAGGCCCGGCCCGAGTATGTGGCCTACACCAGCGCGCCCGGCGCGCGCAGCATGCCTGCCTCCGGCTACGTGGCCCACAGTGCGGTGGCGGGTCAGGATGCGCTGCAGGCCGCCGCTGATGCCGGCGCCGATACGGCCGCCGCCGCCATGCAGGCCGTGCATGGCGCGCGCGAGGGAGCACCCTATGGCGGCCACCGCGCCCACGCCGGCCAGGATGTGCTGGTGGCGGCGCTGGCGGCGCGGCTGCGCCAGGCCGGCCTGCATGTCGCGCACCGCAGGATAGGCGAGGGCAAGGGCGCCCGCCATGGCGACGCCGATACGCCGGCTTTCCATTGCAACGGCGCCGCCGTTTACCTGACCGACGGCCGCAGCGCCACCGAGCGCGCCCGCGCCAACCAGCATCCGGACACCATCGTGTTTGACCTGGCGCTCGATTACGGCAGCGCCCAGCGCATCGCCATCGCGCGCGCCGACCAGTGCTCGCAGGCCGGCTACCAGGCCGTGGTCGGCATGTTCCAGGCCGCCGGCTACACGTTGACCTTGCTGGATGACGTGCCCGGACTGGCCGTGATGCGCACCGTGGCCATGCTGGCCAACGAGGCCGCCGACGCCGTCAACCAGGGCGTCTGCAGCGCCCGCGCTGCCGACCTGGCCATGCAGAAGGGCGTGAACTATCCGCTCGGCCCGCTGGCCTGGGCCGACGCCGTGGGCCTGGACCACATCGTCACCGTGCTGCACAACCTGGCCGCCAGCTATGGCGAGGACCGCTACCGCGTATCGCCGCTGCTGAGCCGCAAGCAGGCGGCGGGAGGGAGCTTCCATGCGTGACGCCGCCGCCGGCTCCGTCTAATGAAAGAGTATCGGGGAGACCAGCATGATCCAACGCCTGCCGCAGCCGTCCGAGCTGGAGCCTATCGAGCGCGCCAGCCGCGACGAGCTGCAAGCCCTGCAGCTGCAGCGCCTGCGCTGGTCGCTGCGCCACGCCTACGAGCATGTGCCGCACTACCGCAGCGCCTTCGACGCGGCCGGCGTGCATCCCGATGACCTCAAGTCCTTGTCCGACCTGGCGCGCTTCCCCTACACCGGCAAGAAGGAATTGCGCGACAACTACCCGTTCGGCATGTTCGCCGTGCCGCGCGAGCGCGTGGTGCGGGTGCATGCCTCCAGCGGCACCACCGGCAAGCCTACCGTGGTCGGCTACACCCAGGAGGATATCGATACCTGGGCCCAGCTGGTGGCGCGCTCCATCCGCGCAGCGGGCGGGCGGCGCGGCGACATGGTGCACATCGCCTACGGCTACGGCCTGTTCACCGGCGGCTTGGGAGCGCACTACGGCGCCGAGCGGCTGGGCTGCACCGTCGTGCCCATGTCCGGCGGGCAGACCGAAAAGCAGGTGCAGCTGATCCAGGACTTCCAGCCTTCCATCATCATGGTCACGCCCTCGTACATGCTGAACATCATCGAGGAATTCCAGCGTCAGGGCCTGGACCCGGCGGCCAGCTCGCTCCAGGTGGGCATCTTCGGCGCAGAGCCGTGGACCGACGCCATGCGCATCGAGATCGAGCAGCGCGCCGGCATAGCTGCGGTCGATATCTACGGCCTGTCCGAAGTGATGGGGCCGGGCGTGGCCAGCGAATGCATCGAGAGCAAGGATGGCCCGGTGATCTGGGAAGACCATTTCTACCCCGAGATCATAGCCCCCGAAACCGGCGAGGTGCTGCCGGAGGGCGCCGAGGGCGAACTGGTGTTCACCTCGCTCACCAAGCACGCGCTGCCCATCATCCGCTACCGCACGCGCGACCTGACGCGGCTGCTGCCGCCCACCTCGCGCTCCATGCGCCGCATCGGCAAGATCACCGGGCGCTCGGACGACATGCTGATCATCCGTGGCGTTAACGTATTCCCTTCGCAGATAGAGGAACTGATACTGCGCCTGCCCGCGCTGGCGCCGCAGTACCAGCTGGTGCTCTCGCGCGACGGTCACCTGGACCAGCTGGAGGTGGTGGCCGAGCTGCGCCCCGATGCGGACGCCTCGCCCACCCGCTGCGAAACCCTGGCGGCCGAGCTGCGGCATTTGATCAAGACCCACGTCGGCGTCGGCACGCAGGTGCGGCTGGTGCCCTGCAACGGCATCGAACGCACCCTGACCGGCAAGGCCAGGCGCGTGATCGACCGCCGCCCCCGACATTGAACCACGCCGCTTGCACGTCGCTGCCGCGAAGGCGGCAGCCCATGCCGAGCGTGCAGCATCGCACAGGACACCATCCATGGTAAAAGTCTACGAAATCAACGGCGTCACCCCGGTGGTGCATCCCAGCGCCTACGTCCACCCCAGCGCGGTGCTGATCGGCGACGTCATCGTCGGCCCGCGCTGCTACATCGGCCCGCTGGCCTCCCTGCGCGGCGACTTTGGCCGCATCCTCGTGGAGGAGGGCGCCAACCTGCAGGATACCTGCGTCATGCACGGCTTCCCCGCATGCGACACCGTGGTCGAACGTGATGGCCATATCGGCCATGGCGCCGTCCTGCATAGCTGCCGCATCGGCCGCAACGCGCTGGTCGGCATGAACGCGGTGGTGATGGACAACGCCGTGGTCGGCGCCGACAGCATCGTGGCCGCCATGAGCTTCGTGCGCGCCGGCATGGACATCCCCCCGCGCAGCATGGTGGTGGGCGCCCCGGCCCGGGTGGTGCGGTCCCTGAGCGACGGCGAAATCCGCTGGAAGACCGACGGCACCGCCCAGTACCAGGAGCTGGCCGTGCGCTCGGCGCAGACCATGCGCGAGACCGAGGCGCTGGCGGAGCCGGAAGCGGATCGCCAGCGCATCCGTTGGGACAGCGCGCTGCCGCTGCACCTGCACAAGAACGCCGCCCCCTGAAAACAATGGAGACAGCAGTATGGCAACCACCCTGCAAAGCCTGATCGCCGGCCGCTGGATAGGCAAGGAAGCGGCCACGCCGCTGCACGGCGCCCTGAACAACGCCCTGATCCACCACACCCACGCCGAGCAGATCGACTTCGGGGAAGCCGTGGCCTACGCGCGCACCACCGGCGTCCCGGCCCTGATGGCGCTGGACTTCCAGCAGCGCGCCGCGCGCCTCAAGGCGCTGGCCCTGTACCTGATGGAGCGCAAGGAAGAGCTGTACGCCATCTCGCACCTGACCGGCGCCACCCGCCCGGACAGCTGGGTGGACATCGAAGGCGGCATCGGCACCCTGTTTGCCTACGCCAGCATGGGCAGCCGCGAGCTGCCCTCGTCCAACGTGCTGCACGAAGGCCCGGCGCTGGTGCTGGGCAAGCGCGGCGGTTTCGCCGGCACCCACATCCTGGTGCCGCGCGGCGGGCTGGCAGTGCACATCAACGCCTTCAACTTCCCCGTCTGGGGTTTGCTGGAGAAGTTCTCACCCAGCTTCCTGGCCGCCATGCCCTGCATCGCCAAGCCGGCCACGGCCACCAGCTACCTGGCCGAGGCGCTGGTGCGCATGATCCACGACTCCGGCCTGCTGCCGGAGGGCAGCCTGCAGCTGGTGATAGGCGGCACCGGCGACCTGCTGGACCGGCTGCAAGGGCAGGACGCCGTCACCTTCACCGGTTCGGCCGACACGGCGGCGCGCCTGCGCGTGAACCCCAAGCTGATCGCCCATTCGGTGCCGTTCACGGCGGAGGCGGATTCGCTCAACTGCGCCATCCTGGCGCCCGACGTGAGTCCCGACGATCCCGAGTTCGAGCTGTTCATCAAGGAAGTGGCGCGCGAGATGACCGGCAAGGCGGGCCAGAAGTGCACGGCCATCCGCCGCATCCTGGTGCCGCGCCAGCTGGCCGATGCGGTGGGCGGCAGGCTGCGCGAACGGCTGTCCAGGGTCAGCGTGGGCGACCCCTCCATCGAGGGCGTGCGCATGGGCGCGCTGGCCTCGCTGGAGCAGCAGCGCGACGTGGCGGCGCGGGTGGCGCAGCTGGCCAGCGGCAACGAGGTACTGCTGAGTGAGCGCGACGGCTTCCGGCCGCTGGGCGAGGGCGGGGAGAATGGCGCCTTTTTCGCGCCCACCCTGCTGCTGTGCCGCGACGGCATGCATAACGACGCCGTGCATGATGTGGAAGCCTTCGGCCCGGTCGGCACCATCATCAGCTACGAGGACATGGACGAAGCGCTGGCGCTGGCGGCGCGCGGCAAGGGCAGCCTGGTCTCGACGCTGGTGACCAGGGATGCCGCCACCGCCGCCTGGGCCGTGCCGCGCGCGGCCGCCTCGCACGGCCGCGTGCTGATACTGGAGCGCGAGGCGGCGGTGGATTCCACCGGCCACGGTTCGCCGCTGCCGCAGCTCAAGCACGGCGGCCCCGGACGCGCCGGTGGCGGCGAAGAACTGGGCGGCATACGCGCCGTCAAGCACTTCCTGCAGCGCGCCGCCGTGCAGGGCTCGCCCACCATGCTGACGGCGGTCACCGGCGAGTACGTGCGCGGCGCCCAGGTGCGGGAAAGCGAGCAGCACCCGTTCCGCAAGCACTTCGAGGAACTGCGCATCGGCGACTCGCTACTGACGCACCGCCGCACCGTGAGCGAGGCCGACATCGTCAACTTCGGCGGCGTCTCCGGCGATTATTTTTACATGCACTTCGACGAGATCGCCGCGCGCGACACGCAATTCGGCCAGCGCATCGCGCACGGCTACTTCGTGCTGTCGGCGGCGGCCGGCCTGTTCGTCTCGCCCGCGCCGGGGCCGGTGCTGGCCAACTACGGCCTGGACAACCTGCGCTTCGTGGCCCCGGTGGCGATCGGCGACACCATACGCGCGCGCCTGACCTGCAAGCGCAAGGTGGACCGCAACCGTACGGATGAACAGGGACGCGGCCAGGGCGTGGTGGCCTGGGACGTGCAGGTCACCAACCAGCGCGACGAACTGGTGGCCAGCTACGACATCCTGACCCTGGTCATGAAGCGCGCCTGAGCCGCACTAACCCGCCCTGTGCCGAATTCGGCGCAGCGGCCGCCTTTATCGGCATATGCGGATAGAGGTCATTTTCCCGTCACAAGCCGTTGCTAGAGTGCGCCCTCCTCACACGCACTTCAGATGGACGAAGAAAATGAAACCTTCCCAACTTCTCATACCCGCCGCCATTGCCGTCATGTTCGCCGCCGTCGCCTGCGGCGGCAGCGACGATCCCGCCAGCAGCGTGCCGCCCATCGCCAGCGGCCGCTGGCTGGCCGGCGACCTGCACACCCACACCACGCAGTCGGCCGACGCCGACGTCAGCCAGACCCTGGACAAAATCCTGTCCAAGGCCTTCACCTCGTATGGGCTGGACTGGATGGCGGTCAGCAACCACCTGCGCGTGTCCACGCGCGACGAGAAGGGCGCGCCGCTGGCCGCCTCCATCCCGATGTCGATAGGCGCCGAGCGCTACGAGATCCCGCGCATCCAGGCCCTGCAGGCCGCCGGCACCTATGCCGACAAGCTGATATTCTCGGGCTTCGAGTGGGACATGCCCACCCATGACCACATCGGCATCGGCCTGTTCGAAGGCGCCGGCAAGCTCGCTTCCAGCACCAAGGGCATGAAGGAGTTCGAATACCTGTTCACCACCCGCGACGCCGCCATGTTCGACCCGGCCGATGTCGCCGCCTGGAAGGCCAGGTACGGCGACACCCGCTACAACAAGACGGCCGACGATGCGCTGCAGGCCATCAACTGGCTCAAGCAGAACTACCCGGATACCAGCTACGCCGTCATCAACCACCCCTCGCGCAACAAGGGCAGCTACACCATTGCCGACTTCCGCGCCTTCAACGATGCGGCGCCCAACATCGTGTTCGCCATCGAAGGCATGGTGGGCAACCAGATGGAGCCGGACCGCGGCGGCTACACGGCGGCCTATACCGACGACAATGCGCTGCTGCGCGTGTACGGCGGCGTCGATTACGTGGTGGCCAAGCTGGGCGGCCCCTGGGACGCGCTGCTGGGCGAGGGCCGGCACATCTGGAACCTGACCGATTCCGATACCCACTTCAAGATCGTGGGCGGCAACAGCAGCGGCTACTTCCCCGGCGAGTACGCGAAGAACTATGTGTTCAACAGCGCCCAGGGCACGCCCACCGCGAGAGACCTGCTGCAGGGTCTGCGCTCGGGCAAGATGTTCTCGGTCTACGGGGACTTGATCAATGCGCTGGACTTCAACCTGGCCAGCAAGGACGACCGCAAGGAAATGGGGGGCGAGCTGAAAGTGGGCAGCGGCGACAAGGTCACCATCACCATCCGCTTCAAGAGCCCGGCCAGGAATAACTACGAAAAGCCGGTGGACAGCGGCACGCCCGCCAATGTCAAGCCGGTGGTGGACCATGTTGACCTGATCGCCGGCGACGTCGGCCCCAGGGCGGCTGCCGGCAGCGCCGCCTACAACGTGGCCACCAACGCCAGCACGCGCGTGGTCAAGCGCTTCACCAGCGCGGACTGGAAGGTCGATGCCGATGGCTACTACAGCGTGAGCTATGAAACCACGGCCAGCCGCAACCAGTATTTCCGCCTGCGCGGCACCAACCTGGGCACCGACGTGGCCGGCCTGACCCAGGGCGGCGAACCGCTGGCCGACCAGCGTACCAGTACCGCCGACAATACCGCCCGTTTCAACGACATCAACGACCGCAATTACCGCAGCCTGTGGTTCTATTCGAACCCCGTGTTCGTGACGCTGCGCTGATGGGGGACGCGGGAGCGGCGCCGCTCCCGCCTGCGGCAGGTGTTATTGCTGCGCCAGCCCGAACGGGTCGTCGATGCTGCGGGCCGGCTCGGTGAACCAGCGCGGGCCGGTTTCCGTCATGTAGAAATGGTCTTCGTGGCGGATGCCGAATTCGCCGGGGATGCAGATCATCGGTTCGTTGGAGAATGTCATGCCCACGTCCAGCGCCGTCTTGTTGCCGCCCACCAGGTAGGGCCATTCGTGGATGTCCAGGCCGATGCCGTGGCCGGTGCGGTGCGGCAGTCCGGGCAGCTTGTAGCCGGGACCGTAGCCGTCCGCTTCCAGCGAGGCGCGCGCGGCGCGGTCCACGTCCTCGCAGGCCACGCCCAGCTGCGCGGCGGCGAAGGCGGCGGCCTGGGCTTTCTTCTCGCTGTCCCACACCTGGCGCTGGCGCGCGGTCGGCGTGCCGTACACATAGGTGCGGGTGATGTCCGAGATGTAGTTGTGCAGCTTGCAGCCGGTGTCGATCAGCACCATGTCGCCCGGCTTCAGGGTCTGCACGTAGCTGACGCCGTGCGGATAGGCGGTGGCTTCGCCAAACAGCACGATGCAGAAATAGGAGCCGGAAGCGCCGACCTTGCGGTGGGCGCGCTGGATGAATTCCTCCACCTCCACCGTGGTGATGCCCTCGCGCAGGATGCTGGCGGCGGCCACGTGCACGGCCAGGGTCATGTCCATGGCGCGCTGCATCAGCGCGATTTCGGCGGCCGACTTGCGGGTGCGGCAGTGCGCCGTCACCGGCATGGCGTTTTCCAGCGTGTAGCCGGCGGCCAGCGGGCGGATGCCGTCGTAAATGAAGAAGGCGGCGCTTTCGTCGATGCCGATGCGCGGCGGCTGGCTGGCATCGGGGGCGATGCCGATGCGGGCCAGGGTATCGATGAATAGCTGATACGGGCTTTCGTGCTCGTGCCAGCAGTTGACGGCGCCCTCTACCAGCATGAAGTCCTTGAGCGTGCTTTCCTCGAAGGCGGGCGCGATGTATTCCAGTGCGCCGCTGGCCGGCAGGATGGCGCCCACCATGCGTTCGCTGGCGTGCCATTTGGTGCCGGTGAAATAGGTCAGGCTGGCGCCGGCGTTGAGGTAGATGGCGGCCACGCCCTGCGCCTGCATGTAGGCCTGGGCGCGGGCGATGCGCGCCAGGTGTTCATCCCTGCCGATGGGGACGGCGCCTGCCGTCATGTCGGACAAGGCGGCCAGCGCCTGTTCCATGGTGGTGCCGCCTATCGTCATGTTGCCTCTCCCTGAATGATTGCTTGAGCGCGCCGATCATAGCAGCGTTGCCGCCAAGCGAAAAGCCGCCGCGCCCGATTGTGCCAATTTACGCATAAACCCGGTGTCTAAACCCGGCGTCTGTCAAACCCGGTGTCATGTCAAACCCGGAAACCCGGTGTCAGATCTGCCATTGGTACATGAGGCCGCTTGGAGAGGCAGACTCATGTACCAATGGCAGATCTGACACCCGGGGGTGGACAATTGGTACATGAGGCCGCTTGGAGAGGCAGACTCATGTACCAATGGCAGATCTGACACCCGGGGGTGGACACCGGGGGTGGACACTGGGGTGAGGTGGCTCAGGCGTGGTCCAGTTGCGGGCTGGGGAGCTTGCCCGCCTTGCCGTGGCTGGGTTGGGGCGGCTGCGGGCGCACTGCGGCGGTGGGCGCGCTGGCTGCGCCATCGGCCAGGCGGAACACGCTGACCGCTTTCAGCAGGTCATGCGCCTGGTCCTGCATGCTTTGCGCGGCCGCCGCCGATTGCTCCACCAAGGCCGCGTTGCGCTGCGTGAGGTCGTCCATCTCGGTGATGGCGGCGTTCACTTCCTCGATGCCGCTGGTCTGGCGCTGGCTGGCCACCGTGATGTCGTTCATGATCTCGGTCACGCGCCGCACCGAGTCCACGATGTTGTCCATGGTCTGGCCGGCCGCGTCGGCCAGTTTGCTGCCCGCTTCCACCTTGGAGACGGAATCCTCGATCAGGCCCTTGATCTCGCGCGCCGCCTGGGCCGAGCGCTGCGCCAGTCCGCGCACCTCGGTGGCCACCACGGCGAAGCCGCGCCCCTGCTCGCCGGCACGCGCCGCTTCCACGGCCGCGTTCAGCGCCAAAATGTTGGTCTGGAAGGCGATCGAGTCGATCAGCCCAATGATGTCGACTATGCGGCTCGAGCTGTCGCGGATCGAGGCCATGGTGTCCACCACCTGGCCCACCACCTGGCCGCCCTGGCGCGCCACGTCGGAGGCCGACAGCACCAGCTGGTTGGCCTGGCGCGCATGGTCGGCGTTCTCGCGCACGGTGCCGGTCAGCTCGTGCATGGAGGCGGCTGTCTGCTGCAGGGAGCTGGCCTGCGATTCGGTGCGGGCCGACAAGTCGGCATTGCCCTGCGCGATCTCGCTGGCTTCCTGGGTGATGGTGCCGCCGGCCTGGCGTATCTCGCCCAGCAGCCGGGTCCAGTTTTGCACCAGGGTGCCCAGGGCGTGCGTCATGGCGCCGATCTCGTCGTCACGCTTCACTTCCACCCGGGCGGTGAGGTCGCCGGCGGCCAGCTGTTCGGCGGCGCGGCAAGCGTCGGCGATGGGATGCACCACGGCGCGCGTGACGGAAGCCGCCACCGCCGCGATGGCGGCAAAGCCGGCCAGCATGGTGGCCAGCGTGATCCAGGTGGCGCGCTGGTCGGCCGCCTTGCTGTCGGCCAGGGCGGCGTCGGTCTGCTTGCCCAGGTTGGACACCACATTGCCCAGCAGGGTGCGCACCTGCTGGTACTGGGTGTCGGCGCCCTGCATGGAGGCGACGCCGGTGTTGGGGTCCATGGAGGCCAGGTCCAGCGCCTGGGCCACGCCGGCGCGGTATTTCTCGATCAGGGGCAGGGCCTGTTCCACTTCCTGGCGGGCGCCTTCCACCTGGCGCAGTGGGCCCAGGTCCCTGGCGATGGTCTCCAGCTGGCCGGCGGCCTGTTTGCCATAGGCGGCCAGCTCTTCTTCCTTGAGGCTGGCGGCGATGGCGATCTTGGCGTAGCTGGCCGCGTGCACCTGGCCCAGCACGATGCTTTGCTGCGTGGCCGAGCGCAGGGCGGCGAAGGTCACGTCCTTCAAATCCTGCATGCGGCGTTCATTCTGCTGCATGGAGAGGTAGGACAGCGCCCCCATGGCCAGCAGGCAGGCCAGGGCTGCCGCCGGGACGATGAGCATTTTGTGTGCGATTTTCATGTTAGTGCTCCGTGGTCCGGGCGGCCGTTTGCGATTACAGGTAAATGCCGCCGCACACCACCGTGTCGTTCAGCTTTTCGCAATACATCTGCTTGGGTTCTATCTTCTTGCTTTCCGGGTTGGTGAACTTGTAGTCCTGCCAGAAGCTGGCCTTGCCCTTGGCCAGGTCCATGCGCTCCTTGACGAAAGCCTTGCCGTCGATGTCCTTCAGGTCGATCAGGTTCTTGCCCACCATTTTGGTGTTGCCGCCATGCGCCAGCACGGTGCCGTCCAGGCGGTAGACCACGATGTACAGGTCGTGCTTGATGTAGTCGGGCTTCTTGCCGGTGAAGTCGGCGTAGGCCTTTTCGCCATCGCTCTTGATGTGGGCGACCGCCTTCTTGACCATGGCTTCGGCGTCGGCGCGGGTGGCTCCGCCCTCGGCCGCGTGCAGCGCGGGCAGCAGGGCTAACGAGGCGGCGGCAACGGCGGCACGGACGGATAGGGTCAGCTTGGGCATGGTGGTCTCTCTGAGTTGTGGGGAAGGTAAGGGACGGTCTGGCGAAGGCCGGCGCGGGGAATGGGCGTCCGGGCGATGATGCTGCCGACAGCCCTATGGTAGCGCGGCCCGTGCCGATAATGCGCACGGGCAACAAAATTCAGGAGCAGAGGGGACGTTTACGCAACGCTTGCATGATGCAAGCGTTGTCGAGGGTGCAAGGGCGGAGCCGCCCGAGGGATTACTGGGCCAGCAGGGCGCGCACGCGGGCCACGGCCGCGCGCACCTGGTTGGGGGCGGTGCCGCCCACGTGGTCGCGCGCCGAGACCGAGCCTTCCAGGGTCAGCACCTGGAACACGTCGTCCTGGATCAGGCTGGAGAAGGCGCGCAGCTGGTCCAGCGACAGGTCGGCCAGGTCGCAGCCGGCGTCCTCGCAGGCGCGCACGGCGTGCGCCACGGCTTCGTGGGCGTCGCGGAACGGCAGTCCTTTCTTGACCAGGTAGTCGGCCAGGTCGGTGGCGGTGGCGTAGCCCTGCAGGGCGGCGGCGCGCATGGCGTCCGGCTTGACGGTGATGCCGCCGGCCATGTCGGCGAAGATGCGCAGGGTGTCGGTCACGGTGTCCACGGTGTCGAACAGCGGTTCCTTGTCTTCCTGGTTGTCCTTGTTGTAGGCCAGCGGCTGGCCCTTCATCAGGGTCAAGAGGCCCATCAGGTGGCCGTACACGCGGCCGGTCTTGCCGCGCGCCAGTTCCGGCACGTCCGGGTTTTTCTTCTGCGGCATGATGGAGGAGCCGGTGCAGAAGCGGTCGGCGATGTCGATGAAGCCGACCCGGGGGCTCATCCAGATCACCAGTTCTTCCGACATGCGCGACACGTGCATCATCAGCAGCGAGGCGGCCGAGGTGAATTCGATGGCGAAGTCGCGGTCCGAGACGGCGTCCAGCGAGTTGTGGCAGACGTCGTCGAAGCCCAGGGTTTGCGCCACGCGCAGGCGGTCGATGGGGAAGGTGGTGCCGGCCAGGGCGGCGGCGCCCAGCGGCAGGCGGTTGACGCGCTTGCGGGTGTCGGCGAAGCGCTCGGCGTCGCGGCCGAACATTTCGACATAGGCCAGGATGTGGTGGCCGAAGGTGATGGGCTGGGCCACCTGCATGTGGGTGAAGCCGGGCAGTATCACGTCGGCGTACTTGTCGGCCAGGTCCACCAGGGCCGAGCGCAGCGCGTGCAGCAGGGCCAGGATGTCGTCGATGGCGGCGCGCAGGTAGAGGCGGATGTCGGTTGCCACCTGGTCGTTGCGCGAGCGGCCCGTGTGCAGGCGCTTGCCGGCATCGCCCACCAGTTCGGTCAGGCGCTTCTCTATGTTCAGGTGCACGTCTTCCAGGTCCAGCAGCCATTCGAACTGGCCGGCTTCGATTTCCTGGGCGATCTGGGCCATGCCTTTTTCAATGGCGGCGCGGTCTTCCGCGCTGATGATGCCCTGTGCGGCCAGCATCTCGGCGTGGGCCAGCGATCCCTGGATGTCGGCCTTGGCCATGCGCTTGTCGAAGAATACCGAGGCGGTGTAGCGTTTGACCAGGTCGGAGACCGGTTCGTTGAAGCGGGCCGACCAGGCTTCCGCTTTCTTGGAAAGTTGTGCAGTCATGATAAAAGAAGAGTGAGGGCGCTAGGTAACCCGGGATTATAAGCCAAGACCCCGGGCCCGCTCTCAGTTGGCGCTGACCAGTACCACGGCGCCGCCGGCCTCGCGCACCGTCACCGTTTCCCGGGGCGCGGCCTGGGCATCGGCCGCGCTGGCGCGCACCGGCCCTATCATGGTGCCGTTGGCCATGCCCATGGCGTTGGTGCGGAAGCTGCCGATGGGCGCTACCTGGCTGCTGACGTGGATGTCGTATTCGGTATCGGGCTTGAGTCGGAACAGGAAGGCTTCGATGGCGTCGATCACGCCCAGGTTGCGCACCACGATGAAGCCGGTGCTGTTGCCGGAAGCCGGCTTGAGCTGGATGTTGTGCGAGTCCCCGTTCACGCGCGGGACCAGGTTGGGATGGTCATCGGCCGATTTGGCCACCCTGGACAGGTAAACCAGCGCCTGCGGCGCCTGGCCGCCGCCGATGGTGGCGACCACTTTGTTGCTGGCGGTATCGATGGCCTGCACGCCGTCGCCGTTTTCCAGGCCGATGTAGACCCGTGTGCCGTCGTCCGAGGTCCAGGCGCCGTGCGGCAGGGCGCCGCTGGGGATGGACGCCAGCAGCCTGGCCTCCTTGCCGGTGCTGTACACCTTGACCAGGTTCTCGCCGCCCACCGTGACATAGGCGCGCACCTCGCCGCCCACCGTGGCGAAGGCCAGGTGGTTGGTGATCAGGCCGGTGTCGATCACGCCGGTGACTTCCAGCGTTTTGGTGCTGATGCGGGTGACCTTGCCCACGTCCTTGTGCGTCATCCAGATTTCGCTGTAGTCGGGCGTGAACTGCAGGAAGGGCGAGAACGGGCTGACCACGGGGATGCGCTTGACGATGGCGTGCGTGGCGACGTCGATCACGTCCACCTCGGGCGTGAAGCTGGACACCGCGAAGGCCAGCTTCCCGTCCGGCATGAACTGCACCATGCCGGGGCCGATGGCGGTCTGGATGCGGCGGGTCTCCTTGTAGGTGGCGGGGTCGATGACGGAAATGTAGTCCTCGCCGCGCACCACTACCCAGACTTCCTTGCCATCGGCCGTGAAGAAGCCTTCGTGCGGCGCGCGGCCGACGTAGGTCTTGCCCTTGACCTGGTTGGTGGCGGTGTCGATGAAGGTCACCGAGTTGGAGGCGTTGGAAATGACCAGCAGGGTCTTGTGGTCGGGCGAGAAGCCCAGGCCGTGGACGTTGGTCTCGCCCCGGTACAGGGGCGACAGCACGTCCGGGCGTACGTTGCCCAGCTTGATCTGTCCCAGCAGGGTGTTGGTGGCGGGATTGAACACGGACACGGTGTTGCTGTTCTGGTCCGCCGTGTAGACCCGGTCCTGCGTGGAGGGAGCGGCGCTGGCGGTGGCGCTGGCGGCCATGGCGGCGGCCAGCAGTATGCATTGTTTCATGCGCGGTTTCAGGTACGTGTTCATTTGCTGTTTCCTTTCTGCTGGCGCTGCAGCCAGGCTTGCATGACTTTGATTTCGTTCTGCTGCTCGGCGATGATGCCCAGCGCCAGGTTGCGTATTTCCGGGTCCTGGGTGTAGAGCAGGACCGACCTGGCCATGTCGATGGCGCCCTGGTGGTGCGGCATCATCATGGTGATGAAGTCGTGGTCGGGCGCGCCGTTCATGGGCGCCTTGGCCATGCCGTCGTCCATGACGGCCATGGCCTGGTCCATCAGGCGGGCGAAAGGCTGGCCCGTGCTGGCGGCGAACACCGGCGCCTGCGGCGCGGGACCATCTTGATGTTGCAGGTGTGTGTGCTGGTGCTCCTGTGCGGCGGCAGGCAATGCCGCCAGCGCCAGCAGCAGCCAGAGCGTATTCCATGACATGGCGTTTCTCCTTGGAGTGACAGGTGAGCACAGTGTAGGAAGCGGTCGCTGACAGCAGGATGACGCGTGGATGACAGCTTTGTCATCCAGCCGGTAATGATCTTGTCATGTCGGCGTCATGCTGGCGTCAGCGGCGCTTCCCTACACTGGCTTCCATCGACACGCTGATGTCGACAACATCCGACACCCAACAAGGAGCCTCACATGAACACCATCCGTAACATCGCCATTGCCCTGACCATGTCCATGACCGGCGCCGCCTACGCCGCCGGTCCTGCAAACAAGCCCGCCGACTATGGCCAGCCGGTGGCCGGCGCCGCCGCCGGGCGCACCGTACAGGTGGACGCCGGCACCAAATATGTGAACGTGCAGGATGGCGAGACCGTGAACTTCGTGGTGCAGGGCCGCAGCTTCGCCTGGCACTTCGAGACCTACCCGAACCGCACTTCGGTCAAGCTGCAGGACATCGCGCCGGCCGGCGTGGATGCCGGCCAGGCCGAGGTCTACATCGAATCGAACCCGCTGTACCGGGGCTGACAGGAAGGGCGGGCGCAGTGGCGCCGGCCGCCGGGCGGCGGCTTGATTGCGCTGTAAAATGGCGGGATGAATACTTTCGAGATCAGCTGCGACCCGTCCCGCCTGGACCTGGACCTCATCCACGGCTACATCAGCGGCCAGTCCTACTGGGCGGCCGGCATGCCGCGCCCGCTACTGGAAAAGGCCCTGGCCCATTCGCTGTGCTTTGGCGCCTACCTGGACGGGCGCCAGGTGGGCTTCGCCCGCGTCACCACCGACCGCGCCACTTTCGCCTACCTGGCCGACGTGTTCGTGCTGCCCGAGCATCGCGGCCAGGGCTATAGCAAGCGTTTGATTGCGGCCGTGATGGCGCATCCGGACTTGCAGGACCTGCGCCGCTTCATGCTGGCCACCTCCGACGCGCACGGGCTGTACGCCCAATTTGGCTTCAAGGCGCCGGCCCGGCCCGAGATCCTCATGGAGCGCACCGAGCCGGACGTCTACAAGCGTCTTGAGAGGGCGTCGCAGGGCGGGCAGGGCTAGACGTGGCGCCGAAGGCAGTGCGCCTGCACGGCGAGGCGGCGCAACGACGCCGTGGCCGTTCTGCGGCGGCCTCTACTGCCAGTTCATGAGGCAGGGCGGGATGAGCAGGGCGAGCGCCAACACCGCGTAGATCAGCTGCAGCGGTATCATCCACTTGGCCCAGGTGATCCAGGGCACGCGCGCCAGGGCCAGCACGCCCACCGTAATGCCCGAGGTGGGGATCATGGGCGTGGTGAATTCGCCGAACTGGAAGGCCAGGATGGCGGTCTGGCGCGTCACGCCGACCAGGTCGGCCAGCGGCGCCATGATGGGCATGGTCAACGCGGCCTGGCCGCTGCCGGAGTGGATGAAGAAGTTGATCACGGTCTGTATCACGAACATCTTCTGCGCCGCGAACACCGGATGGGCCGATTCCACCAGCGGCATCAGGCCGTGCAGCATGGTGTCGATGATGTTGGCGTCGCGCGCCAGTATCATGGTGCCGCGCGCCAGGGCGATCACCAGCGCGGTGCCGACCAGGTCGCGCGCGCCCTGCATGAAGGCCGCCACCAGCTCATCGGAATCGAGGCGCGCGATCAGCGCCACCACGATCGCCATGGACAGGAACAGGGCCGCGATCTCCTCGATGAACCAGCCGTACTGCACCACGCCCACCACCATGGCCAGCAGGGTGCCCATGAAGATCCACAGTATCAGCTTGTGGGTGCCTGTCATGCCGTGGAAGTCGCCCAGGCCGTCCGGCTGCTCGCGGCGCTTTTCCAGGTCCAGCGCATAGGTTGGGCTGAAGCTGGGATCGCGCTTGACGCGGGCCGCGTACCACATCAGGAACACGATGGTGACGGCGGTGGCGATGAACCACACCAGCACCCGGTAGCCTATGCCGGAAAACACCGGCACCCCGGCGATGCCCTGGGCGATGCCGACGTTGAAGGGGTTCAAAAACGCCGCCGAGAAGCCGACCTGCGAGCCCAGGAAGGGGATGGAGACACCGACGATGGTGTCATAGCCCAGCGCCAGCGCCAGCGGCACGAAGATCAGGATGAAGGGGATCGCTTCCTCGTTCATGCCGAAGGTGGCGCCGCCCAGCGAGAACATGGTGACGAACACGGGGATCAGGGCGGCGCGCACGAAGCGCGAGTGCTGGTGGGCGCGCGCCAGCGACTTGATCAGCGAGTCGATGGCCTCGGTCTTCTGCAGCACGGCAAACACCCCGCCCACGATCAGCACGAAGCCGATGATCAGCGCCGCCTCGTGGAAGCCCTTGATGGGCGCCATCATCAGCGCCGCCAGGCCTTGCGGCTTGCTGTCCACGTAATGGAAGGTGGCGGGATCGACCAGCTGCTTGCCGTTGACCAGGTGGGTGTCGTACTTCCCGCCCGGGACCAGCCAGGTGGCCAGCGCGATCAGGGCCAGGATGATGAACAGCAGGACGAAGGTGTGCGGCAGCTTGAAGGGCTTTTTGTTCGACATGGTGGTCTCTTATTGGCTCAATAGATCGCCGACGCGGTAGGCGGTGGCGCCGGCCACCTTGCCCACGTTCCAGCCGCGCAGCACGTGGCGGTGGCCGCTGCGGGCGTAGAACACGCCGGCCACCGGCGCGCGCAGCACGGTCACGTCACCGCTGACCGGGTCGATCAAATCGCCCAGGGCGTCGCCCTGTTCCACCCGGGCGCCCATGTCGCGGGTGTAGACCAGCACCCCGTTGTGCGGCGCATACACCGGGGCCGATCCTTCCAGCGGCGTCGGCTGGCACAGCGGCGCGGGCAGCGGTTCGGGCGCGGCGCCCGGCAGCGGCGTGATGGCGCCGCGCAGTTCCAGGTAGCGCAGCAGGGCGGCGGCATCCTTGCTGGCCAGCTCGTAGCTCACTTCCATCTCGCCGCGCAGCTCCACGGTGGCGGCCACGCAGGCCATGGCAATGGGATGGTCGGGGAAATGCTCGGCCAGGTCCCACCACAAACGGCTGCAGGCTTCGTCGAACGGTTCGCCGCCGGCTTCCTTGGCCAGCAGCACGGCGTGCGCGCCCATCAGGGCCGACAGCGGCTCTATGGCTGCGGCCAGCGGCGTGCCGGTATAGATGTGCAGCACCGCCTCGTTATCGCAGTGCAGGTCGAGCACGATGTCGGCGTCGATGGCCAGCGTGAGCAGGGCTTTCTTGAGGGTCTCGGCGTCGGTGGCCGGCTGCCAGCGCGCCAGCGAGGCCAGCGCGTGCTGGCGTATCAGGGCCGTGTTGGCGGCGGCGTCGGGGCCCAGCAGGCCCTCCAGCGACTCCTTGAGCTCCCCTGCCACATGCTTGTAGGAGCGGTTGAAATTGATGCCGGTGGTGAGGTCGAAGCGGCCGAAGGCGGCGCCGTGGATGGCTTGCGCCAGGCCGATGGGATTGGCGGCCGGGACCAGCACGATTTCGCCGGGGATGCGGCCGGCCGCTTCCAGCGCCTCCAGTTCGCGGCGCAGGAACTGGGCCACCAGCATGCCGGGCACCTCGTCGGCGTGCAGCGAGGCCTGGACATAGACCTTGGGACCGGCGCCCGGGGTGCCGTAGTGGAAGCTGGTGAGCGCGAAAGCGGCGCTGCCGTGCGGATCTGAGATGGGGTGTTTACGCGCTTGCATGGCGGCCTCCGTTGGTGTCGTGTGCTGGGCGGCGTCGAGTATGTCGCATTATTTTCACAAAGTAAATCGATGTAAATTTTTTTACAGGAAACAGGTTGAGTTTTCTTTTTGTTATGCGTACAGTTAGTTTAAATGAATTGTTTCCTTGTCCGAGTTTCATCCATCGCCACCTGACGCCATGAACGCCGCCGTATCCCCTTCGCCCGAGATCGCTTTCGCGCAATCGGCGCTGGGACAGAGCCTGGTGCGGGTGCTGGCGGATGGTTCTTCCTCGCACCGCCAGATCGCCGACTACCTGCTGCGCAACCCGATGCGGGTGACGGCGCTGGGCATAGAGGAGCTGGCCGAGGCCTGCCAGGTCTCCACCGCCACCATCAGCCGTTTCGCGCGCGACATCGGCTTCCGCAATTTCTCCGCCATGCGCGGCGCCGTGGCCGACACCCTGCAGGCGGTGCTGCAGCCGGTGGAAAAGCTGCGCCATTCGATAGAGCAGGCCGGGGCGGCGGCCAGCATGGAATACGCGCTGGCCAACACCGCCGCCTGCGCCGCCGCGCTGCCGCGGGCCCTGCTGGACGAGGTGGCGCTGCTGCTGGGCGGGGCGCGCGCCGTGTACGTGATGGGCTTCGGGCTGTCCGCGCACCTGGCCGGTCTGCTGGTGCAGCACCTGCAGCCGTTCTGCCCGCACGCGGTGGAGGTGGTCGGCATAGGCGGGGCCGAGGTGGCGGCCGGCAACCTGGTCAACATCGACCCGCGCGACGTGCTGGTGGCGATCTCCTTTCCGCGCTATACGCTCGATTGCGTGCGCCTGGCCAGCTTCGCGCGCGATTGCGGGGCCAGCATCGTGGCGCTGACCGATTCGCCGGCTTCGCCGCTGGCGGAGCTGGCCGACCACGCGCTGTACGCGCCCGCCACCCATCCGGTGCTGGCCAGCAGCGCCTCGGCGGCGCTGGCCGTGATCGAGGCGCTGGCGGCGGCGCTGATGGTGTCGCGGCGCGCCAACGTGGAAAAGGCGGCGCGCCTGACCGAAGTCATTTCCGGCTACCTGTATGGCGACGCCGCCGACAGCGGGCCGGCCAGAAAACACATGAGTAAGACCAAACCAGAGTCTTTCAATCCGGGGAGTAGCAAATGAACGAGCAAGCGAACCAGCAGCACAATTCGGGCGGCATGCGCATCATGCCCATGGCGGCGGCCGTACGCATGGCGCTGGGCGCGGGCCTGGCCCTGGGCCTGGCCGGCGGGGGGCTGGCCCAGGCCCAGGCCCAGTCCCAGTCCCAGGATACGCCCGGCACGCCGCTGCAGCGGGTGGAAATCACCGGCTCGGCCATCAAGCGCCTGGAGTCCGAAACGGCGCTGCCGGTGCAGACCATCACCCGCGACGAGATCGAAAAGGTGGGCGTGACCACCGCTTCCGAGATCCTGGCGCGCCTGTCGTCCAACGTGGGCGGCCTGACCGACGGCGCCAGCATCAACGTGGGCGGCGACCAGCGCGGCTTCAACAGCGCCAACCTGCGCGGCATCGGCACCTCGTCCACCCTGGTGCTGCTGAACGGCCGCCGCATGGCCAATTTCGCCTCGCCCGGCGACGACACCGGCGTCGACCTGAACAACATCCCTGCCGCCGCCATCCAGCGCGTCGAGGTGCTACTGGACGGCGCCTCCGCCCTGTACGGCACCGACGCCATCGGCGGCGTGATCAACTTCATCACGCGCAAGGACTTCCAGGGTCTGGAGCTGAGCGCCTACGGCCTCAAGACCGAGGAGGGCGGGGCCGGCAAGCGCACCGCCACCATCACCGCCGGCAAGGGCGACCTGGCCAAGGATGGCTTCAACGTGTTCGGCGTGCTGGACCTGCAGCGCACCGGCCGCCTGAGCACCTCGCAGCGCGGCTTCATCGACGACCTGCACATCCCCGAGCGCTTGCCGCACCTGCTGTCCGGCTATTCCTCGCCGGCCAACATCGTGCTCAGCCGCGACCAGCGCGACTACCTGAACGACCAGGGCTTCACCTTGAACGGCAAGCCGCTGACCAACCGCACCATCAACCTGTCGGTGCCGAAATGCTCGCCGCCGGCCAGCCTGTATCTGCCGTCCGGCATCGGCGGCGTGGACGCCTGCACCTACAACTACATGGGCGACACCGAGCTGTATCCCAAGTCCGACAAGGTCAATTTCCTGACCCGCGGCGTGCTGCAGCTGAACGGCGAGAACCAGCTGTATGCCGAGGTGGCGCTGAGCCGCTCCAAGACCTGGTACGTGGGTTCCTCGACCCGCATCACCGGCTACATGGACTACAGCATGATCCCGGCGCTGGCCAAGTACGACCTGGCCTCGGATGAAGCGGGCGGCGACGGCGAGGTGCGCGTCAACGTGCGCGTGCTGGAAGCCGGCCGCCGCACCTCGGAGCTGACCAGCGAGAGCCAGCGCTACGTGGCCGGACTGACCGGCAGCCACAATGGCTGGGACTATGACGTCGGCATCAACCACAGCGTCAACACGGTCAGGGACCGCGACACCAACGGCTACCTGCTGTACAACGAGCTGAAACAGGGCATAGCCGATGGCCTGATCAATCCCTTCGGCCCGTCCAGCCAGGCCGGCCGCGACCTGATCAACAAGATCCAGGTCAACGACGAGGTGCGCCACGCGCGCGGCACCATGGATTCTGTCGACTTTAAACTCTCTCATCCGGTCGGCCAGCTGGCCGGCGGCGAGGCCGCGCTGGCGGTGGGCGGGGAGGTGCGGCGCGAGAAAACCATCTTCACGCCGTCGGCGCTGCTGATGAGCGATAACATCAACGACGACTTCGCGCCCGAGGGCGGCGGCGCCACCGCCTATTCGCGCAATATCCAGGCCGTGTACGGCGAGCTGCTGCTGCCCTTCACCAAGCAGTGGGAGGCGCAGCTGTCGGCCCGCTACGACCACTACCAGGTGGTGGGTGGCGCCGCCAGCCCGAAAATCGGCGTCAGCTACATGCCGTCCAAGACCATGATGTTCCGCGCCTCGGCCGGACGCGGCTTCCGCGCGCCGTCCATGACGGACCTGTACCGCCCCACCGTGTACAGCCAGACCGCCACCCTGCCGGACCCGGTGGCCTGCGCGGCCGCCGACAACAACTATGCCGACTGCGCCAACAACTGGGATACGCGCCGCTATTCGAATCCCAACCTCAAGCCCGAGCGCAGCCGCCAGTTCTCGCTGGGCGCGGTGCTGGAGCCGACCAAAAACTTCAACGCCAGCCTCGATTACTGGAACATCAAGCGCACCGACCTGATCGCGGAGATCGGCGACGACATCATCCTGGGCAACCTGGCCAAGTACGGCAACCTGGTGCACCGCAACGAGGATGACGAGATCGACTACATCGAGCTGCACAAGGAAAACCGGGGCGCCCAGAAGGCCAGCGGCCTGGACCTGGTGCTGGACCTGCATGGCGTCAAGACGGCCGCCGGCACCTTTGGCGCGCGCCTGAGCGGCACCTATGTGCTCGATTCGAAGATACAGAACGTGGTCGGCGACCCGTTTGTCAGCAACCTCAATAAATTCGTCACCGACAGCGTGGTGCAGCGCTGGCGCCATACCATCACGCTGGACTGGGAGCGCGGCAACCTGGCCGCCACCCTGTCCAACACCTACTACAGCGGCTACGAGGACCAGAATTCGGCCATCAACACGGACGACGGCAGCGTGGTGGCGCCCAACCACGTGAAGGCCTACAGCCTGTGGGACTTGTCGGCCTCCTATGCCTTCAGCAAGCAGTTCAAGCTGCGGGCCGGGGTGCAGAACCTGCTCGACACCAGCCCGCCCTTTTCGAATCAGGCCTATTACTTCATCTCAGGCTATGATCCCACCTATACGGATCCGCGCGGACGGCGTTTCTTTGTCAGCGCGAACTACGCCTTCAAATAAGAGGCTGTTTCAACATGAGCGTGGTTAGGCGCAGCTCCGAAGACAGTGCGTATGCACGGCGAGGAGCTGCAACGACGCCACGGTCTTGTTTAAATGGCCTCTGAGGCTGGTGGAGGCGGCGCGTTGGGTGGCGCCGCAAAATATTGGAAGGACGACATGAAATTATTCAGGAACACCGCAGTTTTACTCTGTTTTACCTGGCTGCTGTCGCTGACGGCCAGCGCAGCCCCGGCCAGCGCCAGCGCCAGCGTCACGGCCAAGCATCAGCCGGCGGCCAGCGCCCCCAAGGCGCGCAGCAGCGCGCCGGCCAAGACGGCCCAGCCGGCCAAGGCGGTGCCGCCGCCCAAGCCGGTGCTGGTGCCCCCGGCCGGCAACCTGGTGATCATCGGCGGCGGCCTGCGCGCCGACAATGCCGAGGTGTGGCAGCGCATCGTGCGCCTGGCTGGCGGCAAGGGCGCGCGCATCGCGGTGTTTGGCATGGCTTCCATCAATCCGGAAAAGTCCGGGCAAAGCATCGTCAACAAGCTCAATCAGTACGAGGCCCAGGCCTTCACCGTGCCGCTGGGCGTGACCCTGCCCAATAGCGACTACCGCAAGGCGGCCGAGGACCCCGAAATCGTGGCCATGATCCATTCCGCCACCGGCATCTACTTCGCCGGCGGCGACCAGGGCCGCATCACCCAGGCCCTGGTGCGCCCGAATGGCCAGAAGACCGCCGCCCTGGAGGCGATCTGGGACGTGTACCGCGACGGCGGCGTGATCGCCGGCTCCAGCGCCGGCGCCGCCATCATGAGCACCACCATGTTCTACGACGCCCGCCCGGTGCTGGACATGCTCAAGACCGGCATCACCGACGGCAAGGAAATCGCGCCCGGCCTGGGCTTCATCGGCGACGACGTGTTCGTCGACCAGCACCTGCTGGTGCGCGGCCGCTTCGCCCGCATGATCCCGGTGATGCTGAAGAAGGGCTACCAGATCGGCCTGGGCATAGACGAGAACAGCGCCATGGTGGTCAACGCCAAGCGCGACGTGGAGATCATCGGCTATAGCGGCGCGCTGCTGATCGACCTGTCGGACGCCATCACCGACCGTGGCATCAAGGGCTTCAACATCAGCAACGCGGCCATCAGCTACCTGGACCGGGGCGACAAATTCAACCTGATCACGCGGGTGTTCACGCCCTCGCCGGACAAGGCCGACAATAAGCTCGATCCCAACCAGCCCGACATGCGCGAGCCGGTGTTCACCAACGATATTCTGGGTAACAACGCGGTGCTGGACTTGATGGGTAATTTGATCGACAACGCCCAGCAGGAAGCGATCGGGATCGCCTTCGGCAATCCGCGCGATCCCTATCCGGACGTGGGCTTCGAATTCCGCTTCAGTAAAACCGTCAACAGCGTGGGCTATAGCTCGACCGAGGTGGAAGCCTATTCCGTGCTCAAGCTGCGGCTGGACATCCGCCCCATCCAGCTCAACCTGCCCCTGTACCGATACCGCTGATGGCGCCGCATGTGGAATAAGCTCTTAGCCCTGATACTGACCGGAGTCCTGACCGTGAGCGCGCCCACCCTGCAAGCCGCCGAGGCGCCGCCCAAGGGATCGCTGGTCATCATAGGCGGCAACCTGCGGCCGGAGACGGCGGAGGTGTGGAAGCGGGTGGTGCAGCTGGCCGGCGGGCGAGGCGCGCGCATTGCCGTGTTCCCGTCCGCCTCGGCCACGCCGGAGCGCTCCGGCGACCTGATCGTCGGGATCCTGAACCAGCACGGCGCCAATGCCTTCCTGGTGCCGCTGGCGGTGCGGCTGGAAGGCAGCGACTTCCGCCAGGTGGCCGAGGACCCCAGGCTGGCTGCCGACGTGCGCTCGGCCGGCGGGGTGTTCTTCGCCGGCGGCGACCAGGCCCGCATCACCCAGGCCATGGTGCGCGAGGATGGCAGCCGCAGCGCGCTGCTCGATGCGGTGTGGGACCTGTACCGGCGCGGCGGCGTGGTGGCCGGCACCAGCGCCGGCGCGGCCATCATGAGCAGCACCATGTTCTACGCGCCGCGCACGGTGTTCGGCGTGCTGGCTTCCGGCGTGCAGGAGGGACGCGAGATCGCGCCCGGCCTGGGCTTCATCGGCGACGACATCTTCATCGACCAGCACCTGCTGGTGCGGGGACGCTTCGCACGCATGATCCCGGCCATGCTGGCCAAGGGCTACAAACTGGGCCTGGGCATAGACGAGGACACGGCCATGGTCATCGACAGCAAGCGGCGCCTGGAAATCGTGGGCGCCACCGGGGCCCTGATGATAGACCTGCGCCAGGCCAGCACCGATGCCGAGCGCGGCGGCTTCAATGTCTCGAATGCGCTGATCAGCTACCTGGACCACGGCGACCAGTACGACCTGGCAGCGCACACCTTCGTGCCGCCGGCGGACAAGGTCAAGGCCAGGCCCCTGCCGCTGGGGACCGAGGTGCCGCAGCACATCTTCTCGGCCGATATCCTGGGCGCCAATGCGCTGGTCAAGCTGATGGACAGCCTGGTGAAGAACCAGCGTCCGCAGGCGTACGGGGTGGCGATCAGCGGCCCGAACGACCCGCCGCCGCGCATGGCGTTTCAGTTCACCGTCAGCAAGACGCCGGACTCCGTCAGTTACGCCCAGCCGGACGGCGCCCGCCCGTCCATCCTCAACCTGCGCCTGGACATACGCCCGCTGGACCTGGGGCATGTGACCGCACCCAAATGACCGGTAAGACGGTTGCGTAAAACCTTGTCGTGTGTAATATGAAGCGGTGAGCGGCCACGCGGAGGTCTTATGACAGCAGCAATAAAAACGGTTTCGTTGACGATGGCGATGGAGTTCGTTGCCGAGACCGAAGGTTTTGCCAGGGCCAACCAGCAGCCGTTGTCCGAGTACATCCGGGAAGCGGTGCGGGAAAAAAACGAGCGTCAACTGGCCGAACGTATCAAATTCCTGGCCAAAAAACTGTCAGCTGAGGCCGATGCTCTCGACCAGGACTTTGACGCGACGCTGGGAGATGGCCTTGGCAAAAATTAAGCGGGGGGAGGTCTGGCTGGCAAATCTCAATCCCCAGGGGCAGCCCGAGGAGCCGGCCAAGGATGACCGGCCCTGCCTGATTGTCCAAAACGACCTGCTGAACCAGCACGGATATTCCACCACAGTCATCATCCCGTGCACCACAGTCACTTATCACGATGCCCAAGGTGATGGTTTCCCGCTCAAGGTAAATCTGGGCTTGATCAGGAAACCGGGCGACGAGCCCGCAAACACCGATGCCTTTATAGCCGGAGTCCGGGCTATCTCCAACCGCCGGTTCAAGGGCGATGCGCCCATCGCCCCCCTGTCGCGCAACCAGATGAAACGGGTCGAGGACGCGCTGAAGATCATTTTGGGGCTGTAGCGTCAGCCTGGGCTTGCCGGCAGCCTTGGCGATCTGTTCCAGTCCCTCCAGTTTGCTGCCGCCATAACCTAGCGATCGCCTGGTCCGGCGGCGCGGGTGCTGAGCTTCCAGGCCGCCAGCAGCGCGCCGCCCACCAGCAGCGACACCCCCAGCGGCTTGCCGCGCGTGGCCATCCAGGTATAGGCCGAGCGCTCATGCACCTTGCTGTAACGGTTGCCCTCGCGCTGGCGCAGTTCCTGGCCGTTGGGCTGGTACAGCGCGTCCCGGCGTCCCGGCGCCGACGGCTGGTCCTTTTTCTGCTGCTGGCGGAACATCAGCAGGTTCATGAACTTGTCCAGCGCGCGCGGCATCAGCGCGCCTTCCAGTGAGATCATGCGCGAGGCGCCGCCCACGTAGATGTCGCGCTGCGGGTGCTCGGCCGCACGCAGGATGGCGTCCGCCACCAGTTCCGGTGCGTATAAAGGCGCGGGCAGTTCCGGCTCGTTCTCCAGGTAGTTGCGGGCGTGGCCGGTGAACTGGGTGTCGATGCCGGCCGGCTTGATCAGCGTGACCGAGATCGGCAGGCCGTCCTTTTCGATCTCCATGCGCAGCGAGTCGGTATAGCCCTTGACCGCATGCTTGGAGGCGGAATACATGCCCTGCAGCGGCACGGCGCGGTCGGACAGTTCGCTGCCCAGGTTGATGATGGCGCCGCCCCGGTCCTTCAGCAGTTCCTGCGCCACCTGGGAGCCGTACACCACGCCCCAGAAATTGGTTTCGAACAGCTGGCGCTGGTCTTCCAGTGGCACGTCCTTCAGGCGCCCGAAGATGGAGATGCCTGCGTTGTTGACCCAGGTGTCGATGCGGCCAAAGCGCTGCACGGCGGCGCGGCCCAGGGCCTGCACTTCCTCGCGCACGCCCACGTCGGTGGGCACGGCCAGCGCTTCGTGGCCGCCGGCGCGCAGCTCGGCCGCCAGCTGGTCCAGCGCGGCGCTGTCGCGCGCGGCCAGTACCAGCCGGGCGCCGCGCGCGGCCGCCATGCGGGCGGTGGTGAGGCCGATGCCGCTGGTGGCGCCGGTGATGACGATGACCTGGCGCGCCAGGGCTTGCAATCTGATCGACATGCGATACTCCTTTCAGTTGGACAGGCTGGCCAGCAGCAGCGGCACGCTGCTGAGCGCATCACGCGCCAGCAGCAGCATGCCGAAGCCGCTGATTGCGCCGCCCAGCAGGCGGCGCGCGGTACGGGTGGCAGTACGGGTGGCAGTTCGGGTGCTCATGGCATTGCGCTCGGGTTCTTACTGCACGCGGCTGCCGGCCGGCGCATCCTGCGGCGCCGAGCCCAGTTCGGCCCCGGTCAGCGGTTCGCTGCCCGGATCGGATTCGGTGCGGGCCGCCATGTTGTCCAGCAGGCTGGCTTCTTCCTCGGTCAGCTGCACGGTGGCGTTGCCGTCGCCGCCGTCGACTGCCTGCTGCTGCTCGCGGTCGCTGACGCGCTGCCACTGGTCGCCGGAATTCCACGGGCCGCGCACTTCCGGTCCGCCCTGCGACATGTCGAAATACACGCTGGTGAATTCGGGGCGGCCGGCCAGTTTGCCGGGCGGGAAGTTCGGTTCGATGGCGTACAGGGCCTTCTCGAACGACTTCTGGTGCGCGATCTCGCGCGTCATCAAGAAGCCCAGCGCTTCCTTCACGCCCGGATCGGAGGTCAGGTTAATCAGGCGTTCATACACGATCTTGGCGCGCGCCTCGGCCGCGATGTTGGAGCGCAGGTCGGCGGTCGGTTCGCCTATGGTGTCGATGTAGGCCGCCGTCCATGGCACGCCGGCCGAGTTGACCAGCGGCGCGCCGCCGCCATACAGCACCTGGGTGACGTGGCTGTCGTTGCCGGCGCCGCTGATCCTGCGATACAGCTCGCCTTCCTCGTCCACGCCCTCGGCCAGGCGGCCCTTGGCGCCCTTGTTCAGCATGCAGACGATGCTGCCGATGACTTCCAGGTGGCTCAGTTCCTCGGTGGCGATATCGAACAGCATGTCCTTGCGGCCGGGATCGTCCTCGGCCAGGGCCTGGGTGAAGTAGCGGCAGGCCGCGGCCAGCTCGCCCTGCGGGCCGCCGAACTGCTCCAGCATCAGGTTGGCCAGGCCGGGATTGGTTTCGTTCACGCGGACCGTGTACTGCAAACGCTTATTGTGGGCAAACATGGGTTTCTCCTGCGATAGTGGGATGGACGAACGGATGGGTACGGGGCCGGTTCCGGTGCCGGAACAGAGATACTGCGCGCTCCATGGTCTGCCTCGTATAGGACGCAGCCGAGTGGCGCTGTAGGACGACCGCAGCGTCGCCCTGCGCGTCTGGCTTACAATGTGTAACCGTTTTTGACCAACGAAAGAAACCATCCATGCGTGCTTTGCTTTCCTGCCTGCTGCTGGCAGCCGGCGCCGCCGTCCAGGCCGCGCAGCCCGCCACCGTGCGGCTAGACTATTTCCACACCGGCAGCGCCACGGCCGAGCATTACGCCGTCGAGCGTGTCGTGATCGAGCCCTTGCCCTGGGCCGGCGACATGGGCCGCACCATCGATGACAGCAACCGGGGCAACAACCTGGTCGAGGTGCGCGACGCCGCCAGCGGCAAACTGCTGTACTCGCGCGGCTTTTCCACCGTGTTTGCCGAGTGGCGCAGCACCGAGGAGGCGCACAGGCTGGAGCGCGGCTTCGGCGAGTCGGTGCGCTTCCCCAAGCCGGACCGCCCGGTGCAGGTGCGCATCCTCAAGCGCGACGCCAACAATGCCTTTGTCGAAGCCTGGAAGGTCGATGTCGATACCGACGCCATGGACGTGGTGCGCAAGCAGGCCCCGGCGCCGGCCAAACCCATCCCCATCATGGTCAATGGTCCGTCGCCGCAAAAGGTGGACTTGCTGATCGTCGGCGATGGCTACACCAGGGCCGAGTTGCCCAAGTTCGAGGCCGCCGCGCGCCGCCTGGCCGAACACTTGTTCAAGGTGTCGCCGTTCAAGGAGCGCAAGCAGGACTTCAATGTGTGGGGCCTGGCGCTGCCGACCCAGGAATCCGGGGTGTCGCGCCCGTCCACCGGCAGCTATCACCAGTCGCCGCTGGGCGCGCGCTACGATATCTTCGGCAGCGAGCGCTATGTGCTGACCACCGACAACCGCGCCCTGCGCGAGCTGGCGCAATACGCGCCGTACGAATTCATCGAAATCCTGGTCAACAATGAGACTTATGGCGGCGGCGGTATCTTCGGGCAGTTCAGCACGGCGGCGGCCAACAACGACTGGGCCAACTACCTGTTCGTGCATGAATTCGGCCACCATTTCGCCGGCCTGGCCGATGAGTACTACACCTCGCCCGTGGCCTACGCCACCGGCGGCGAACGCATCGAACCGTGGGAGCCGAACGCGACGGCGCTGCGCGACCCGTCGCGGCTGAAGTGGAAGAAGTTCGTCAAGGAAGGCACGCCGCTGCCAACCCCGTGGCCCAAGCAGGTGTACGAGGAACAGTCGCGCGCCTACCAGAAGGAGCGGGCCGCGCTGCGCAAGGCCAACCGCCCGGAATCGGAAATGAGCGCGCTGTTCCAGCGCGACCTGAAGGCCAGCAATGCCCTGTTCTCGCGCGACCCGAACTACCGGGTGAACGGCGCCTTCGAGGGCGCCAACTACGAGGCCACCGGCTACTACCGCCCGGCCATGCAGTGCATCATGTTCGACCGCAGCGACGCCTTCTGCGATGTGTGCAGCGATGCGATCAGCACCATCATCGATTTGTATTCGCGGCCCGCGAACAAGTGATGCTGCGCGGGCGTATGCCCATGTGAATTGCCGGGTTAACAGAAAACCGGTTTAGGTTCGCTAGCGCACGGAGACCGGGGCGGGGGGGCGATATTCTGGTTCCGTGACAAGAACAAAACGCAACATTAACCGGAACCAACTCGAAAGGACTTACCATGAATAAGCTCACCGCTGCCCTGATCGCTGGTCTGTTCACCACCGGCGCCGCTTTCGCCCAAACCGCGACCACCACCACCCCGGAAGTGACCCACGCCCAGAACGAAGCCGCCAAGGACATCGCCAAGGCCGAACAGAAACAAGCCAAGGCCGACGCCAAGGCTGACAAGAAAGTGGACAAGGCCATCGCCAAGGCCGAGAAAAAAGAAGTGGACGCCAACGCCGACTTGGCCAAGGCACAAGCCAAGGCTGACGAAAAAGTAGCCAAGGCCGATCCGGAAGACAAGGCCAAGGCCCACGCCAAAGCCGAGAAAGACCTGGCCAAGGCCCAGGAAAAAGCCAACAAGAAAGTGGTGAAGGCTGACGCCAAGGCCGTGAAAGCCGCCGTCGATGCTACCGAGGACAAAGCCCTGGCCGCCAACAAGGCCGATGCCGCCAAGGCCAAGGCCAACGCCGACATCAAGCAGGCCGCCGCCAAATAAGCATCATTGCGCCGCCTGTCTGCGCGCTCGGCATGGGCCACCGCCTGCGCGGTGGCGACATGCCGGAGCCGCCGGTGCCAGCACGTCGCTGCCGCGCATGCGGCAGCCCGTGCTGAGCCGGCGGCTGCGCGGCTTTAAACGACGGGCGTCAAGCCGGCCGGCTTGATCTTGGAGGCCAGCGCCTTGCCCTTGCGGGCCCGCTTGCCGATGTGGGCGCCCAGCGCGGTGGCCGACAGCTTTTCCTCCTGCGGCTTGCCGCCGCGCCCGGTGCCGTACACGATCACGCCTTTCTGGCTGATCGGCTTGGCCGACACAAGCTTTTCCTTGTCTTCCAGCTCGATCAGGATCACGCCGCGTCCGCCGTTGGTCAGCACCTTCATTTCGTCCAGGCCGAACACCAGCACCCGGGCTTGTTCCGACAGCACCGCCACGGCGCTGGCCGTGTCCGGTATCACGGCCGGGGGCAGCGGTACGTCGCCCTCGTCCAGGGTGATGAAGGACTTGCCGCCCTTGATGCGGCTGACCATGTCGCCGGCCTTGGCCACGAAGCCGAAACCGGCGCTGGTGGCCAGCAGCAGCTGGGTGGCGGCCGGACCGGCGTAGTAATGCAGCAGGCGCACGCCGCCCGACAGGTCGACCAGGGTGGTGATGGGCACGCCGTCGCCGCGTGCGTTGGGCAGGGCCGCCACCGGCACCGAATACACCTTGCCGTTGCTGCCGAAGGCCAGCAGGTTGTCCACCGTGCGGCACTCGAAGGCGCCGTACAGGGTGTCGCCGGCCTTGAAGGTGAACTGGGTGGCGTCGTGGCCGATGCCGCCGCGCGCACGCACCCAGCCTTTCTCGGAAATGATGACGGTGACCGGTTCGTCCACCACCTTCTGTTCCACCACGGCCTTCTGCGCTTCCTCGATCAGGGTGCGGCGGGCGTCGCCGAACTGCTTGGCGTCGGCCTCGATCTCGCGGATGATGGCGCGCTTCATGGACGATGGATTGTCCAGCAGGTCCTGCAGGGAGCCGCGCTCCTTGCGCAGGGTGGCCAGTTCCTGTTCTATCTTGATGGCTTCCAGGCGCGCCAGCTGGCGCAAGCGGATTTCCAGGATGTCCTCGGCCTGGCGCTCGGACAGCTTGAAACGTTCGATCAGCGCCGCCTTGGGTTCGTCCGAGTTGCGGATGATGCTGATCACCTCGTCGATATTGAGCAGGACGATTTCGCGCCCTTCCAGGATGTGGATGCGCTCATCGACCTTGCCCAGCCTGAACTGGGTGCGGCGGGTGAAGGTGGCGAAGCGGAAGGTGACCCACTCGCCCAGGATCTCTCCCAGGCCCTTCTGGCGCGGGCGGCCGTCGCCGCCTATCATCACCAGGTTGATGGAGCTGGACGATTCCAGCGAGGTGTGGGCCAGCAGCATGAGCATGAACTCGGTCTGGTCCTGGTTCTTGGACTTGGGCTCGAACACCAGGCGCACCGGCGCGCCGCGGCCCGATTCGTCGCGTATGGTGTCGAGCGAATTGAGTATCAGCGACTTGAGCGCCAGCTGTTCCGGCGTCAGCGTCTTCTTGCCCAGCTTGACCTTGGGATTGGTCAGTTCCTCGATTTCCTCCAGCACCTTTTGCGCCGAGGTGCCGGGCGGCAGTTCGGTGACCACGGCCTGCCACTGGCCGCGCGCCAGGTCTTCGATCTTCCAGCGCGCGCGCACCTTCATGCTGCCGCGGCCCGAGGCGTACATCTCGTGGATCTGCGCGGCCGGGGTGATGATCTGGCCGCCGCCCGGGAAGTCCGGTCCCGGGATCAGCGCCATCAGCTCGGCGTGGGTGATCTTGGGGTTGCGTATCATGGCCACGGCGGCCTGCGCCACCTCGCCCAGGTTGTGGGAGGGGATCTCGGTGGCCAGGCCGACCGCGATGCCCGAGGCGCCATTGAGCAGCACCATGGGCAGGCGCGCCGGCAGCACCGTCGGTTCCTCGGTGGAGCCGTCGTAGTTGGCCTGGAAGTCCACCGTGCCCATGTCGATTTCATCGAGCAGCAGGCGCGAGATGGGCGTCAAACGGGCTTCGGTGTAGCGCATGGCCGCCGCGCCGTCGCCGTCGCGCGAGCCGAAGTTGCCCTGGCCGTCGATCAGCGGATAGCGCAGCGAGAAGTCCTGGGCCATGCGCACCAGGGCGTCGTACACCGACTGGTCGCCGTGCGGGTGCAATTTACCGAGCACGTCGCCCACCACGGCGGCCGACTTGCGCGGCTTGGCCGTGGGGCCCAGGCCCAGTTCATTCATGGCGTACAGGATGCGGCGCTGGACCGGCTTCTGGCCGTCGCTGACGTCGGGCAGGGCGCGGCCCTTGACCACCGAGATGGCGTAATCGAGGTAGGCGCGCTCCGCGAAGGTGGACAGGGTCAGCGACTCGCCATCGCCGCCGCCCGGGCCGCCGGGCTGGTTGAATTCTTCCGGTTCCGGAACCGGCTCGTCAAAGAGATTTGCTTGGGTCATGGTATGTCGTGGTAGTGGTGCGGGCGGCGTGTCAGATGTCGGCTTCGGCTTCGTTGCCGTGTTCCTCGATCCAGGCGCGGCGCGCGGCCGCTTCGCCTTTCCCCATCAGCATGTTGAAGCGCGCGGCCGATTCGTCGTGGGCAAAGCCGCCCAGCGAGACCGGCAGCAAGCGCCGCGTGTCCGGGTTCATGGTGGTTTCCCACAGCTGTTCGGCGTTCATCTCGCCCAGGCCCTTGAAGCGCGAAATGCCCCAGCTGCCATCCTTGAGGCCTTCCTTGCGCAGTTTGTCCTCGATGGCTTCCAGCTCGCCATCGTCCAGCGCGTACAGCTTCTGGATGGGTTTCTTGCCGCGCGCCGGGGCGTCCACGCGGTACAGCGGCGGACGGGCGATGCAGATATTGCCGTTGGCGATCAGCGCCGGGAAGTGCTTGAAGAACAGGGTCAGCAGCAGGACCTGGATGTGCGAGCCGTCCACGTCGGCATCGGACAGGATACAGATTTTCCCGTAGCGCAGGCCGGACAGGTCGGGCGTGTCGCCCACCTGGTGCGGATCGACGCCGATGGCCACCGCGATGTCGTGGATTTCGTTGTTGGCGAACAGGCGGTCGCGGTCGGTCTCCCAGGAGTTCAGCACCTTGCCGCGCAGGGGCAGGATGGCCTGGTATTCCTTGTCGCGCCCCATCTTGGCCGAGCCGCCGGCCGAGTCGCCCTCCACCAGGAACAGTTCATTGTGTTTGATGTCGGACGATTCGCAGTCGGTCAGCTTGCCCGGCAGGACCGCCACGCCGGACGATTTCTTCTTCTCGACCTTTTGCGCCGAGCGCATGCGCGACTGGGCCTGCTTGATCACCAGCTCGGCCAGCTTCTTGCCGTAGTCGACGTGGTGGTTGAGCCACAGTTCCAGCGCCGGGCGCGAATAAGTGGACACCAGCCGCACCGCGTCGCGCGAATTGAGGCGCTCCTTGGTCTGGCCCTGGAATTGCGGGTCCAGCACCTTGGCCGACAGCACGAAGGAGACCCGCGCGAACACGTCCTCGGGCATCAGCTTGACGCCCTTGGGCAGCAGGGCGTGCATCTCGACAAAGCTTTTCACGGCGCCGAACAAGCCTTCGCGCAGGCCCGATTCGTGGGTGCCGCCGCTGATGGTGGGGATCAGGTTGACGTAGGATTCGCGCACGATGGGGCCATCCTCGGTCCATGCCACCACCCAGGACGCGCCTTCGCCCTCGGCGAAGCCTTCGGCGTCCGGCCCGGCGAACTGGGCGCCCTCGAACAGCGGGATCACGGTCTCGCCGCCGGCCAGGGCTTCGCTCAGGTAGCCGCGCAGGCCGTCGTCGTATTTCCAGGTCTGGCTGTCGCCGCTCTTGGCATTGATGAGCGTGACGGAGACGCCGGGCAGCAGCACGGCCTTGGAGCGCAGCAGGCGCTGCAGCTCGGCCTGCGGAATGGCGCCGCTGTGGAAGTAGCTGGCGTCTGGCCAGGCGGTGACGCGGGTGCCGGATTTCTTGCCATCGCGCGGGGCCACGGCCGAGGACAGCGGCTCGACCACGTCGCCGTGCTCGAAGGCGATGCGGTGCACGCCGGTGCCGTCCGGCTCCTTGCGCCACACGGTGATTTCCAGGCGCTTGGACAGGGCGTTGGTGACTGACACGCCGACCCCGTGCAGGCCGCCGGAAAAGGCATAGGCACCGCCGGCGCCCTTCTGGAACTTGCCGCCGGCGTGCAATCGGGTGAACACGATTTCCACCGTGGGCACGCCTTCCTCGGGGTGCAGGCCGACCGGGATGCCGCGCCCGTCATCCTCGACGGTGACGGAGCCGTCCGCGTTCTGGGTGACGATGATGTTCTTGCAATGGCCGCCCAGCGCCTCGTCGGAGGCGTTGTCGATCACCTCCTGGATGATGTGCAGCGGATTCTCGGTACGGGTGTACATGCCGGGGCGCTGCTTGACCGGCTCCAGGCCCTTGAGGACGCGGATGGATGATTCGCTGTAGTCGGATACGGGTTTTTTAGTGGCCATACGTGAGCGGTTCGGTTCTTATGGTTACGGCAATGATGCTGGAAATAGCTGTGATTATATACAGTTATTTTGGCAAGACAGTGAATTCTGTGGCCGGGCGGCCGGGCGCGCCAGCCTGCGCATTCTATCCGCAACCGCTGCGCGGGGGAATTTATACGCGGTGTTTACAGGTGTGCGTGGTCTTTTTAGGCCGTTTTTACTGGGCCCCCGCTACGCTGGAAGCCTGACTTTTACTCCACCACAGAAAGACCGCAACATGAAAATAGCTTTAATTGCAGCCGCCCTCATGGCCTCTTTGACCGGCACTCCCGCCCTGGCGGAGGAGCAGCAGGCCGCCGAGGCCAGGCCGGACAACGACACCAGCTTCAACGCCGCCATCGCCAGCGACTACCGCTACCGCGGCATCTCGCAGGCCCGCTTGCAGCCCGCGCTGCAGGGCGGCTTTGACTATGTCCACAACCCATCCGGTTTCTACGCGGGCACCTGGCTGTCCAGCATCAAATGGACCAGGGATGCGGGCGGCGGCGGGCATGTGGAATGGGATAGTTACGCCGGCAAGCGCGGGCAGCTGAGCGCGGACGTTTCCTATGACGTGGGCGTGCTGGGCTATGTGTATCCATCCAATGGGCTGGACCAGGTGGCCGGCTACAAGGACGCCAACACGGCCGAGGTCTACGGCCAGCTGGGCTACGGCCCTGCCTACCTCAAGTATTCGCACGCCGTCACCAACCTGTTCGGCTTCGTGGACAGCAGGAACAGCGGCTATGTGGACCTGGGCGCCAACATCGACGCCGGCAACGGCCTGACCGTGAATCTGCACGCAGGCCACCAGGACGTCAGGCACAATGGCGCGGCCAGCTACAGCGACTGGAAGCTCGGCCTGACGCAGGACTTCGGCGTGCTGACCGGGGCGCTGGCCTTGATCGGCACCAACGCCAGCGAAAGCGCCTATGCCTCGCCCGCCAGCGGCAAATTCCTCGGCAAGACGGCTCTTGTATTGAGCATCAGCAAAGTATTCTGATCGTTTTGGGGCGATAATATGCAAAGAATATTATCGTTTATAGGCGGTCAAAATGGATGTAAAAGAACTTCGGCTAAGGCAGGTTGAGCGTGCAACTGACGAGGCTGCTATTCCGCCACGTCCGCGCGCAGGCTGGATACAGACCATACGCTCTGCATTAGGTATGACCACGCGGCAGCTTGCGGGACGGCTGTCAGTCAGCCAAAGCACCTTGGCCGCCCTGGAAAAATCCGAGGCCGAAGAGCGCATCACGCTGCAATCGCTGCGCCGGGTGGCCGAAGCCCTGGACTGTGACCTGAAATACACGCTGGTGCCACGGACGCCATTGCGCCAGCGTGTGCACGAGCGTGCCGACGCCATCGCCAGGGAGCGTGCCGCACGCGTGCTGCACACCATGCGACTGGAAGACCAGGCGCCTGGAGACGAGCTGAACAGCGAAGAAATCCAGAAAATCCGCCGCTCTCTGCTGGACCGCAGCTGGAAGCATTTATGGGACTGATACCCGGTGCCTCGCACGCGCCAGGCGCCACGCCACTGGACCCCGACGAAGCTGCCGGGCTGATCCCGAAGCATGTCACGCTTCAGCATGAACTCAACGAATTCGAGCACCTGAATATATTGAGCGCGCAAGATTGGGCCCTGCGCCGGCGGCGTAAGGACTTTCTCAGCGAAGCATACGTCAGGAATTTGCACAAGAAGATGTTCAATAAAACCTGGCGCTGGGCTGGCACTTTCAGGAATTCTGAAAAAACCATAGGCGTCGATCCTGCACACATCAGCGTGCGCTTGCGGGATTTGCTCATGGATGTACAGGCATGGGGCGAGCACGCGACCTATCCTTTGGATGAGCAAGCCATGCGCTTGCATCACAGGCTGGTGGCTATACACCTTTTCCCTAACGGTAACGGGCGCCACGCACGCCTCTATACCGACATCTTTCTGCATCATAAAGGCGCGACGCCCTTTACCTGGGGACAGGTTGATTTGGTCTTGCCCAGCGCCACGCGCAAAGCCTATATCGCCGCATTGCAGGCTGCGGACCAACGTGACTACAGCCTGCTGCGGGCTTTCGTACGTACCTAGTGCTGGATCATTGTCCGGCGGTCTGGTTGCGCTTGGCGATTTCGTTGCCCACGTAGCCGCCGCCCACGGCGCCGGCGATGGTGGCCAGTGTGCGGCCATGGCCGCTGCCCACCTGGTTGCCGACCAGGCCGCCCACCAGCGCGCCTATGCCCATGCCCAGCGCGCTGTTCTGCGCCTGCTGCGGCGCCGGGGCCGGACGCGCGTCGCGCGCCGCATCCGCCTGGGCATACTGGCTGTCCTCATACGACGCATTCGTACGGCGCGGCGCATCGTGCTTCACCACGGTTTTATAGCGCACCACCTCGCGCACCACCGGCGCGGGAGCCGGCTGCTGGACCGCTGGGGTCACCGGGGCCGCTGCGGTGGCAGGGGCTGCCGCAGTAAGCGGGGCCGCCGCCGCGAGGGGCGCGCCGTCGGCCGGCGTGCCGGTGGAGGCGCCGCGCGAGTTCGGCAGCAGGCCCGCGATCGCAGCCGCGCCCACCAGGCTGACGATGGTGAGCGAGACGGCTGCGGTGGCCACCAGCGGGTGGATACGGTTCTTGGCAACGGTGGTGGTGGTTTCCATGTTCTCTCTCCGGTAAGGGGCGCCATGCGCGCCGATAAGCCTGTAACGCGCCAGCCGCGCATCGGGCTGTTTTAAAAACGTTTCCACCGTAAGCAGATGTAAGCGGGATGTTTACGGTTTGTTTACAGCACCTGCTCCAGTCTTTACAAAATCTTTAGGCCCCAGCCGCTAACCTTTCCAGTGTCGAAACAAGACCTTCAAAGGTGGGATGTATGGATATCGTATTTATAGGGGCGATGGTGCTGTTCATCGCCGTGACCTGGGCCATGGCGGCCGGCTGCGAGCAGCTGGGAGGCCGTCCATGAGCCCTTTTTACCTGATCGGCGCCATCTCGGCCGCCGGCCTGCTGGTTTACCTGGTGGTGGCCCTGCTGAAGGCGGAGGACCTCTGACATGAGCATGCAATCCGCAATCCTGCTGGCCGTGTTCCTGGCCGTGCTGCTGGCGCTGGCCTGGCCGCTGGGGGTGCTGCTGGCCCGAGTCGGCGACGGCGGCGCCATCCCCGGCATGGGCTGGATGGCCCGCATCGAACGGCTGCTGTACCGCGCCGCCGGCATCGCCGGCAAGGATGGCAAGCCCGAAGGCCAGGGCTGGAAGACCTACACCACCGCCCTGCTGCTGTTCAACGGCATCGGCGCCATCGCCGTGTATGCGCTGCAGCGCCTGCAGGCTTATCTGCCCCTGAATCCCCAGGGCATGGCCAATGTCAGCCCCGATTCGGCCTTTAACACCGCCGTCAGCTTCGTCGCCAACACCAACTGGCAGGGCTACAGCGGCGAGCAGACCATGAGCTACCTGACCCAGATGCTGGTGCTGACCGGCCAGAACTTCTTCTCGGCCGCCACCGGCATGGCCGTGGCCTACGCCCTGATACGGGGCTTTTCCTCGCGCTCGGCCAAGTCCATCGGCAACTTCTGGGCCGACGTGACGCGCTCCACCCTGTACGTGCTGCTGCCGCTGTCGCTGCTGTTTTCCGTGTTCCTGATGGGGCAGGGCGTGATCCAGAACTTCTCTGCCTACCAGGACGTGCAGCTGATGGACCCGGTCACCTACACCCAGCCCAAGGTGGGCGCCGACGGCCAGCCGGTGAAGGACGCCAGGGGCGAGCCGGTCACCGAAACCCTGACCGCCACCACCCAGACCATCGCCATGGGCCCGGTCGCCTCGCAGGAAGCGATCAAGATGTTGGGCACCAACGGCGGCGGCTTCTTCAACGCCAACTCGGCCCATCCCTACGAGAACCCGACCGCGCTGTCCAACTTCGCGCAGATGCTGGCCATTTTCCTCATTCCGGCCGGCCTGTGCTTCGCCTTCGGCCGCATGGTGGGCGACCGCCGCCAGGGCTGGGCCGTGCTGGGCGCCATGACCTTGCTGTTCGTGGCCACCACCGCATGGGTGCTGGGCGCCGAGCAGGCCGCCCATCCGGCCCTGCAGGCCATGGGCGTGGACCAGCAGATGAGCGCCCTGCAATCGGGCGGCAACATGGAAGGCAAGGAAACCCGTTTCGGCATCAGCGCCTCGGCCCTGTTCGCGGCCGTGACCACGGCCGCTTCCTGCGGCGCCGTCAACGCCATGCACGATTCCTTCACGCCCATCGGCGGCATGATCCCCATGCTGCTGATACAGTTCGGCGAAGTGATCTTCGGCGGCGTCGGCTCCGGCCTGTACGGCATGCTGGTGTTCGCCATCATGGCCGTGTTCATCTCCGGCCTGATGATAGGGCGCACCCCGGAATACCTGGGCAAGAAGATACAGTCCTACGAGATGAAGATGACCTCCATCGCCATCCTGGTGACGCCCACCCTGGTGCTGGCCGGCACCGCCATTGCCGTCATGGCGGACGCCGGCAAGGCCGGCATCGCCAACCCGGGCGCGCACGGTTTCTCGGAAATCCTGTACGCCTTTAGCTCGGCCGCCAACAACAATGGCAGCGCCTTTGCCGGCCTGTCCGCCAATACGCCGTTCTACAACACCATGCTGGCCATCGCCATGTGGTTCGGCCGCTTTGCCATGATCGTGCCCATCCTGGCCATGGCCGGTTCGCTGGCCGGCAAGAAGCGCCTGGAAGCCAACGCCGGCACCATGCCTACCCACGGCGCCATGTTCATCGGCCTGCTGTGCGGCGTGGTGGTGCTGGTCGGGGTGCTCAACTACGTGCCGGCGCTGGCGCTGGGCCCCGTGGTCGAACACCTGCAGCTGTATAAATAATCGTGAGGTCATCATGGATCAAGCTCAAACCTTATTTACCAATCCGCCGGCCCGCAAGCTGCAGCTGTTCGATTCCGAATTGCTGCTGCCAGCCATCGCGGATTCCTTCCGCAAGCTGCACCCGCGCGTGCAACTGCGCAGCCCGGTCATGTTCGTGGTCTATGTGGGCAGCATCATCACCACGCTGCTGTATGTGCAGGCCCTGTTCGGCCAGGGCGAGGCCAGTCCCGGCTTCATCCTGGCCACGGCGGTGTGGCTGTGGTTCACGGTGCTGTTCGCGAACTTCGCCGAAGCCCTGGCCGAGGGCCGCAGCAAGGCCCAGGCGGCCTCGCTGCGCAGCCTGAAACAGAGCGTCACGGCCAAGAAGCTGGCCTCGCCCAAGTTCGGCACCACCTGGCTGCCGCAGCCGGCCACCGACCTGCGCAAGGGGAATTACATTTTGGTGGAAGCGGGCGACCTGATTCCCATCGACGGCGAAGTGATCGACGGCGTGGCCTCGGTGGACGAAAGCGCCATCACCGGCGAATCGGCGCCGGTGATACGCGAATCGGGCGGCGATTTCTCGTCCGTGACGGGCGGCACCCGGGTGCTGTCGGACTGGCTGGTGGTCAAGGTCACCGCCAATCCCGGCGAGACCTTTTTGGACCGCATGATCTCGATGGTGGAAGGCGCCAAGCGCCAGAAGACCCCCAACGAGATCGCCCTGACCATCCTGCTGGTGGCGCTGACCATCGTGTTCCTGGTGGTGACCGTGACCCTGCTGCCGTTCTCGCTGTTCTCGGTGGCCGCCGCCGGTTCAGGTACGCCGATCACCATCACGGTGCTGATCGCCCTGCTGGTGTGCCTGATCCCGACCACCATAGGCGGCCTGCTGTCGGCCATCGGCGTGGCCGGCATGAGCCGCATGATGCAGGCTAATGTGATCGCCACCTCGGGCCGCGCAGTGGAGGCGGCCGGCGACGTCGACGTGCTGCTGCTCGATAAAACCGGCACCATCACCCTGGGCAACCGCCAGGCGGCAGCCTTCTTCGCCGCGCCCGGCGTCACGGAGCAGCAGCTGGCCGACGTGGCGCAGCTGGCCTCGCTGGCCGACGACACCCCGGAAGGCCGCAGCATCGTGGTGCTCGCCAAGCAGAAGTTCAACATCCGCGAGCGCGAGATGGCGGCTTTGAATGCGGTATTCGTGCCGTTCTCCGCCAACACCCGCATGAGCGGCCTCGATATCGGCGCCCGCGCCGTGCGCAAGGGCGCGGCCGATACAGTGCGCAAGTACGTGGAATCGCTGGGCCAGCCCTATCCGGCCGAGGTGGCGCGCGCCGTGGAAGACGTGTCGCGGCGCGGCAGCACGCCGCTGGTGGTGGTGGACGACGGCCGCGTGATGGGCGTGGTGGAGCTCAAGGACATCGTCAAGGGCGGCATCAAGGAGCGCTTCGCGGAACTGCGCCGCATGGGCATCAAGACCGTGATGATCACCGGCGACAACAAGCTGACCGCCGCCGCCATCGCCGCCGAGGCGGGCGTGGACGATTTCCTGGCCGAGGCTACGCCAGAGGACAAGCTCAAGCTGATCCGCAGCTACCAGGCCGAAGGCCGGCTGGTGGCCATGACCGGTGACGGCACCAACGACGCCCCGGCCCTGGCCCAGGCCGACGTGGCGGTGGCCATGAATTCCGGCACCCAGGCCGCCAAGGAGGCCGGCAACATGGTGGACCTGGATTCCAATCCCACCAAGCTGCTGGAGATCGTCGAAATCGGCAAGCAGATGCTGATGACGCGCGGTTCGCTGACCACCTTCTCGATTTCGAACGACATCGCCAAGTATTTCGCCATCATCCCGGCCGCCTTCGTGGGCACCTACCCGCAGCTGAAGGCGCTGGACATCATGCACCTGGCGACGCCGTCGTCGGCCATCATGTCGGCCGTGATCTTCAACGCGCTCATCATCATCGCGCTGATACCGTTGGCCCTGAAGGGCGTGCAGTACCGCGCCATAGGCGCGGTGGCCCTGCTGCGCCGCAACCTGCTGTTGTACGGCGTGGGCGGCATCATCCTGCCGTTCGCCGGCATCAAATTGATCGATATGCTGTTAGTGGCCCTGAACCTGGCCTGAGGAGTTACCATGTCTACCCACATCCGTCCCGCCGTCGTCCTGTTCGGCGCCTTGACCCTGATATGCGGCGTGCTGTATCCGCTGGCCGTGACCGGCATCGGCAGCGCCGCCTTCCCGGCGCAGGCCGCCGGTTCCATCGTGGAAGCCGGCGGCAAGCCGCTCGGCTCGATGCTGATCGGCCAGGCCTTCAGCTCGCCCAGGTACTTCTGGGGCCGTCCCTCGGCTACCGGTCCCATGCCCGACAACGGGGCCGGTTCCGGCGGCTCCAACCAGGGCCCGCTGAACCCGGCCCTGGCGGACGCCGTCAAGGGGCGCATCGAAGCCCTGAAAGCCGCCGCGCCCGGCAACCATGACCCCATCCCGGTGGACCTGGTCACGGCTTCGGCCAGCGGCCTGGATCCCGAGATCAGCGTGGCAGCCGCCCTGTACCAGGTGGGCCGCATCGCCGCCGCGCGCCAGCTCGATCCCGGCAAGGTGCGCGAACTGGTGGAAAGCCAGCGCCAGGACCGCTTCCTGGGCTGGTTTGGCGAACCGCGCGTGAACGTGCTGGCGCTGAATCTGGCGCTGGATGGAAAAAGCCCGCATACTCGCTGACATGGAACACCAGATGAGCAAGCATGCCGCCCAACGATAACCTGCGTCCCGACCCGGACGCGCTGCTGGCCCAGGTCCAGGACCGCGACCGGCGCGCCGCGCGCGGCAAGCTGCGCATCTACTTCGGCGCCTCGGCCGGCGTGGGCAAGACCTGCGCCATGCTGGCGGCCGCCCGCAAGCTGCAGGCCGAGGGCCAGGCGGTGCTGGTGGGCGTGGTGGAAACCCATGGCCGCAAGGACACCGCCGCCATGCTGGAAGGGCTGGAACTGCTGCCACCCACCATGGTCGAGTATCGCGGCAAACGCATCGCCGAGTTCGACCTCGATGGCGCGCTGGCGCGCCAGCCGCCCCTGATCCTGATGGACGAGCTGGCGCACTCCAACGCGCCCGGCTCGCGCCATCCCAAGCGCTGGCAGGATGTCGAGGAATTGCTGGAAGCCGGCATCGACGTGCTCACCACCGTCAATGTCCAGCACCTGGAAAGCCTGAACGACGTGGTGGGCGGCATCACCGGCGTCCGTGTCGGCGAAACCGTGCCGGACACCGTGTTCGACCAAGCCGACGAGGTGGTGCTGGTCGATCTCCCGGCCGACGAGCTGCTGGCGCGGCTGAAAAGCGGCAAGGTGTACCAGCCGCAGCAGGCCGAGCGGGCGTCGAAGAACTTCTTCAGGAAGGGCAACCTGATCGCCCTGCGCGAGCTGGCGCTGCGCCGCACCGCCGAGCGCATCGGCGACGATGTGCGGGCCTACCGTGTCGAGCAGTCCATCAACGCCATCTGGAAGACCGGCGCCGCACTGCTGGCCTGCGTGGGGCCGCGTCCAGACGGCGAACACACGGTGCGCAGCGCGGCGCGCCTGGCGGCGCAGCTGGGCACGCAGTGGCATGCCATCTACATCGAGACGCCCGCTTTGGCGCGCCTGCCGGCGGGCCGGCGCGAGCGCATCCTGCGCACCCTCAAGCTGGCCGAGGAACTGGGCGCCACCACCGCCGTCATCGCCGGTCAGGATATCGCGGCCGAGGCGGTGGACTACGCGCGCGGGCACAACCTGTCCAGGATCGTGCTGGGACGGCCGCACCGCAGCTGGCCCTGGCGCGCGCCGCACATCAAGCGGCTGGCCGCTCAGGCGCCGGATATCGACCTGATCGAAATCGGTGTGCCCGGGCACGGCGGTCCGGCAAACGGTGAGGCCGCCGCGCGCGCGCCCGCCGACCCGGGCGACTCCGGTGAGGCGGGCGCCGGCCTGCTGTCGCCCAAGCACCTGCGCGGCTACGCCGTGGCGGCCGGCGCCAGCCTGGCCACGGCGCTGGCGGCCACGCCGCTGCTGGCCTACCTGGAATTGGCCAACATCGCCATGCTGTTCCTGCTGGTGGTGGTGCTGGTGGCGGTGCGCTACGGGCGCGGAGCCTCGGTGGTGGCCACCTGCGTGGGCGTGGCCTGCTTCGACTTTTTCTTCGTGCCGCCACGCTTCACCTTTGCCGTGTCCGACTTCCAGTACCTGATCACCTTCGTGGTGATGCTGGTGGTCGGCCTGATCACCGGCCACCTGACGGCCGACCTGCGCTTCCAGGCCCGGGTGGCGCGCAACCGCGAGCGCCGCTCACGCGCCCTGTACGAATTCGCCCGCGAACTGTCCGGCGCCCTGCAGACCGGGCAAGTCTTCGACACCACCCAGGCCGTCATCGAGCGCGCCTTCCGTGCCCGCGCCACCCTGTTGTTGCCGGATGTGGACGGCCGCCTGCAGGCGCCGCCGCCCGCCAGTTCCCGCCTGTCGGTACTGGACCTGGGCATTGCCCAATGGGCTTACGACCGCGCCGAGAGCGCCGGCCTGGGCACCGGAACGCTGCCCGCCAGCCGCATCTTCTACCTGCCGCTGGTGGCGCCCGTGCGTACGCGCGGCGTGCTGGCCATCGAGCCGGAGCACCGCCGCTGGATACTGGTGCCGGAACAGCGCCAGCAGCTCGATACCTTCGCCGCCCTGGCCGCCATCGCGCTGGAGCGGGTGCACTACATCGAGGTGGCGCAGGGCGCCCTGGTCAGCATGGAATCGGAGCGGCTGCGCAATTCGCTGCTGGCGGCCCTGTCGCACGACCTGCGCACGCCCTTGACCTCGCTGGTCGGCCTGTCCGAGTCGCTGGCGGCGGCCAGGCCGCCATTGCCGCCCCAGCAGCTGGAGATCGCCGGCGCCCTGCACGAGGAAGCCATCCGCATGAGCGCCATGGTGTCCAACCTGCTGGACATGGCGCGCATCCAGAGCGGCGAAGTGACCTTCAACCTCGAATGGCAGCCGCTGGAGGAGGTGGTGGGCAGCGCCCTGCGCGCCAGCAGCTCCATGCTCAGGCAGCACATCGTGCAGACCCGGCTGCCCTACGGCCTGCCGCTGCTGCGCTTCGACGCCGTGTTGATCGAGCGCGTGCTCAGCAACCTGCTGGAAAACGCCGCCAAGTACACGCCGCCCGGCTCCCGCATCACCATTTCGGCCGAACTGCACGGGGTGTGGATCAAAGTGATGGTCCTTGACGACGGTCCCGGCCTGCCGCCGGGGCGGGAGGAGGCGATTTTCGAGAAGTTCACGCGCGGCGAGCGCGAGTCGGCCAAGCCCGGCGTGGGACTGGGGCTGGCCATCTGCCGCGCCATCGTCGAGGCGCATGGCGGCAGCATACGCGCCGTGGCGCCGCCGCCCGAGGCAAACGGCGGCGCGGCCTTCGTCTTTACCCTGCCGCTGGGGACGCCGCCCGCCATGCCTGACCTGGAAGGAAACACCGATGAATGAACCCATGCCCACCGCGCTGCTGGTGGAAGACGAACCGCAGATACGCCGCTTCGTGCGCGCCGCGCTGGAGGAGGAGGGCTGGCAGGTGCACGAGGCGGACAGCCTGCGACGCGGCCTGATCGACGCCGGCACCCGCCAGCCCGACCTGGTGGTGCTGGACCTGGGCCTGCCGGACGGCGACGGCATCAGCTTCATCGCCGACCTGCGCAAATGGTCGACGGTGCCGGTGATCGTGCTGTCGGCGCGCGTCAACGAAGCCGACAAGATACGCGCCCTGGACGCCGGCGCCGACGACTATCTCACCAAGCCCTTTGGCGTGGGCGAACTGCTGGCCCGGGTGCGCGCCACCCTGCGCCGCCAGCGCCAGCCGGCCGCCGACCGCGCCGGCGTGGTGCGCTTCGGCGACATCGAAGTGGACGTGCAGGGCCGCCGCGTCACGCGCAAGGGCGAGCATGTGCACCTGACCCCGACCGAGTACCGTTTGCTGTCGGTCCTGGTGGCCAATGCCGGCCGCGTGATGACCAATCCGCAGCTGCTGCGCGCCGTGTGGGGGCCGTCGCAATCGGAGAACGGCCACTACCTGCGCATCTACATGGGCCACTTGCGCCACAAGCTGGAGGACGATCCGGCCCAGCCCAGATACCTGCTGACCGAGACCGCAGTCGGCTACCGCCTGCAGCTGCCGGCCTAGGGCTGTTCACCTTCCTTCAGCAGGCGCGCGCTGACATGGCCGACCAGGTCGGTCTTCCTGAGGGCGTCGCGGATCGACACGCCCAGCAGCTTCACCACCTGGCCGGCCACGCGCTGCTTGTCCATCTCGCGCATGATGCCTTCGGTCTGGGTGTATTCTCCCATCAGCTTCTGGTGGTTGAATATCTGCATCTGGTTGGTGACGGCCAGGGTGGCCGGGTCCAGCTCCCATACGGTGATGAAGGTGTAGGGCGCCACATAGGTACTGGCCACATCCTTGCTGCCGTCCGGCCGCAGGGCCAGCGGGCCGCTGACGGATGGCTGGTCGTCCTGGCACGCCTGCAGGCCGGCCTGGCACAGCGGTTCGATGAACACGCCGATGCCTTGCAGCCGCTCGCCCAGCCCATCCCGGCCGCGGGTCCGGTAGGCAGGCGTGACCACGAAGATGCGGTCCCATTCGCTCCGGTCCGGCAGCGTGCGCAGGGACGCCGCCACCGCGTCTATGCTGGCCTGGGCCATGTCCGAAGGCGCGACCCCGTCCAACTTCACGGCTGGCACCGACAGGCAGATGCGCTGGCTGTCGGGGTCCATCTTGCTCACTTGCTGGTCCAGGTCGGCCAGGATCAGGTGGTTGAGCAGGTCATCCGGTACGGTCAGCGCCGTGCGTTCGTAGGGTTCGAGGTGGCTGCCGGTGCTCATGACTTCGTTGACCACGCTCAGCGTGGAGCCTATCGCCGACACCAGGGCGTAGGTGCGCGGCTTGCTGCGCTGCTCCACGGCCTGCGCAGATTCCTGCGCCGCCGCCGAGCCGGCGCACAGCATGCAAAACAAGGACAGGATGAGGCGCATGCGCTTCCTTTCTGGATGGGGGTGTGGCTATTCTATCGTGGCGCCGCGGCTGGCTTGAGCAAGAGGCGGCCGTACAGGGTGTCGGTGGGTTCGCCAGGCGTACCGGGGGCGATGGCGTAGCGGCAGGACTTGAGGTGGTCGGCCGCCTGGTCCAGCAGCGCTTGCGGCTGGCCGCCGGCTTCCACCACTACCCGGGCGGCCTTGCCGTCGGCGCCTATCAGCATGCGCACCAGGATGCCGTCCGCGCCCGGCGTGCTGTCCAGGTTGCGGAAGCCGGCGAAGATGGGCGAGGGCCGGCAGCTGCCTTCCACCAGCAGCGGATGGGCGGCCGGCGGGCCGCTGAACTTCCACGCGTACTGGATGCCGTAGCGCTTGCCGCGCACCTCGCGCCCCAGCCCCGGCTGGAAGGCGCATCCCGACAGGCTGCGGATGGCGGCGTGGTCCAGCATGTTCCAGCCGCTGCGCCGGACGATCTCGGGGCGCCGCACGGCGCCGTCCTGGCCGATCTCGAAGCTGAGGGCGGTGACGCCCTCGATCTCGTAGCGGCGCGCCTCGGGCGGCCATTGCGGCTGGGCGCAGCTGGTGGGGCTGGCCAGCAGCCGGGCGGGGAAGCGCTCCACCTGGCGCCCGGCCTGATCGCGTTCGCCGGCTGCGGTTTCGGCGGCCTGCGCCCAGGAGAGGGCCGCCCAGGAAAGGGCCGCCCAGGAAAGGGCCGCCCAGGAAAGGGCCGCCCAGGAAAGGGCGGCGGCGCGCAGTAGCGCCGCCATCGGGTGTCTGGTAAACATTACTTGGACAAGGTGCGGGTGGCCCGTTCCAGGCCGGCGATGGTGAGCGGGTACATGCGGTTGTTCATCAGCTGGCGGATGATGGCGATCGATTGCCGGTACTGCCACATGCCCTCCGGCTCCGGATTGAGCCAGACGAAATGCGGGAAGGCCGCCGTGAAGCGCGCCAGCCATTCGGCGCCGGCTTCCTCGTTGTTGTATTCCACCGAACCGCCCCGGTTCATGATCTCGTAGGGACTCATGGTGGCGTCGCCGACGAAAATCAGCTTGGTGTCGGCCGGGTACTTGCGCAGGATGTCCCAGGTGGCAAAGCGCTCCGCATGGCGGCGCCGGTTGTTCTTCCACAGGTATTCGTACACGCAGTTGTGGAAGTAGAAGAACTCCATGTTCTTGAACTCCGTGCGCGAGGCCGCGAACAATTCCTCGGTGCGCTCGATATGGTCGTCCATGGAGCCGCCCACGTCGAACAGCATCAGCACCTTGACCTTGTTACGGCGCTCCGGCTGCATCTTCAGGTCCAGGTAGCCGGCGTTGCTGGCGGTGGCGCGGATGGTGTCGTCCAGCGCCAGTTCCTCGTCGGCGCCCTCGCGCGCGAACTTGCGCAGGCGCCGCAGCGCCACCTTGATGTTGCGCGTGCCCAGTTCGCGTTCGCTGTCGTAATCCTTGTAGCTGCGCGCTTCCCACACCTTGACGGCAGTGCGGTTGCCGCCCTTGCCGCCTATGCGTATGCCCTCGGGATTGGTGCCGCCGTGGCCGAAGGGCGAGGTGCCGCCCGTGCCTATCCACTTGCTGCCGCCTTCGTGGCGCTCCTTCTGCTCCTTCAGCAGTTCCTTCAAACGGTCCATCAGCCGGTCGTAGCCGAATTTTTCCAGCTGGGCGATCTGCTCCGGCGTCAGCTCGCGCTTCATGCGCTGCACCAGCCAGTCCAGCGGGATGGCGCTGTCGTTCTCGAAGGCGGCTGCGATGCCCTTGAAGTACTGCCCGAAGGCGCGGTCGAACTTGTCGAAATGGGCCTCGTCCTTCACCAGGGTCAGGCGCGCCAGGTAGTAGAAGTCGTCCAGCGAGGTATCGATGACCTGCTTCTGCATGGCTTCCAGCAGGGTCAGGAATTCCTTGATGGAGACCGGGATTTTGGCGTCCTTCAGGGTGAAGAAGAAATCGATCAGCATGAATCAGCCCGTGCCATGCCGCTGCAAGCGGTATTCCAGCTGCGCCTTCACCTCCGGCCACTCGCCGCGCGTGATGCTGTACATGACGGTGTCGCGCACGGTGCCGTCGCGCCGCAGGGCGTGGTGGCGCAGCACGCCATCCTTTTTGGCGCCCAGGCGTTCGATGGCCTGCTGCGAAGCGTAGTTGAAGTTATCGGTGCGCAAACCCACCACGGCGCAGCCCAGGTGCTCGAAGGCGTGCGCCAGCAGCAGCAGCTTGCAGCTGGTGTTGACGTGGCTGCGCTGGTAGCGTTTGGCGTACCAGGTATAGCCGATTTCGACCCGCGCCAGGGCCGGCACGATGTCGTGGTAGCTGGTGGTGCCGATCACCGTGCCCATGGCCGCATCCAGCACGGCAAAGGCGAAGCGCCCGGGGCGCATCTCGATGGCGGTGGCGATATAGGCTTCCACGTCATGCGGTTCCGGCACCGAGGTCACGCGCAGCTTCCATAGCTGGCCATCCTCGGCGGCGGCGCGCAGGCCGGCGGCGTGGGCCATGGACAGGGGTTCCAGGCGCACGCCATTCAGTTCCATGGGAACGGGGGAAAAGGTGATCAGTGCACTCATATCAGCGGTTGGTCCTCGACATATATACCAGGCGTTCAAACAAGTGGATATCCTGCTCGTTCTTGAGCAGGGCGCCGTGCAGCGGCGGCACCACGGCCTTGGCGTCCTGGCTGCGCAGGGCCTCGGCCGGGATGTCCTCGGCCATCAAGAGCTTGAGCCAGTCCAGGAATTCCGAGGTGGATGGCTTTTTCTTCAGGCCGGGGACGTCGCGCACCTCGTAGAAGGTCTGCAGCGCCTGGGCCAGCAGCTCTTTCTTCAGGTGCGGGTAATGGACCTGGACGATCTGCTCCATGGTGTCGCGGTCCGGGAACTTAATATAGTGGAAGAAGCAGCGCCGCAGGAAGGCGTCCGGCAGCTCCTTCTCGTTGTTGGAGGTGATGATGACCAGCGGGCGGTGCACGGCGCGCACCATCTCGCGCGTCTCGTACACGTAGAATTCCATGCGGTCCAGTTCGCGCAGCAGGTCGTTGGGGAATTCGATGTCGGCCTTGTCGATCTCGTCGATCAGCAGCACCACCGGCGCTGGCGCCGTGAAGGCTTGCCACAGCACGCCCTTGACGATGTAGTTGTTGATGTCGCGCACCCGCTCGTCGCCCAGCTGCGAGTCGCGCAGGCGCGACACCGCATCGTACTCGTACAAGCCCTGCTGCGCCTTGGTGGTCGATTTGATATGCCATTGCAGCAGCGGCATGCCCAGCGCGGCGGCCACTTCCTCGGCCAGCATGGTCTTGCCCGTGCCCGGTTCGCCCTTGATCAGCAGCGGACGCTGCAGGGTCAGGGCCGCGTTCACGGCCAGTTTCAGATCGTTGGTGGCGACATAGTTGTCGGAACCCTGGAAGCGTTGGTGTGCCTGCATAGGTGACTGTCTTTCAGCGGATGGTGTGAATTCGGATGGCGCCAGTATATACCGTTGTTGATGTGTACTATTGGCAAGCCTCCGTGTGGACTATGCAAAGAAAACTGGGTTAGAATCAAATGCTAATAATGCAAATTCACAAATTGCATAACTGGTATTCCGATCCACAATGATTACCTAGCCCACCATGAAAAAAATCTTTGCACTACTCGTGCTGGCTGGTGCCGCGTACGGCGCGGCGGCAGCGGATATCGTTGGAAACGCCAAGGCAGCTCCCGCAAAAGTGGAAATGTGTATCGGATGCCATGGCATCCCCGGCTACAAGGCCACATTCCCCGAAGTCTACCAAGTCCCCATGATAGGCGGGCAGTCCGCCAAGTACATCGAGAACGCCCTCAAGGCCTACCAGAAAGGGGAGCGCAAGCATCCCTCCATGAAGGGCATCGCCAGCAGCCTGTCGGACCAGGATATCGCCGACATCGCCGCCTACTATGCGCAGCAGAACGGTGCGCAGCAAACCGCCAGCACCGCGAAATGAGGACCCGCCCCATGAAACGACTGATGACCGTACTGATCTGCACGCTGGTGTCGGCCTCGGCCCTGGCGGCCGGCAATGTGGAAAAGGGCAAGGCGCTGACCGAGAAATACGCCTGCTTCTCCTGCCACGGCAAGGATTTCAACACCCCCATCGACCCCAGCTATCCCAAGCTGGCCGGCCAGCACCGCGACTACCTGGAGCATGCGCTGACCGCCTACAAGCGCGGCGACGCGCCCAACGGCCGCAGCAACGCCATCATGACGGGCCAGGTCAAGCCGCTCAGCAACCAGGACATCAAGGACCTGGCGGCATATTTGCACAGCCTGCCCGGCACATTGGCGTCGCACCGCTAAGTTATTTCAGCAGCCGCCGCACCTTCTCCAGGTAGACATTGCCATCGGGCGGCACGCCGTTGCGTGCCGCTTCCCACAGCATCTCCCCCAGGCACTCGATGATCTGGTGCTGGGCTTCGTGCGCCGAATCCAGGCGCAGGGTCAACTCGGTGGCGGCGGCGCGGATGCCGGCCGGCTTGTCCACCGAGATCTGCTCGTCGATGGCCACGTGCATGGACAGGTGCAGGAAGGGATTGGCCTGGCCATTGTCTACCGAATAATCGCGCTGCAGGGCCGATTCGACATCGCTGAACACCTCGTCGTATTCCGGATGCTGGCGTATCCAGTCGCCCGCCATGGCTTCCATGGGGGTCAGGATTTCGTTGGCGTTCAGCTTGCGGTAGGTCTCGCAATAGAAGCGGCGTACCTCGTCTTGGGTGGGATTGAACATGGCGATGGCTGGTAGGGAAACTGGGCCGCCATTGTACCCCCGCCGCCGCGCGGGCGTGCGCCGTGCCTGTCCTGGCGCGCCCCTGGGGAGTGCCTGCTATTTCGGCTGCTATTCCTGTCTAAAACGATCGCTGGTCGAACTATTTTGCGGCTCGCCCGTCCAATAGAAAAAAACCGGACAGAATAGACACGTTTAGGAGGCCAAATGAGTAGCTTCTCCGCAGGGGACCGGGAGTTGGTCCCGCCCGCATCCCTGGAGCAATTGCTGGCTTACCTGCACCGTAGCCGCAGCAAGCTATCGCCCCAGGAGGCCATCGCCCGCGCCCTGGCGGACTGGATCGCCAGCCAGCAGCGCGCCGATACGCCCTTGCTGGGCTACCAATGGAAATCGCTGTTCCTGCCGGAGGGCACGCACTTGCGCATGCGGCGCGGCGAACAGTCGCATTTCGCTCAAGTGCAGGGCGGCCGGCTCATGTTCAATGGCCGCGCCGTGTCGCCCAGCCAGATGGCGCTCGCCATTGCCGGGGAGGGTCGCAACGCCTGGCGCGACCTGTGGGTACGATTTCCGGGAGAGCGGCAGTGGCAGCTGGCCGACCGCCTGCGGCGTGAACTGGCCGCTAGGCCGGCCGCTCCGCCGTCGCCCATGGAAGCCATGCAGGTTGCCGCCCACAGCATGAGCGAAGCTTTGCGCAGCGCCCTGGTGCTGGTCAATCACGCCAGCCTCAGCGCGCAGAACCAGGTCGAACGCCGCCTGCCCAGGCATCGCCGCAGTGGCGATATCCTGTCTGATGACTGAGGGCAAGCGCGGCAGGGATTGCCGCGCAGCGTCTTACTTGCTGGCTTCCTTGCCCACCGAAGGCGGCACGATCAGCTTGGGCGTGTCGCCGCTGCACACCGAGCCGGGCGGTTCCGGCACCGGGCGCGGCGGGTGCTGCTGGCGCAAATAGCGCGAGTTGCGGTGGTGATGGCCGTTGTTGCCATGCGCCGGCCACGTCAGGAAGCGCGACAATTCCTGCAGCGCGCGCTGGTACACCTCGCGCTTGAACTCGATCACCACGTCCAGCGGCACCCAATACTCGTGCCAGCGCCAGGCGTCGAACTCGGGATGGTCGGTCAGGCGCAGGTTCACCTCGTTGTCGCGGGCGCACATGCGCAGCAGGAACCAAATCTGCTTCTGGCCACGGTAATGGCCCCGGATCTCGCGCTTGATGAAGTGGTCCGGCACTTCATAGCGCAGCCAGTCGCGGGTGCGGCCGACGATCTTGACGTGTTCCTGGCGTAAACCTATTTCTTCTTCCAGCTCCCGATACATCGCCTGTTCCGGCGTCTCACCATATTTGATGCCGCCCTGCGGAAATTGCCATGAGTGCTCGCGCACCCGCTTGCCCCACCACACCTCATTATGGGCGTTGAGCAGGATGATGCCGACGTTGGGGCGGAACCCTTCACGATCGAGCATAGTGCACCTCAAACTTTCTGCTTGGCCTGGCGTCCTCTTATCTTTTTGCTCATGAAACCGCCCAGCGGCCCTGGCTCCGGGGTACGGAAGCCGCCGCAGGGCTGTCAATTGTATGCATTTGTACAAAGTATGGACGCATGGGACCAGCTAATCCTTTAAAATTAGGTCGATTATAACTCTCTCTTTTTAAAAAGAATTCATCGTATGCGCGCCACCCGATTTTTTATTTCAACGCTCAAGGAAGCGCCCTCCGACGCAGAGATCGTCAGCCATCAACTGATGATGCGTGCCGGCATGATCAAGCGCCTCGGTTCTGGCATCTACACCTATATGCCCATGGGCTTGCGCATCATCCGCAAGGTGGAAAACATCGTGCGCGAAGAGATGAACCGTTCCGGCGCCATCGAGCTGCTGATGCCGCTGGTACAGCCGGCCGAGCTGTGGCAGGAAACCGGCCGCTGGGACAAGATGGGGCCGGAACTGATGCGCGTCAAGGATCGCCACGGCCGCGACTTCGCCATCCAGCCCACCTCCGAGGAAGTGATCACCGACGTGGTGCGTTCGGAAATCAAATCCTACCGCCAGCTGCCGTTGAATTTTTACCACATCCAGACCAAGTTCCGCGACGAGCGCCGTCCCCGCTTCGGCCTGATGCGCGGCCGCGAGTTCACCATGAAGGATGCCTATTCCTTCGACCGCGACCTGGCCGGCATGCAGCAGTCCTACCAGGTCATGTATGACGCCTATGTGCGCATCTTCAACCGCTTCGGCCTGAAGTTCCGCGCCGTGGCGGCCGACAACGGCGCCATCGGCGGCACCGGCTCGCACGAATTCCACGTGATCGCCTCCACCGGCGAGGACGCCCTGGTGTACTGCCCGACCTCGGACTACGCCGCCAACATGGAAGCGGCCGAAGCGCTGCCGGCCAATGCCACCCGCCCGGCGCCCGCCGCCGAGCTGGTCAAGGCCGCCACCCCCAACGCCACCAAGTGCGAGCAAGTGGCCGGGCTGCTGGGCATCCCGCTGTCCTCCACCGTCAAGACCATCGCCCTGACGGTCGATACGGAAACGGACGGCAAGCAGAGCAAGCAATACTTCATGCTGCTGCTGCGCGGCGACCACGAGCTCAACGAAGTCAAGGTCGGCAAGGTGCCGGGCCTGGCCCAGCACCGCTTCTCGACCGAAGCCGAGATCCTGGAAGTGTACGGCACCGTGCCCGGCTACCTGGGGCCGATAGCCACCAAGGCTCCGGTCACCGTGGTGGCCGACCGCACGGTCGCCAACATGGCCGACTTCTGCTGCGGCGCCAACGACGCCGGCTACCACTACACGGGCGCCAACTGGGGCCGCGACATGGCCGAACCGGCCCTGGTGCTGGACCTGCGCAACGTGGTCGAAGGCGACGCCTCGCCGGACGGCAAGGGCGTGCTGGCCATCGAGCGCGGCATCGAAGTGGGTCACGTGTTCCAGCTGGGCACCGCCTACTCGCAAGCCATGGACGCCACCTTCCTGGATGAGAACGGCAAGCCGGCGCCATTGCAGATGGGGTGCTACGGCATCGGCGTGACCCGCATCCTGGGCGCCGCCATCGAGCAGAACTTCGACGACAAGGGCATCGTCTGGCCGGCCGCGCTGGCCCCGTTCGAACTGGTGCTGTGCCCCATGGGCATGGACCGCAGCGAGGCCGTCAAGGAAGCCACCGAGCAGCTGTACGCGCAAGCGCTGGCGGCCGGCATCGACGTCATCGTCGACGACCGTGGCCTGCGTCCGGGCCAGATGTTCGCCGACTGGGAACTGATCGGCGTGCCGCACCGCGTGGTGATCGGCGACCGCGGCCTGAAGGAAGGCAAGCTCGAATACCAGGGCCGCCGCGACGCCGAGGCCACCGTGGTTCCTGCCGGCGACATCCTCAGCTTCGTCAAAGGCAAGCTGGCGCAATAAGATGGGCGGGCGCGGCAGATGGGGCTGGGGTGCGGTGGCCTTGACGGCCGCCCTGTGCGCCCAGGCCGGCAACCAGAAGGAAGAGGCGCTGGCCGATTCGGTGCGCCTGGCCCTGGCCAACGCCATCCACGACAGCGCCCCGCCGGTGCCCCGCTTCCGCAGCGACGCGGAGCGCCAGCGCTACCAGGACTGGCTGGCCCGCATGTCGGCCAGGCTGCAGCGCAAGCTGCCGGACGACCAGGTGCGCAACGAATTCCTGGCAACGGCCTGGTACGAGGCGCGCCGCGCCGGGCTCGATCCTGGCCTGGTGCTGGGGTTGATCCAGGTCGAATCGGCCTACCGCAAATACGCCGTGTCCATGGTGGGCGCGCGCGGCTACATGCAGGTGATGCCGTTCTGGACCAATGTCATCGGCGACCGCAACCGCAGCGCCCTGTTCAACATGCAGACCAATCTGCGCTACGGCTGCGCCATCCTGCGCATGTACATCGACATGGAAGGCGGCAACCTCTACCTCGCCCTGGGCCGCTACAACGGCAGCCGTGGCAAGCCCGAATACCCCAACGCCGTGCTGGCGGCCTGGAACAACTGGAAATAAGCCGGGCATAAAAAATGCCCCGGAAGTCTTCAACCCCGGGGCACTTTTGCGCGGCACGCAGCCGCTGCGCTTATTTCAGATGGTCGGAAATGAGCTTGGTCATTTCGAACATGGAAACCTGGGCCTTGCCACCGAACACAGCTTTCAGCTTGTCGTCGGCGTTGATGTTGCGGCGGTTGGCCGCATCCTGCAAATCGTGCTTCTTGATGTAATCCCACACTTTCTTGGTCACTTCGGTGCGCGGCAGCGGGGCGGCGCCGACCACGGCGGCCAGTGCGGCCGAGGGCGTCAATTCCTTCATGAAGGCGGCGTTGGGCTTGCGCGCGGCCGGTGCTTTTTTCTCTGCTGCTGGCTTGGCTGCAGCAGCTTTGGCGGGTGCTGCTTTTTTCGCGGGCGCCGGCTTGGCGGCCTCGGCCTTCTTAGCGGGTGCTGCTGGGGTTTTTTTGGCTGTTGCCATATTCGAGCCTCCTTAACGAACACATGGAAAATTGCGCAATAGATCGCACCGGCTAATATTGGTGGGGAATCAAGCCGTATGCAAGTGTTTTTCGCGTTTTTTCCCGGAAACACCACGTAAATTCATGCCATCGTGCGGCCCCGCACATCCCGCTCTGCCTTTGGCAGGGAAAACCCTGCTTCAGCGCAGGCCCGGCATCATGCCCTTCATGGCGCGCATCATCTTCATCATGCCGCCGCCGGACAGCTTCTTCATCATGGTCTGCATCTGCTCGAACTGGTTCAGCATGCGGTTCACTTCCTGCACCTGGACCCCGGCGCCGGCCGCGATGCGGCGCTTGCGGGTGGCCTTGATCAGCTCCGGCTTGGCCCGTTCCTGCGGCGTCATGGAATCGATGATGCCGACCATGCGCCGCACCTGCTTGTCGGCCTGGTCCATGTTGGCGTTGCCGGCCGCCTGCTGGAACTGGGCCGGCAGCTTGTCGACCAGGCTGGCCATGCCGCCCATGTTCTTCATCTGGCCCAGCTGGGCCTTGAAGTCGTTCAGGTCGAACTTGCCGCCGGTCTTCATCTTGCTGGCCAGCTCGGCCGCTGCCTTGGCGTCCACGCCCTTGCGCGCTTCCTCCACCAGGGCCAGGATGTCGCCCATGCCCAGCACCCGGTTGGCCATGCGGGCCGGATCGAAGGCTTCCAGGCCGTCCAGCTTCTCGGATACGCCGGCGAACTTGATCGGCTTGCCGGTCACATGGCGCACCGACAGCGCGGCGCCGCCGCGCGAATCGCCGTCCAGCTTGGTCAGCACGATGCCGGTCAGCGGCAGCGCATCGTTGAAGGCCTTGGCCGTGTTGATGGCGTCCTGGCCCAGCATGGCGTCCACCACGAACAGGGTCTCGATGGGCTTGACGGCGCCGTGCACGGCGGCGATCTCGCGCATCATGTCCTCGTCGATGCCGAGGCGGCCGGCGGTGTCGATGATCAGCACGTCGTGGTAATGCTTCTTGGCCCAGTCCAGCGCGGCCAGCGCGATATCGACCGGCTTGTCCTGCGCGGTGGACGGGAAGAAGTCGGCCCCGACCTGCTTGGTGACCGATTGCAGCTGGGCGATCGCAGCCGGACGGTAGACGTCGGCCGACACCGTCAGCACCTTCTTCTTCTTTTCTTCCTTCAGGTATTTGGCCAGTTTGCCGACCGTGGTGGTTTTACCCACACCCTGCAAGCCGGCCATCAGGATGATGGCGGGCGGCTGCTGTGCAAAGCTGAGCTGGGTGGCTTCGGGGCCGAGGTCGGCGCCCATCAGGGCGGCCAGCTCGCGCTGCACCACGCCCACCAGGGCCTGGCCCGGCGACAGCGAGGAAATCACTTCCTCGCCCAGGGCCTTTTCCTTGACCTTGGCAATGAATTCGCGCACCGCCGGCAGGGCCACGTCGGCCTCCAGCAGCGCCATGCGCACTTCGCGCAGCATCTCGGCGGTGTTGGCTTCGGTCAAGCGCGCCTCGCCGCGCATGGTTTTGACGACCTTGGCAAGCCGTTGGGTAAGATTGTCTAGCATGATGGATTCTGTAGGAGTGATGCCGGCCCGGCCGGACTATGGCCGCCATTCTACCGCATCGCGCGCGGCAGGCGGACGGGCCACCGCCACAGGCAATGGCAGCCTGCGCGGCGCGTCCCGCAGGCCATGGAGTTGTTGTACAACAATATCAGGCCGCACGCACGGCACTAAAATTCTGTTTTCCCGCGTCAAGGTCTTGGTACTATCTGCACATAAAATCGGTACAACTATTCCATCAGTAGCACAACCGGGAGAATGTGGATGACAAAGAATCGCAATGGCAAGCTGGCCGCCCTGGCCGCCGCCGTGATGGTGCTGGCCACCGGCGCGGCCCAGGCCCAGGACGTGGTCCGGCTGGGCAACCTCAAATTCGCCCACTACGGCGCCGTCTCTTATATAAAAGAGATCGCCCCCAAGTGCGGTATCAAGGTCGAGGAGCATGTGTTTGCCAAGGGGCTGGACGTGATGCAGGCCATCATCGCCGGCGAGCTCGATGTCGGCGCCACCGCTTCCGAGGCCGCCATTTCCGGCCGCGCCGGCGGCGCGCCCATCTACGTGGTGGCCGGCTTCGCCAAGGGCGGCGCCCGCCTGGTGGGCCGCAGCGACCTCAAACTGAAATCGGTCAAGGACCTCAAGGGCAAGAAGGTGGGCGTCACGCGCGGCGGCATCCAGGAAGTGCTGCTGCTGGCCGAACTGCAGCGCAACGGCATGACCGGCTCCGACCAGCCGGGCAAGGATGTGCAGCTGGTGTTCCTGCCCTACGCCGACCTCAACCAGGCCCTGCTCGGCAAGAACATCGACGCCATGATGCAGTCCGAGCCGCAATCCTCGCAAGCCATCAACAAGGGCTTTGGCGAGGAAATCATCAAGCCCTACGACACCCCCATCGGCGAACCCATACGCACCATGGTCATGACCGAGAAGTTCTACAAGGAGCGCCGCCCGGTGGCCGAGAAATTCATGCGCTGCTTCGTCGAATCCACCAGGACCTTCATCGACAACAAGGCCGTGGCCGAGAAATACGTGCGCGAGGTGGTGTTCAAGGGCCAGATCAGCAAGGACGATTTCGATGACGCCATCGGCAATTCGCCATATTCCTACGACATCACGCCCGAGCACATCCAGACCACCACCGACGTCATGTTCAAGACCGGCGTGGGCCGCATGAGCAAGCCGCCGGCGGCCAGGGAGTGGGTCAAGACCGACCTGCTGGAGGCAGCCAAGAAAAGCCTGAACGTCAAATAGGGGAGGAGGGCGCATGGCGGCATGGAAATGGCGGGAAGCGGGCGTGGGATTGATCGTGCCCGTGATCGTGGTGGCGGCCTGGCAGGCGGTGGCCGCCCTGGGCTGGGTCAATCCGCAGGTGCTGCCCTCGCCACTGGCGGTGGTGGAAAAGTGGATCGCCTACCTGCTGCCGCTGCAGCCCTATGATCCCGCCGCCGGCAGCTGGCTGCGCTGGGCCGTCTCTGGCGAGTTGATCACGGACGCCATCGGCAGCTTGTACCGGGTGCTGGTGGGCTTTGTCATCGGCGCCGGCCTGGCCCTGCCCATCGGCTTGGCCATGGGCGCCTCGGCCCGCGTGTACGCCTGGCTCAATCCGCTGATGCAGTTGCTGCGGCCGATACCGCCAATTGCCTACATCCCCTTGTCCATCCTGTGGTTCGGCCTGGGCAATCCGCCCGCCATCTTCCTGATCGCCCTGGGCGCCTTCTTCCCGGTGCTGATGAACACCATAGCCGGGGTGCGCCAGGTGGACGGCATCTACCTGCGCGCGGCCCGCAACCTGGGCGCCTCCGGGACCACCTTGTTCCTGCGCGTGATACTGCCGGCCGCCGTGCCTTATATATTGTCGGGGGTGCGCATCGGCATAGGCACGGCCTTCATTGTCGTCATCGTGTCCGAGATGATTGCCGTGAACAACGGCCTGGGCTTCCGCATCCTGGAGGCGCGCGAATACTTCTGGTCCGACAAGATTATTGCCGGCATGATCAGCATCGGCCTGATCGGCCTGGCCATCGACGTCGGCATGAATAAATTGAACAACCACCTGCTGCGCTGGCACCGCGGCCTGGAGAATTGAGATGGCCGAACCGCATATCGCCGTCGCCGGCGTCAGCAAGGTGTTCCAGGGCGCCGGGCGCGAAGTGGTGGCGCTCAAGGACATCGACCTGGAGATCCCGCGCGGCCAGTTCACTTGTTTGCTGGGCCCCTCGGGCTGCGGCAAGTCCACCCTGCTCAACGCCGTGGCCGGCTTCGCCCCGCCGTCGTCCGGCCTCATCACGGCCGACGGCCGGCCCGTCACCGGCCCCGGTCCCGAGCGCGGCATGGTGTTCCAGGAATACGCACTGTTCCCCTGGATGACGGTGGCCGAAAACATCGCTTTCGGCCTGCAGATCAAGGGCCAGCCCAAGGCGCAAATCAGCGCCACGGTGGACCGGCTGCTGGCCATGCTGTCGCTGGGCGACTTCCGCAAGCGCTATCCCAAGGACTTGTCGGGCGGCATGCGCCAGCGCGTCGCCATCGCCCGCGTGCTGGCCCTCGATTCGCCCATCATGCTGATGGATGAACCATTTGGCGCCCTGGACGCGCTGACCCGCCGCAACCTGCAGGACGAGCTGCTGCGCATCTGGTCCGAGCTGAAAAAGACCATTTTGTTCGTCACCCACAGCATAGAGGAAGCCATTTACCTGGCCGACCGCATCATCGTCATGACCTACCGCCCCGGCACCATCAAGCGCGACCTGCTGGTGGATCTGCCGCGCCTGCGCGATCCGGCCGCGCCCGAGTTCAACGCCCTCAAGCGCGAACTGGGCCAGCTGGTGATGGAGGAGCAGCAGCGCCATCACAGCGACGAGCTGCGCATGGCGGCCGTGGATTGAGAAGCATTCGCGGCGGCTTGCGCGGATGGTGTAAACTGCCTGTCTTATGCAGACTTCCCTCTTATTCCTGGCCGTCGGACTGTACCTGGTGTGCGCCGTGCTGCCATCGCGCCGCGGCACCCTGATTTCGCTCACCACCGGCGCGGCCTGGCTGCTGCACGGCGTGGCCCTGTGGTCCGAGGTGTTGCACCCGGACGCCCTGCGTCTCGGCTTTGCCGCCATGCTGTCCTCGGCCCTGTGGGTCTCGGTCGGCGCCTACTGGGTCGAGAACCGCAACTTCGGCCTGGACGGCCTGCGCCGCATGGTCATGCCCAGCGCCGCCGTGGCGGCCGCCCTGCAGGCCAGCTTCCCCGGCAACATCATCGCCCTGAACGGCAAGTCGCCCCTGTTCGGCTGGCACATCGCCATCGCCACCCTGGCCTATAGCACCCTCACCATTGCCGCCTTCCACGCCGTGCTGATGGCGCTGCAGGAATCGCGCTTGCACACGCGCGGCGAGCGGCGCAGCTTCCTGTCCGGCGCCCTGGACCAGCTGCCGGCCCTGCTGACCATGGAGAAGCTGCTGTTCCGCATGATAGGCTTCGGCTTCGCACTGCTGACCCTGACCGTATTGTCAGGCATCGTGTTTTCGGAACAGCTGTTCGGCATCGCCCTGCGCTGGGATCACAAGTCCGTGTTCACCCTGCTGTCCTGGGTGTTGTTCGCGGCCTTGCTGGCCGGCCGGCGCTTTCGTGGCTGGCGCGGCAAGACCGCGCTCAGCTTCACGCTGGCCGGCTTTGCGACCTTGCTGCTGGCCTATGTCGGCAGCCGTTTTGTGTTTGAAGTGGTGTTACATCGGGGAGTGGCATGAGCCGTATCTTGGTCTGGCTGGCGCTGGTGGCGCTGGTGGTTTTCGCAATCCGCAGCAAGCTGCGCGGCCTGCAGCAGCGCGGCGAGCAAATGCGCCGCGAGCAGCAGGGCGGCGCCGGCGGCGCTGCCGCCGCCGAGCCGCTGCGGCAGGCGCGCCAGCGCGACCTGGCCAACACCGAGACCATGCTGTGCTGCGCCCATTGCGGCGTGTATTACCCGGCTTCGGAAAACGTACCGGCTGCCGGGCGCGATTACTGCAGCCCGGCCCACGCCCAGCTGGCCGGATAGATGTACCCGCGCCTGCCTGCGCTGTCGGCCCAGGCGCGCGCAACCCTCTGGCGCTCGCTGCACACCCTGAACGCCACCCGGGTGGTGATCGCCCTGGTATTGCTGGGCTACCTGAGCGCCGGCAGCCACGGCCCGCGCGCCGCCGGCGACCCGCTCTACCTGCAGGTGTGCGCCCTGTACCTGGCGCTGGCCATCGTCTTCGTGCTGATGGCCGTGTACCGGCGGCGCCATTTCCTGGCCCAGCTGATGGCGCAGATCGGCTGCGACCTGGCCATCATCTCGCTGCTCTACCTGGCTGGCGGCGGCATGCGCAGCGGCCTGGCCATCCTCTACCTGTTCCCGCTGGCCGGCATGGCCATCCTGGCGCCGCTGCTGCTGGCGCTGTTCTGCGCCGCCCTGGTCGCCCTGTTCATCCTGGCCGAGGGCACCTACCAATTCTTCATGCTGGACAGCCAGCCGGCCATGCTGCAGTCCGGCCTGTTCGGCGCCGCTTTCTTTGCCGCCGTGCTGGTGGTCAACCGCATGGCGGCCCGCCTGCTGCGCCAGGAAGAACTGGCCCACCGGCGCGACCTGGAAATCCATGTGCAGCAGGCCGTCAACCGGCTGGTGATGGCCAACGTCGGCGATGGCGTGCTGGTGCTGGACGAGGACGGCCGGGTCCGCGACGGCAATCCGGCCGCCCGCCAGATGCTGGGCCTGAGCGGTCCCGAGCTGCGCTTCCTCCTGTCGGCGCACGCGGCCCTGGCGCCGCTGGCCCAGGCCTATGCGGACTGGCGCGCCGACCCGGCCCGCGCCACCGCCTTCGTCACCATCAAGCCACCGGCCGGTGGGGCGCCGCGCCAGGCGGCCCATCTCACGCTCAGTTTCGCGGCGGTCGACACCGGCGGCGAGGCCGGTCGCAACGTGATCTTCCTGCGCGACGTGACCGCCATCGAACTCCAGGCGCAGCAGCTCAAGCTGGCCTCCATGGGACGGCTCACGGCCAGCATTGCCCACGAAGTGCGCAATCCGCTGTCGGCCATCGCCCACGCCACCGCGCTGTTGGAGGAAGACCTGGACAGTCCGGTGCAGCGCCGCCTGCTGAACATCGTGGGCGACAATGTCAGCCGCGTGGACCGCATGGTGGAGGACATCCTGCGCCTGTCGCGCAAGGCCCGCACCGAGCACCAGCCGCTCGCGCCGCACGCCTTCCTGGCCGAGCTGAAGGCCGAATTCGACGGCGCCCACAAGCTCGATCCCGCCATCGTCCACATCACGGCGCCGCCCGGGGCCACGGTGCGCTTCGATCCGCTGCACCTGCGCGAGGTGGTGCTCAACCTGCTCAACAACGCGCTGCGCTACGCCAGCGGCCAGCCGGCCTCGATCCGCCTGCACCTGCTGGACGGTCATGGCGGCCGCATGGAGCTGCACGTGCAGGACGACGGCCCCGGCATCCCGCCCGAGGTGCGCGCCCATTTGTTCGAACCCTTCCACACCACCTCCAGCAAGGGCACCGGCCTGGGGCTGTATCTGGCGCGCGAACTGTGTTTGAATAACGATGCCACGCTGGACTATGAATACCGCTACGGCGCCGTCGGCCCCCTACCGGGACAGGCCGCGCCCGCGCCCGCATCCAGTGGCCGCTTCGTGATCACTTTCGCCCATCCGCTGGCCTGGCCGCCGGAACGCTGACAGAAAGGGCCGCCACATGACCGCTCGCAGCATTCCCCGCATCCTCGTGGTCGATGACGAAGCCGACCTGCGCGAACTGCTGGAAATCACCCTGCTGAAAATGGGCCTGGAGGTGGACAGCGCGGCCACCCTGGCCGAGGCGCGCGTCTGGCTGGGGCGCACGGCCGCCGCCCGCAGCGAGTACGCCCTGGTGCTGACCGACATGCGCCTGCCCGACGGCCTGGGACTGGAACTGGTGCGCGAGGTGGCGGCGGCCCACAGTAACACGCCGGTGGCGGTGGTCACCGCCTTTGGCAGCACTGACAACGCCGTGGTGGCGCTCAAGGCCGGCGCCTTCGACTATCTTACCAAGCCGGTGGCGCTGGACCAGCTGCGCATCATGGTGCAGTCGGCGCTGCGGCTGAACGGCCGGGCCGCCGCGCCCGACGAGGCCGCCGCACCGCAGTCCAGCCGCCTCAAGGGCGGGTCGGCCGTGATCCAGGCGCTGCGCGCCCAGATCGCGCGGCTGGCGCGCTCCATGGCGCCCATCGCCATCCATGGCGAATCGGGCAGCGGCAAGGAACTGGCGGCGCGCGAGATCCACGCCCAGAGCGCGCGCGCCGGCAAGCCCTTCATCGCCGTCAACTGCGGCGCCATCCCGGAAGCACTGATGGAGGCCGAATTCTTCGGCTACCGCAAGGGCGCGTTTACCGGCGCGGCCGAGGAGCGCGACGGCTTTTTCCAGGCCGCCAACGGCGGCACCCTGTTGCTGGACGAGGTGGCCGACCTGCCGCTGGCCATGCAGGTCAAGCTGCTGCGCGCCATCCAGGAGCGGCGCGTGCGCAAGCTGGGCGCCACCGCCGAGGAAGCGGTCGACGTGCGCCTCATCAGCGCCACCCACAAGGACCTGGCGCGCTGCGTGGAGCAGGGCAGCTTCCGCCAGGACCTGTACTACCGCCTGAACGTGATCGAGTTGCGGCTGCCGCCGCTGCGCGAGCGGCTGGACGACCTGGAAGCGCTGACCGATGCCATCCTGGCGCGCCTGGGTACCGTCGGACAGCGGGTGGTGCTGGGACCGGGCGTGCTGGAGGCGCTGCGCGGCCATACCTTCCCCGGCAATGTGCGCGAGCTGGAAAACATCCTCGAGCGCGCCCTGGCCTTCGCCGACGATGGCGTGATCGAGGTCGGCGGCCTGGCGCTCAAGGGCGCGCGCCTGGTGCAGGCGGCGCCCGCGTTGCCGCCGCCGCAGCCAGCCGCCCATGGCGCCGTAGGCGCCGCAGGCGACGGTTCGGCGGCCGCCGGAGCGCCGGCCGCCGGACCGCCGGCCGGCGGTCCCGCTCCGGCGCTGCTCGAAGGCCTGCCCTGCAGCCTGCCCGAGTACCTGGTCCGGATCGAGCGCGACCTGATCCTGCGCGCCCTGGCCCGGACCCGGTACAACCGCACCCAGGCCGCCCAGCTGCTGGGCATCAGTTTCCGCCAGCTGCGCTACCAGATGCACAAGCTCAACATCCAGGAGCCGGACGCATGAACCATTACGAGATCGGCGCCGACGGCTGGTGCCTCCAGGCGCGCCGCTACGACAGCCCTTATTTCGATGCCCGCCCTGACCCGGCCGACATCAGCCTGCTGGTGGTGCATAACATCAGCCTGCCGGGAGGGCAGTGGGGCGGTCCGCATGTGTCTGACTTGTTCACCGGCCGCATCGACTATAATGCTCACCCCTCGTTTGCCGACCTGCGCGGGCTGAAGGTGAGCAGCCACTTCTTCATCCGCCGCGACGGCCGCGTGATCCAGTATGTTTCTGCTAACGACAGGGCCTGGCACGCGGGTCGCTCGGTATTCAGGGGACGGGAGAAATGTAATGATTTTTCCGTTGGAATCGAGCTGGAAGGCAGCGACGATACGCCGTTCGAGCCGGCTCAGTACCACGCCCTGGCCGGGCTGACGCTGGCCCTGCAGCGGCGCTATCCCTTGACGGATGTGCAAGGACACGAGCACATCGCGCCGGGCCGCAAGACCGATCCGGGGCCGTGTTTCGACTGGGTATGGTATCAACGACAATGGAGGGAAAGCGCCCGGTTAGTGGGCGCTACGGCTGAACTTGGCTTCCCTACAGGCATCCTGGAAAGTCAATAGAAAAAATTGCCGAAAACGTCAAAATTACCCTTGCACGGCCAAATCGTGCCTACTACAATCAGTGCATCAAATATGTTCTCGTACTAGATATAGTGGTTCTCATGACACCGGATCCTCAACTTCCAGCACCAGCCGGATAGCCCCGCAGGGTCCGGAAATCCCAGTTTTGCTGTGTTTTTGACCAGCCAGGTAGGCAGTGGCTGACGCTATATTTTTGTCTTTTTTTGTATCAACACACGCCGCGCAGCCATGACTGCACGCTGTTATCGGGGAGCTTAAATGCAATCTACTCAAGACATGACCATCAATCCAGCGCTGGTACCAGCAGCGACTGCGAGCACCGCCAGCAGCCCCGCCGTGGCCGCCAGCGCGCTCGGTGACTACCGCATCATCCGCCGTAACGGCGCGGTCGTCGCGTTTGAGCCGTCGAAAATCGCGGTCGCCATGACCAAGGCCTTCCTGGCCGTGAACGGCGGCCAGGGCGCGGCCTCGGCCCGCGTGCGCGAACTGGTAGAGCAACTGACCAACAGCGTGGTGTCCGCGCTGGTGCGCCGCCAGCCGTCCGGCGGCACCTTCCATATCGAAGACGTGCAGGACCAGGTCGAACTGGCCCTGATGCGCTCGGGCGAACACGACGTCGCGCGCGCCTACGTGCTGTATCGCGCCAAGCACATGGAAGAGCGCCGCCTGAAGAAGGAAGCGGCCGGCGCCTCCGCCATCGCCGAACCCCAGCTGCATGTGACCGAGGGCGGCGTGCGCCGTCCGCTGGTGATGCAGGAAGTGCGCGACCTGATCGGCGCCGCCTGCTCCGGCCTGGAAAAACACGTGGACGCCGACGCCATCCTGGCCGAAACCGTCAAGAACCTGTACGACGGCGTGCCGGTCGAGGAGCTGCACAAGTCGGCCATCCTGGCCGCCCGCGCCCTGATGGAAAAAGACCCGGCCTACTCGCAAGTGACGGCCCGCATCCTGCTGCACACCATCCGCAAGGAAGTGTTCGGCAAGGAGACCCCGCAAGCCCAGGCCGCCGCCGAATACCTCACCTACTTCCCGGCCTACGTCGCCAAGGGCATAGAAGCCGAGCTGCTGGACCCGAAACTGGCCGAGTTCGACCTGGCCAAGCTGGCCAAGGCCCTGGTGGCCGACCGCGACCTGCAATTCGGCTACATCGGCCTGCAAACCCTGTACGACCGCTACTTCCTGCACGTGCGCGATGTGCGCATCGAGATGCCGCAGGCCTTCTACATGCGCGTCGCCATGGGCCTGGCCCTGAACGAGAGCAACCGCGAAGCGCGCGCCATCGAGTTCTACAACCTGCTGTCGACCTTCGACTTCATGTCGTCCACCCCGACCCTGTTCAACTCGGGCACCCTGCGTTCGCAGCTGTCGTCCTGCTACCTGACCACCGTCTCGGACGACCTGGAAGGCATTTACGACGCCATCAAGGAAAACGCCCTGCTGGCCAAATTCGCCGGCGGCCTGGGCAACGACTGGACCCCGGTGCGCGCCCTGGGCGCCCACATCAAGGGCACCAATGGCAAATCGCAGGGCGTGGTGCCGTTCCTGAAAGTGGTCAACGATACCGCCGTGGCGGTCAACCAGGGCGGCAAGCGCAAGGGCGCGGTGTGCGCCTACCTGGAAACCTGGCACATGGACATCGAGGAATTCCTCGACCTGCGCAAGAACACCGGCGACGACCGCCGCCGCACCCACGACATGAACACGGCCAACTGGATCCCCGACCTGTTCATGAAGCGCGTGATGGAAAAGGGCGAATGGACCCTGTTCTCGCCGTCCGACTGCCCGGACCTGCACGACAAGGTCGGCAAGGCCTTTGAACAAGCCTACCTGGGCTACGAAGCCAAGGCCGCCGCTGGCGAAATCCGCGTGTTCAAGAAGATCGCGGCCCTGGACCTGTGGCGCAAGATGCTGTCCATGCTGTTTGAAACCGGCCACCCCTGGATCACCTTCAAGGACCCGTGCAACATCCGTTCGCCGCAGTCGCACGTGGGCATGGTGCACTCGTCCAACCTGTGCACCGAGATCACCCTGAACACCGGTCCGGACGAAATCGCCGTCTGCAACCTGGGTTCGGTGAACCTGCCGGCCCACATGAAAGAGGGCAAGCTGGACCACGTCAAGCTGCAGAAGACCATCCGCACCGCCATGCGCATGCTGGACAACGTGATCGACATCAACTACTACGCGGTCGAGAAAGCCCGCAACGCCAACATGCGCCACCGTCCGGTCGGCCTGGGCGTGATGGGCTTCCAGGACTGCCTGCACATGATGCGCGTGCCGTTCGCCTCGAATGAATCGGTGAAATTCGCCGACACCTCGATGGAAGCGGTGTGCTACTACGCCTATCTGGCCTCGACCGAACTGGCCGAGGAACGCGGCCACTACGCTTCCTATAAAGGTTCGCTGTGGGACCGCGGCATCCTGCCGCAGGACTCGATCGCCCTGCTGGCGGCCGAGCGCGGCGGCTACCTGGAGCAGGACACCTCGTCCTCCATGGACTGGACCCCGGTGCGCGAGCGCATCGCCAAATTCGGCATGCGCAACTCGAACTGCGTGGCGATTGCTCCGACCGCCACCATTTCCAACATCATTGGCGTGTCGGCCTGCATCGAGCCGACCTTCCAGAACCTGTACGTGAAGTCCAACCTGTCGGGCGAGTTCACCGAGATCAACGCCTACCTGGTGCGCGACCTGAAGGCGCGCGACCTGTGGGACGAGGTCATGATCGCCGACCTGAAGTACTTCGACGGCTCGCTGGCCAAGATCGACCGCATCCCGCAAGACCTGCGCGACATCTACGCCACCGCCTTCGAAGTGCCGCCGAGCTGGCTGGTGGAAGCCGCCTCGCGCCGCCAGAAGTGGATAGACCAGGCCCAGTCGCTGAACATCTACATGGCTGGCGCCTCCGGCAAGAAGCTGGACGAAACCTACAAGCTGGCCTGGCTGCGCGGCCTGAAGACCACCTACTACCTGCGCACCATCGCCGCCACCCACATGGAGAAATCCACCACCAAGACTGGCGCCCTGAACGCCGTGGCGGTGGACGGCGGGCTCTCGGCCAGCGCCCAGGCCGCCGCCCCGGCCCCGGCGCCGGTTGCCGCCGCCCCGGCCCAGCCGGAAGCGGAAGGCGCCGCCTGCTACCTGCGTCCGGGCGACGACGGTTTCGAGGAATGCGAAGCCTGCCAATAAGCTGATGTAAGCGCCCCGGACCGCGGTCCGGGGCTATACTGTATAGATAGAAGAGGAAACCGATATGTCGCTGTCCTGGGACGAAGACACCCCCGCCACCCCCGCCGCCGTCAATCAGGCGGCCCTGGCCTCGGGCGAAGCCAACGCCGAGCAGATCGCTCAGCGCGTGAACGCCGACGACAAACGCATCATCAACGGTAAGACCGACGTCAACCAGCTGGTCCCGTTCAAGTACAAATGGGCCTGGGACAAATACCTGGCCGGCTGCGCCAACCACTGGATGCCGCAGGAAGTGAACATGCAGCGCGACATCGAGCTGTGGAAGAACCCCAACGGCCTGACCGAGGACGAGCGCCGCATCGTCAAGCGCAACCTGGGCTTTTTCGTGACGGCCGACTCGCTGGCCGCCAACAACATCGTGCTGGGCACCTACCGCCACATCACGGCGCCCGAGTGCCGCCAATACCTGCTGCGCCAGGCCTTCGAGGAAGCCATCCACACCCACGCCTACCAGTACATCGTCGAATCGCTGGGCCTGGATGAGCAGGAAATCTTCAACGCCTACAACGAGATCAAGTCCATCCGCGACAAGGACCAGTTCCTGATCCCCTTCATCGACACCCTGACCGACCCGTCCTTCACCACCGGCACGGTGGAGCAGGACCAGAAGCTGCTCAAGTCGCTGATCGTGTTTGCCTGTCTGATGGAAGGCCTGTTCTTCTACGTGGGCTTCACCCAGATCCTGGCGCTGGGCCGCCAGAACAAGATGATGGGCGCGGCCGAGCAATACCAGTACATCCTGCGCGACGAGTCCATGCATTGCAACTTCGGCATCGACCTGATCAACACCATCAAGATGGAAAACCCGCTGCTGTGGACTCCGGCCTTCAAGGAAGAGATCAAGCAGCTGTTCCTGAAAGCGGTGGACCTGGAATACGCCTACGCCGAGGACACCATGCCGCGCGGCGTGCTGGGCCTGAACGCCCCCATGTTCAAGGGCTATCTGCGCTTCATCGCCAACCGCCGCGCCACCCAGATCGGCCTGGAGCAGCTGTTCGACCAGGAAGAAAACCCGTTCCCGTGGATGAGCGAGATGATAGACCTCAAGAAAGAACGCAACTTCTTCGAGACCCGCGTGATCGAATACCAGACCGGCGGCGCGCTGAGCTGGGATTAAGCTGGACTAGACCCGAAGCCCACCGTCAAACGGTGGGCTTTTTTGTTTCTGGAGGCGGCGCCTGGCGCAGCTCCCAGGCCGCCAGCGCCACGCGGTAGCGGTCCAGTTCCTCCTGGTACAGATCCTCCACGCAATAAGTACAGCCGCTCTGGCAGCAATCGCCCGGCGCGGGCGGCGTGGGTGCTTCTGGTTTCGAATCATCCATCATCAGCATCATCAGTGTCAGGTCGGGCAATGTGACAGGATTTTACCTGTGCAACGATGTAAGGGTGAATTTCGATGGTTTGTTGGCGGTCAATACGGGCATACATAAAGTGCGCTAGACTGGCCGGTAGTTTGCTCAAGTTCTTATGCGGAGGTCGATATGCGCAAGCTCGTGTTGGAAATACCGCATGGCGAACCGGCCAATTCCGAATCCATCACTCCGGTCGAAGCCAAAGTCCCCTTCGTCGCGCAGCGTGAGCCGGACGAGGCGTCCGAATCAACCTTACCCAAGTTATCCAGGGAGCAGCGAAGAGCAGCCCTGATGAAAGCGTTCGGCATCTTGAAAGGTTTACCGGACGCCCCTCAGGACGGACTGGCCTTTCAACTGGAAATGCGAGCCGAATGACTGCGGCCTTGTTCGATACGAACATCATCATCGACTACCTTGATGGCCGTGATGAGGCTTTGAATGAGCTTGGTCACTATGAAGACCCAGCAATCAGCCTGGTGACCTAGATCGAGGTCATGGCGGGCATTCCTCCACGCTTGCGCCCGCAGATTGAAGCCGTGATACGCGATGCCGGTATCTTCGTTTTACCTGTCTCGGATGCCGTCGCTATTGAGACAGCCGCGATCCGCTTCGATGCGCTGCATGAGCATCCCAAGCGCAGGCTGAAGCTGCCTGACGCCATCATTCAGGCAACTGCCAACCTCAGCGGACGCCTTCTTATCACGCGTAACATCGGTGACTTTGTAGGTGCCGCTGTAAGAGTACCTTATGAGGTCGGCGCTGACGGCAGCGTGAGCAAGGTACGGCCTCTGCCGTAGCTCAGCCGCTGGTCGTCCACCAGCCATAAAAAACGCGACAAAAACCGCGCTCTGGCACAATAAACGCGACATTCCGCCACCGCCATCCGCGCCATCCATGAAAAAGACGACAAGCGACGATGACTTGATCGTGTACGCCGAGCTCAGCGATGCTGGCAAGCGCGCCGTCCAGTGCCGCTTGCAGGACGGTTCCCTGGCCCGCATCGTCACCGGCCTGGCCTCGGCCCTGCCGCCGTCCGAATGGCCGGCCCAGGTCGCCCGCCACCGCCTGCAGGTGTGCGCCGGACTGTTCCCCAACGCCGTGATCGGCTTCCGCTCCGCCTTCGACGGCGGCCAGCCGGCGCTCGGCACCTTCTTCCTTACCTATAGTTATGACCGCAAGGTGCAGCTGCCCGGCATGGAAGTGGTGCTGGTGAAGGGGCCGCCGCACGGCGAACTGGACCAGCCCATCGCCGGCCTGCCGCTGTATTTCCCGTCCCAGCCCCGGCTGCTGCTGGAAAACCTCACCATCAGCCGCGGCAGCGTGCCCAAGGCGGCCGGCCGCGCCGCCGTTGAACAGCGCCTGGCCGGCATCGCCGCCGCTCGTGGCGAGGATGAACTGAACCGCATCCGCGACCAGGCGCGCGGGCTCAGCTACGAGCTCGATTATCGCCGCGAATTCTTCATCCTGGACGCGATCATAAGCGGCCTGCTCACCAGTCACGCCGGCATGGCGACACCGCAGGACCAGGCGCGCGCCGCCTGCTGACATCGCTGCACCCGAACCCGGCGAAATGACTGCGCGGTAACGTTGCGCACCTGCAACGAGATGTAAGCGGCAGACTATGCGGACGCGGCTTGCGCGTAAGATGAAACTTTCTTGCCTTTCAATTCCCCTCGTCCATGAAATTCTGGTCCCGTCCCAAGAAGATCGGCTCCCTGTTCGCCTTCCTCTTGTCGGGCGCCTCGCTGCTGCTGACCTTCATGCTGGTGCTGCTGATCGGTGTGGTGGCCACGGACGAACTCAAGAAAAGCATAGGCGAGGGCTTGGCCGAGCGCGCCACCCACGCCACCTCGCTGCTGGACACCATGATGTACGAGCGCTACCGCGAAGTGCAGAACCTGGCCCAGCGCCCCGAACTCGGCTCACCCACGTTGCCGGCGGCCGGCAAGCGCGCGCTGCTGGAGCAGCTGCAGCGCAGCTACCCGCTGTACTCCTGGATGGGCATCACCGACACCGACGGCCTGGTGCTGGCCGCCACCGGCGGCATGCTGGAAGGCGTCAACGTCAAGCAGCGCAACTGGTTCGTGGACGCCACCAACAAGGTTTACGTGCACGACGTGCACGACGCCAAGCTGCTGGCCAGGCTGCTGCCGCTGGACGAGGGCAATCCGCAGCGCTTCGTCGACGTCGCCTTTCCCTATTTTCATCCGGACGGCAGCCTGGCCGGTGTGCTCGGCACCCACCTGAGCTGGCGCTGGTCGCGCCAGGTGCAGGACCTGTTCAACAGCCGCGCCGACCGCGGCGTGCAAACCTTCATCCTCAGCCGCGACGGTGTGGTGCTGTCCGGCCCCAGGGACTGGGTCGGCAAACCGCTGCGCTCGCAGGGCGTGGCGCCGGTCGGCAGCCGCCAGGCCGGCTACCTGGAGGAGAACTGGCCCGACGGCCGCCGCTACATCGTCGGCTACTCGCGCACGCGCGGCTATGCCGAATACCCGGGCCTGGACTGGACCATCCTGATACGCCAGGAAACCGCCATCGCCTATGAGTCGGTGAGCACCCTGCAGAGCCGGGTACTGGCGGTCGGCCTGCTGGTGGCGCTGGGCTTCTCGCTGCTGGGCATCTACCTGGCGCGGCGCCTGACCAATGCGCTGCAGCGCATCGTCGAACGCGCCAGCGCCGAGGACGAGCAGGGCGGCGCCCGCCGACCCGACCCCACCGGCTATGTCGAGCTGGACGGCGTCAGCGGCGCCCTGTACGCCTTGCTGGACCAGGCGCGCCAGAAGCGCGAGCTCTTGACCGGCACCAATGCCGAACTGGAACGCCGGGTCTCGCAGCGCACCGCCGAACTGGAGCAATCGCTGCAGACCGTGCGCGCCAGCGAGGAACGCATCCGCAACATCCTGGAGACGGCCCAGGACGCCTTCGTCGGCATGGACCACCACGGCAATGTGATCGACTGGAATCCGCAGGCCGAAGCCATGTTCGGCTGGTCGCGCGAGGAAGTGCTGGGCCGGCCGCTGCGCGACGTCATCATCCCGCCCGCCATGCGCCGTGCCCATGACGAGGGCATGCGCCGCTTTCAGCGCACCGGCGAAAACCATGTGCTGGGCCGCCGCCTGCAGCTGAGCGCCCTGCGCCGCAGCGGCGAGGAATTCCCCATCGAACTCACCATCGGCCTGGTGCGCACTGGCCAGCATCCCAGCTATGGCGCTTTTATCAACGATATCTCGCAGCGCGTGCGCATCGAGCAGGAGCTGGAGGCCGAGCGCGTGCTGCTGCGCGCCGTGCTGGAAAGCATAGACATCGGTGTGATCGCCTGCGACCAGGAAGGCGTGCTCAGCCTGTTCAACCGCGCCAGCCGCGAACTGCACGGCATCAGCCAGAGCGACCTGCCGCAGGAGCAATGGGCGCGCCACTACTCGCTGTACGAAGCCGATGAACGCACCCCGCTGCCGCGCAACCGTATCCCGCTGGTACGCGCCTTCCAGGGCGAGGAGGTGCGCGACGCCGAGATCGTGGTGGCGGCGGCCAACCGGCGGCCGCGCCACCTGCTGGTGTCCGGCCGCCGCCTGTGGCGCGACGATGGCAGCAGCCTGGGCGCCGTGGTCATGATGGCCGACGTCACCGAGCGCCAGGAAGCCCAGCGCAAGCTGGCCGACAGCGAGCGCTTCCTGCGCGCCATCACCGACAACAGCCCGGCCCTGATCGGCTACGTGGACAGCGCTGGCGTTTACCGCTTCGCCAACAAAGCCTATGAAACCATGCTGGGGCTATCGCCGCAAGCTATCATCGGCCGCCATATCAGCGCCGTGATGGGGGCGGACACCTATGCCGACATCGCGCCGCACGTGGACGCCGCCCTGGCCGGCGAGCGCCAGCACTTCGAGCTCACGCTGCGCCATCCGGGCTGGCCGCGCTATGTGATGGTGTCCTACATCCCGGAACTGGACGGCGCAGGCGCGGTCACCGGTTTCCACCTCCTGATCACCGACATCAGCTCGCGCAAGGAAGCCGAGCTGGCCCAGGCCAGCAGCGAGCGCGCCGCCTCGGCCGCCAACCGCGCCAAGAGCGCCTTCCTGGCCAACATGAGCCACGAGATCCGCACTCCCATGAACGCCGTGCTTGGCCTGACCCACCTGCTGGCGCGCACCGGGCTGTCGCGCGAGCAGGCCGACTTCGTGGAGAAGATACGCGCCTGCGGCCAGTCGCTGCTGCACATCATCAACGATATCCTCGATTCCTCCAAGATCGAAGCGGGCAAGATAGCCATGGCCCAGCTGCCCTTTACCGTGGCCGAGGTGGCGGGCGTGGTCGCCACCGCCATGCAGGCCTATCCCGAACAGCGCGACGTTGACTACATCCTGGACGTGGCGCCGGACATTCCGCCCCTCTGCGGCGATCCGATGCGCCTGCAGCAGGTGCTGCTCAACCTGGTCAGCAACGCCATCAAGTTCACCGAGCATGGCGAGATCGTGGTGGCGGCGCGCGCCACTCCCCTCGACGATGCGCGCGTGCTGCTGGAGATCAGCGTCAGCGACACCGGCATCGGCATGAGCGCCGAGCAGCTGGAACGCATCTTCGCGCCTTTCGAACAGGCCGACGGGTCGACCTCGCGCCGCTTCGGCGGCACCGGCCTGGGGCTGTCCATCGTGCGCCAGCTGGTCGAACTGATGCAGGGCTGCGTGACGGTGGACAGCGTGCAGGGGCGGGGCAGCTGTTTCCATCTGGCGATTCCATTTCCGCTGGACGGCGCCGCCCAGCCGGCCGCTCTGCCCGAACCGCTGTCCATCCTGCTGGTCGATGCGGGCGCCGCCAGCGCGCAGGCGGTGCGCCAAGCCGCCGCCGCGCTGGGCTGGCAGTGCGCCAGCGCCGCCAGTGCGCAGCAGGCGCTGGCGCTGGACGGCGAGTGGCAGGCGGTGGTGGTCGATGGCGCCACCTGGCTGGCGGCCGGCGAGGACACCCTGCGCGAGCTGGGGCGTGGTGGCGCCTTGCCGCTAATCCCCATGCTGAACGCGGCCCAGCATGCGCTGTCTTCGTCCACCCGCCATGCAGCCGCCGTGCTGGCGCGTCCAGTGCTGGCTTCGGTCCTGGCCGAGACGGTGCGCGGCACCCTGGCCGAGCTGCGCGGAACAGGCGCCGAGGCGCCAGCCGCGCCGCCGGCGGTACGCCTGCGCGGCGTGCGCATCCTGCTGGCCGAGGACAACGCGCTGAACCAGCTGATCGCGCGCGGCATGCTGGAGCCGCTGGGGGCGGAACTGACCGTCGCCAATAATGGCCAGGAGGCGGTCGACCTGCTGCACGCCGATCCAAAGCGCGCCGACGTGGTGCTGATGGATGTGCAAATGCCGGTCATGGATGGCTACGAGGCGACACGCCGCATCCGCGCCATGGGACTGCCGCTGCCGGTGCTGGCCATGAGCGCCGGCGTGATGGAAAGCGAGCGCGCCGAGTGCGAAGCGGCCGGCATGAATGGCTTCATCGCCAAGCCGGTCGAGTATGAGCAGATGCTCGAAGCCATCATCCGCAGCATCGATCCGGCGCGCCGTCCGTCCTGACCGATTCCCGTTTCCTCCTTTAGCTACAGGCGTTATGCGTTGCGGCGCGGTGCGCATGGCGCGCTCGCGTGCGCCGTACAGGCGCGCGCTGCAGTAATCTCCTTGCCATTCGCTGCACTGTGTCTCATAATCGCGACGAATTTGGAATCAGTGAGCAGCAGCGATGCGCACCACGCGATGCAGCGCTCACCATCATCGAAGACCACCGCGCGCAAGCGCGGAACGGGCGCGGCGAAATCGCAGAGACCCAGGCGGCACAAGGGCCGCTTTCAAATGCGATGAAGCATATGCGGTACGCGTCTGTGGACCTGGATGAGTTGGTGATGCGCGCGGCGGAGGATGCGCAGCAGCGGCGGCACTGGTGATGCGGCGTGTGTAATGTGAGTTGGCGAGCGTAAGCTCAAAAAAAGCCGGCGAATCTTTATCGTGCTGGTTGCGCGTCGACAAGGTTTTCGTGTACTTTACGAGATTGAAAATGCGTGTTAGTGCATGGAGCTTTCGGGAGCCCGCGCTGATGCGACAGGAACGTAAAACGGGATAAAGATTCGCGCACCGGATATGCACAACACCTCATCGTTTTGGCTCGACCGTCTCGCCTGATTGGCTTCAGGCTGGGCGGTTTTTTGTTTGAGTTGGAAAGCGATGTGGTGACGACGTGAGTCGACAGCGGCTGAGTATACGCCCGACCGGCCACGCAGCGCCGTACCAAGATTTGTATTTTGACGCCGCCTGTAGCAGGGTGTCGTCGAGGATGGCTGAAGTGCTGCAATCGTGAGGAGCTGCAGCAGTTCAGCCGGAGCCGAATTCATTAGCGCAAACGGAGCGTTTGCGCCGATGAATAATTCGCCCGGTCCTGCGCAGGACCGGACGGGTTTTCAATCTTGTGCGTGAATTTTTCCCATCCCAGATGAAGGAGAACTAATAATGGCTACCGCCGCTAAGAAACCGACTGAAGCAAAGAAACCAGCAGCCGCCAAGGCCGCTCCCGCCGCTAAGAAAACCGCTGCCGCCAAGCCTGCAGCGAAAGCCGCCGCCAAACCGGCTGCCAAAGCCGCCGCCAAACCGGCCGCCACCAAGGCCGCCGCCAAACCGGCAGCAGCGAAGAAAACCGCCGCCGCCAAACCTGCCGCAAAACCTGCCGCAAAAGCCACCACCAAAGCCGCAGCCGCCAAACCGGTAGCGAAGAAAGCCGCCGCCGCCAAACCGGCAGCCAAGACCGCCACCGCCAAGAAGGCAGCCGCTCCCAAGGCAGCAGCCAAGCCGGCAGCAAAAACCACCGCCAAGGCAGCCGCCAAACCGGTAGCGAAAAAAGCCGCAGCCGCCAAACCGGCAGCCAAGGCCGCCACCACCAAGAAGGCAGCTGCTCCCAAGGCCGCCGCCAAGCCGGCAGCCAAGACCACTGCAAAAGCCGCCGCCAAACCGGTAGCCAAGAAAGCAGCCGCCGCCAAACCGGTTGCCAAGAAAGCCGCCGCCAAACCGGCTGCCAAGACCACCGCCAAGGCTGCCGCTAAACCGGCCGCCAAAGCCGCCGCCAAACCGGCTGCGAAGAAAGCAACCGCCACCAAAGCCGCCGCCAAGCCGGCCGCCAAGAAAGCCGCTGCCAAGCCCGCTGCCAAAGCTGCCGCCAAGCCTGCTGCCAAAGCCGCCGCCAAGCCTGCCGCCAAAAAAGCCGCTGCCGACAAACCCGCTGCCAAGGCAGCAAAAACGGCAGCCAAACCGGCTGCAAAGGCCGCGGCTAAGCCAGCAGCAAAAAAGTCGGTAGCTAAGCCGGCTGCCGCCAAGGCCGAAGCCAAACCTGCAGCCGCCAAACCGGCCGCCAAGGCAGAAGCAAAGCCGGCAGCCGCCAAGAAACCGGCCACCAAAAAAGCCGCCGCCAAGGCGGGAGCCAAGCCTGCCGCTGAAGCAGCTGCCGCCGCTCCGGTAGCAGCGCCTGCCGCCGCATCGGCTGCTGCTGCCGCCCCCGCTGCAGCAGCTCCGGCTCCGGCCAAGAAGCCCGCAGCCAAGAAGGCCGCCGCACCGAAGAAGGAAGCTGCCGCCAAACCGGCCGCCGCTCCCGCCGCTGCTGCTCCCGCCGCTGCTGCTCCTGCCGCCGCTGCTCCGGCTCCGGCCGCCAAGACCGTCCTGGCTCCGCAAGCCGCCTGGCCGTTCCCGACCAGCAGCCGCCCCTCCTGAGCTTGAATAGCCGGAGTGCCCGAGCAAACAGCCGCTGTGTGAGACAATCACACAGCGGTTTTTTTTTGGAGAGGACACGTGCTTAGTATCGTTATGTTGATCGTCGACGCCATCGCGACCCTGCTTGGCGGCGCCCTGCTGTTGCGCTTCTGGATGCAGGCCATCCGCGTGCGTCCTCCGTCGTCGGTGGCGCAGTTCACCTTTCAGCTGTCGGACTGGCTGGTGCGCCCGTTGCGGCGTATCGTACCCGGTGTGGGAGGCTATGACTGGGCCAGCCTGATAGGCGCCTTCCTGATCGTCCTGCTGGCCACTTCGGTGTTGCTGCTGGCCGGCTGGGCGCCGCAGGCGGTGCTGCTGATGGCGCTGCAGCGTTTCCTGCAGTGGATACTGTATGGCTTCATGGTGCTGCTGGTGCTGGAGGCGGTATTCAGCTGGATCAACCCGCATGCGCCGCTGGCGCCGTTCGTGCGCGCGCTCAATGAGCCGCTGCTGCGTCCCATCCGCAAGGTGGTGCCGCTGGTAGGCAACCTGGATTTGTCGCTGCTGGTGGCGCTGGTGCTGCTGCAGATCGCCCAACTGCTGCTGGGCATGCTGTTCAGCGGACGCTGAACGACAAAAAAGGCAGACCGCGGTCTGCCTTTTTTCATGGCGGCTGCTGCGGCTGCAATTTAATAGCGGTAGCCGAATTCCTGTTCGAAGCGGTCGGCGATCTGCTGCGCCGTCAGCTTGTGGTTCTGGCCGCCCTTGCTGGCGATCTTGATGGCGCCCAGCAGGCTGGCCAGGCGGCCCGTGGTTTCCCATTTCCAGTCGTTGGTGATACCGAACAGCAGGCCGGCGCGGTAGGCGTCGCCGCAGCCGGTCGGATCCAGCACCGCTTCCGCCTTCACGGCCGGGATCAGGATGCGCTGGCCGCCGGTGTAGATCTCCGAACCCTGTTCGCCGCGGGTGACGATCAGCGCTTCCAGGCGGCTGGCGATGTCCGGCAGCGTCAGGCCGGTACGGTCCATCAGCAGCTCGATCTCGTAGTCGTTGGCGGTCACGTAGGTGGCCTGGTTGATGAAGTCTATCAGTTCCTGGCCGTTGAACATGGGCAGCTGCTGGCCCGGATCGAAGATGAAGGGGATGCCCAGTTCGACCAGGTCGGCGGCATGCTTCTTCATGCCCAGGTGGCCGTCCGGAGAAATGATGGCGACCCGCGCCGGACCTGCCTTGGCCACCGGGTTTTCGTGCGCGAACGACATGGCGCCCGGGTGGAAGGCGTTGATCTGGTTGTTGTCGATGTCGGCGGTGACGAAGCACTGGGCGTTGTAGGCATCCTGCTTGATCAGGATGTTTTCGGTCGACAGGCCGAGCTGCTTGAAGCGTGCGAAGTAGGCGCCGTGGTCCTGGCCCATCACGCCCACGATGCGCGGATCGCCGCCCAGCATCTTGAGGTTGTAGGCGATGTTGCCGGCGCAGCCGCCGTATTCGGTGCGCATGGTCGGCGCCAGGAAGGACACGTTCACCTTGTGCAGCTGGTCGGCCAGCAGGATGCTGTCGAAGCGGCCCGGGAATTGCAGGATGATGTCCATGGCGAGCGAGCCGCAGATCAAAGAAGTCTGGTTCATGATAGTGGTTTAAGGGTAGAAGACGGCAATGTGATAGCCGGAAGCCTTGAGCTGGGCCAGTTCAAAGTACAGTTTGACAGATTGTTCGCTGTGCGGTGCGAATCCTTGTTCCGGTGTGGTATTCGGAGGCAGGTAGTCGCGCGGTGCAAACACGCGGCGCAGGATGGTCTTGTCGCTGGCGTCGTCGAGTTTGAGCTCGATGTGCGGCCAGGCCTGCGCCGTGCCGCTCTGGTTGCGCAGCAGGGTGGTAAAGGAAAAGGTGGTCTCGCTCAGGGTCTGCAGCTCGCCCTGTTCGATGCTCACTTCGTCGATCTGGGTCGGCAGTTCGATCTTGCAGCCCAGTGCCGCGCAGGCCGAGGCCAGGGCAGGTTTCAGCTGCGGCCTGCTGGCCGCCAGCGGGTTGCGGAAGGTTGCTATCACCTGGCCGCCCAGGGCGGCCAGCAGCAGCACCGAGCCGGCGCCCATGGCGATGGCGGTGGCCTTGCCATAGCGCTGGCGGCGCCGCGCGCGCGTGACGAAGCCGGGTTCGTCGCCGGGGGCTGCCTCTGCGGCTGCCGCTGGCGCAGACGATGCCGCGCGCGAGGCGCCGCCAGGCGCCGGGGCAGCGTCATCCCCGGCAGGGGCGCTGCGGCTGAGCGGCAGCGCGGCGGCATTGGTGGCGGCGACATCGGGGTCGGCTGCGCTGGCAGCACCCGCCTCGGCTGGGGCGCCGTCACCGGCGCCAGCGCCTGAATCGCCGGACCCGGCGGAGTGGGTGGACGCTGCGGGGCCCGCGGAACCTGCGGCACCGTCTGGGCCGGCGCCCGCTGCGGCGCGCATGGCGGCATCCTGGCCGGCGCCGGACAGCTGCACCAGGGCGGCCAGGTCGGCGTCGTCGTCATCATCCGTGGCGGGGGTGTCGCGGGCCTGATCCGGGTGCGGGCCGAAGGTCGGTTCGCGGCGGCCGCCGTCGTCGGATGGGAAACCATCGGGCAGCGGCTCCAGCGTGTGGCCCACCGTTTCGCTGAGCGTGGCCAGTTCGGTTTCCAGCGTGTCGGCCAGTTCGGTGTCCGACGGCGGCGCGGCTTCCATGGCCAGCTCCTGCTCCAGCAGCGTGGCGGAGGCGGGCGGCAGCGCGGGCGGGGTGTCTTCCTCGATCTGCAGGGCTGGGCCGTGGTCCGGCGCGGCGTCCACATCCAGGTCCAGCTCCAGCGGCCATTCAGGGGCGGGCGGCGGCGCGGGCGTGGCCTCCGCCACCGCTTGCGGTTCGGGCGCCCGTTCGGACCCGGGGGCCGGGTAAGGCCAGCTGGAAGGCGCCTGTTCGGGCTTGGTCTCCGGGCCGTATTCCGGCTCGGATTCCGGCTCGGGTTTCGGCTCAGGCGGCGCCTCGAACGCAGCCAAAGATTCCGGCGCCGGCAGCGCTTCGATGTCCTCGGGAGCTTGCTCGCCCAGTTCCAGCGCGAGCGGCGCTTCTTCCTGCGGCTGCAGGGCCTGGGCAGCGCGCGTGTCGAGCGCCGCCATGCGGGCGTCGAATGGCGGAACCGTGCTGGGGAGGGGAGGGGAGACGGGCGGCGGCGGCTCGACCAGCGCCGCATTGCCGTCAAAGACTTCGTCGCAGGCGCCGCAGCGCACTATGCCCCCACGTAATTTCAACTGGTCGTGGGCGACCCGAAATACCGTGTTGCAGTGGGGGCATTTGGTGGCGAGCGCCATCGCAGCCGTTACGCGCCTTCGCGGGCCGGCGGCGTGCTGTCGCTGCCCAGGGTGCCGTGCAGGGCAACCCAGCCATCCTGCTCGGCCCACACGCCCAACTTGATGAAGGGCGCATAGGCGGCCGCCACTTCCTCGGCCTGGCGCGCCAGCACGCCGGACAGGATCAGCGAGCCGCCGTCGGCCACGCGGCCGGACAGCATGGGCGCCATCAGCTTGAGCGGGCTGGACAGGATGTTGGCCACCACGATGTCGAACTTCTGCGCGGCGTAGGCCGATGCGGCGAAGCTGTCCGGCAGGAAGTAGGCTATCTCGCAGTGGTTGCGCTGGGCATTGTCGGCCGCCGACTCGATGGCTTGCGGGTCGATGTCCACGCCGGCCACGGCGCCGGCGCCCAGTTTCCTGGCCACCATGGCCAGGATGCCGGAACCGCAGCCGTAGTCCAGCACGGTCTTGCCGGGCGCCGGATGGGCTTCCAGCCACTCCATGCACAGCCGGGTGGTGGGATGGCTGCCGGTGCCGAAGGCCAGGCCGGGGTCCAGCTCCAGGATCAGGGCGTCCGGATCGGGCGCCTCGTGCCAGCTCGGCACCACCCAGATGTTCTTGCCGATGTGGATGGGGGCGAACTGCGATTGCGTCAGGCGCACCCAGTCCTGCTCTTCCACCTTGCGCAGCGTGAAGCGCGGCAGGGTGGCCAGGCCGATCTGGCCGGCGGCGGCCGCCACGATGACGGCCTGGTCGGTCTCGTCATCGGTGAGGGCCACCACGCGGCTGTGGTCCCACGCGGCTTCCTTGGGTTCCATGCCCGGTTCGCCGAACAGCGGCTTTTCCGCGTCCGTGCCTTCGTCGGCGTCTTCCACCGAGACCGACAGGGCGCCCACGTCCATCAGGGCGTCCGACAGGGCCTCGGCGTGTTCGCGCGCGACTTCGATGACGATTTCAGTCCAGCTCATGACTTATGCCTTGTCCGTTTTGTTACCCAGGCTCAGCTTGTGCAGCTCAGGCATGGCGGCCAGCTTCTGCTCCAGGTAGTGAATATTGGTGCCGCCTTCGATGAAGCGGGCGTCCACCATCAGCTCGCGGTGCAGCGGGATGTTGGTCTGTATGCCCTCGACCACCATTTCCGACAGCGCGATCTGCATGCGGCGGATGGCCTGCTCGCGGGTGGCGCCGTAGGCGATCAGCTTGCCGATCATGGAATCATAGTGCGGTGGCACATAATACCCCGCGTAGGAATGGGAATCCACCCGCACGCCGGGGCCGCCCGGGGTGTGCCAGGCCGTGATGCGGCCGGGCGAGGGGGTGAACTTGAACGGGTCCTCGGCGTTGATGCGGCACTCGATGGCGTGGCCGGCCAGCATCACGTCGCGCTGGCGGAAGCGCAGCTTCTCGCCGCAGGCGATGCGTATCTGTTCCTGCACGATGTCGATGCCGGTGATCATTTCGGTGACCGGGTGTTCCACCTGCACGCGGGTGTTCATTTCAATGAAATAGAACTCGCCGTTTTCGTACAGGAACTCAAAGGTGCCGGCGCCACGGTAGCCGATCTTGCGGCAGGCTTCGGCGCAGCGGTCGCCGATGCGCTCGATCAGCTTGCGCGGGATGCCCGGCGCCGGCGCTTCCTCGATGACTTTCTGGTGGCGGCGCTGCATGGAGCAGTCGCGCTCGCCCAGCCAGACCGCGTTCTTGTGCTCGTCGGCCAGGATCTGGATTTCCACGTGGCGCGGATTCTCCAGGTACTTCTCCATATAGACTTCGGGATTGCCGAAGGCCGTGCCGGCTTCGGCCTTGGTCATGGCCACGGCGTTGATCAGGGCCGCCTCGGTGTGCACCACGCGCATGCCGCGTCCGCCGCCGCCGCCGGCCGCCTTGATGATGACCGGATAGCCGATCTTGCGGGCGATTTGCACGATGGCTTTGGGATCGTCCGGCAGCGCGCCTTCCGAGCCGGGCACGCAGGGCACGCCGGCCTTGATCATGGCCTGCTTGGCCGAGACCTTGTCGCCCATCAGGCGGATCGAATCGGAACGGGGGCCGATGAACACGAAGCCGGATTTTTCCACCCGTTCGGCGAAGTCGGCGTTTTCCGACAGGAAGCCATAGCCGGGGTGGATCGCTTCGGCGTCCGTCACTTCGGCCGCGCTGATGATGGCCGGCATGTTCAGGTAGCTCAGCGAAGACGCGGCCGGGCCGATGCAGACCGATTCGTCGGCCAGCTTGACGTACTTGGCGTCCTTGTCCGCTTCCGAGTGGACCACCACGGTCCGGATGCCCATTTCGCGGCAGGCGCGCTGGATGCGGAGGGCGATTTCACCGCGGTTGGCAATGAGGATTTTTTCAAACATGATAGGTTCGCGTAGTTCTGTGATCGCCGGCGCGCCGGCAGGCCATGGAGAGGAGGGGATGGGGACTAGCCGGGAGCGCCCCGAGGACCGGGGCGCGGTGCGGACTTAGCCTATCACAAACAACGGTTGGCCGAATTCGACCGGCTGGCCGTTCTCGACCAGGATCTGGGTGATGGTGCCGGACTTGTCGGCGTCGATTTCGTTCAGCAGCTTCATGGCTTCGATGATGCACAGGGTGTCGCCTTCCTTGACGCTCTGGCCGACTTCGACGAAGGCGGCGGCGCCCGGCGCCGAGGAGCGGTAGAAGGTGCCCACCATGGGCGACTTGACCACATGGCCGGTGGGTTCGGCGGCGGCCACCGGGGAGGGGGCCCCCGGGGCGGCCACGGGAGCGGCGGCCGGAGCGGCCGGGGCCACGTATTGCGGCACACCCTGCGAGGGCAGCATCATGACTTGGTTTTGCGGCAGCGCGGAGGATTTGACGATGCGAACCTTGCTTTCGCCCTCGGTCACTTCCAGTTCGGCGATGTCGGATTCAGCGACCAAGTCGATCAAGGTCTTCAGCTTGCGTAGATCCATGTAACCCCCAGGAGTATCTTGTTGTCGGTTGCGGTGCCGCCCTAGGGCGCAGCCGCGCTAAAATGCGCGCAGATCGCGTAGATTATCGCTTTTTAATAACAAAGTCGATGGCAAAGCGATATCCGTCCACGCCCAGCCCGCAGATCGTGCCGAGCGCGATAGCGCTCAGGAACGAGTGGTGGCGGAAGTCTTCGCGCTTGTAAATATTCGAAATATGCACTTCCACGAAGGGGATGGCGACACCGGCCAGGGCGTCGCGCAAGGCGACGCTGGTGTGGGTGAGGCCGCCAGGATTGATGACGATCGCGTCCACACCCTCGGTGCGGGCGGCATGGATGCGGTCGATCAGCGCACCTTCATGGTTGCTCTGAAAGCAAGACAAAGTCGCACCGGCCGCCTGCGCTTGCGCCAGCGCGGCCTGTTCGACGTCGGCCAAGGTCGTGGCGCCGTACACCTCGGGCTCCCGGGTTCCCAGCAAATTCAGGTTGGGACCGTTGAGCAGCAGGATGTGTGTTGCCATGTTTTTTTAGACCTTTTCCTCGAAAGTTCCGCATTTTGCCGCCAACTGGCCTGCATTGGCAAGTGAAATAAAACTTAACGGGAGGACTACAGAGTTGCCAGGTCAGCCTTCAATTCATCGAATTTCAGGCGGCCCAGGTAAGTCTTCTTGACCTGGCCATCGGCGCCGATCAGCACCGTGTACGGCAGACCGCCGGCCGCGTTGCCGAACTGGCGCGACAGGTCGGTGCCGCTCATGCCGGCCACGAAGACCGGGTAGCTGATCTTGTATTTGTCGTTAAATTCCGCGATATTCGAAGGGCTGTCGATGCCGATACCGATAACTTGCAGCTTCTTGCCTGCTTCTCCGGAGGCCAGGGCGGACAGCTCCGGCATCTCCTGCACGCAGGGACCGCACCACGGCGCCCAGAAATTGACCAGCATGGCCTTGCCCTTGTACTGGGCCAGGGCCTGGGTGGCGCCCTTGGCGTCGGGCAGCGACAATTTATATAGTTCGGATACGGGACCGGTGATACCGGGAGGGACCGTATTGGTGATGGGCGGGGCGGGGTAGTCCTGTTTCAGGCCGACATAGGCGCCGGCAGCGGCAAACAGCGCGGCAAACACGCCGTACACCGCCAGATGCTTTTTATTCATGGTGGGGTTCGTGGGTAGTGCTGATTAATAGGGCGCGCACGCCGGCCAGGTCGGCGCGCACGGTCTTGCCGTCGCGGGCCTTGAGGGCGCCGCGCAGATCGTCTTTCTCATAGATGGCCGCGTGCACGCCTTCCTTGTGCCACAGGAAGCTGACCGTCTCGACCGGATCGTAGCGCGGCCCCTTGAAGTGCGGGCTTTCCGAGATTTCCAGCTGCACGTTGCGGTTCAGCAGGAAGATTTCGACTTCCTTGGCCGAATCGGCAAACAGCTGCAGGTGGATGTCGTCATGCGGACCGGCGGTGCCGTTCAGCACGGCGCCGGTCAGGAAGGGGTGGAACTCGGCCAGGCCTTCCATCACGTCCAGCGCCAGGGTGCGCAGGCGGAACAAGCGGGCCGGCTGGGTATCGGCGTGGAACAGCGACTGGTACAGGCGCAGTTCGGCCTCGATCTGTGCGTTGTCCGGCAACAGGTTGATGTGGCTGTTGCCGTCGCCCAGGATCTGGCGTGCCGCCTTGCGCTTGGCAGTGTTGTAGTCGGCGCCATCCTGGGCGATCAGGCGCGCGGCGGCCGCGGCGATCTCGGCGCGCAGCAGGCTGGCATCATCGTTTGGGGGAGGCGTCATGAGCAGGATGATACTCCAACAGCGTCCGACCCTCCGGCGTCGGGTAAAATCCTGTGTTTCGGGCCCGGCGCGGCCTTGTTATCACCACGAACGATATGCACATTCATATATTAGGTATCTGCGGCACTTTCATGGGCGGCCTGGCCGTGCTGGCCAAGGAAGCGGGGCACCGGGTCACCGGCTGCGACGCCAATGTCTACCCGCCCATGAGCACCCAGCTGCAGGCCCAGGGCATCGATCTGATCCAGGGCTACGGCCCCGAGCAGATAGCACTGCAGCCCGACCTGTATGTGATCGGCAATGTGGTCAAGCGCGGCAATGCGCTGATGGAGGAAATCCTCAACCGCGGCCTGCCCTATGTGTCCGGCCCGCAGTGGATGGGCGAGCACATCCTGCGCGACAAGTGGGTGCTGGCCGTGGCCGGCACGCACGGCAAGACCACCACCTCGTCCATGCTGGCCTGGATACTGGAAGACGCCGGCTACGCGCCCGGTTTCCTGATCGGCGGCGTGCCGCTCAACTTCGGCGTCTCGGCGCGCCTGCGCGGCGACCGGGACTCCATCTTCTTCGTGGTCGAGGCCGACGAGTACGACACCGCTTTCTTCGACAAGCGCAGCAAGTTCGTGCACTACCATGCCAAGACCGCCGTGCTGAACAACCTGGAATACGATCACGCCGACATCTTCCCCGATCTGGGCGCCATCGAAACCCAATTCCACCACCTGGTGCGCACCGTCCCCGGCATAGGACGCATCATCCACAATGCCGACGAGCCTGCGCTGGAGCGCGTGCTGCAGCGCGGCTGCTGGAGCGAGCAGGAAGGCTTCGGCCGCAAGCCGGGCGCCGATTGGGGCTTGATCGAGCACGATGGCGGCAGCTTCGACGTGCTGTTCAAAGGTGAAGCCGTGGGCACGGTGCGCTGGGAACTGAGCGGCGCCCACAACCGAGCCAATGCCCTGGCCGCCATTGCCGCCGCCCGCCACGTCGGCGTGCCGCCGGCCCAGGCGGCCGCAGCGCTGGCCGGGTTCCAGAACGTCAAGCGCCGCATGGAAGTGCGCGGCGTGGTCAACAATATTACGGTGTACGACGATTTCGCCCACCACCCCACCGCGATTGCCACCACCGTGGGCGGCCTGCGCCAGAAGCAGGGCGCAAGCGCCCGCATCCTGGCCGTGCTGGAGCCGCGCTCCAATACCATGAAGCTGGGCGCCATGAAGGATGCTCTGCCGGGCAGCCTCAAGGATGCCGACCTGGTGTTCGGCTACGGCAGCGAACAGGCCCTGGGCTGGAGCCTGGGCCAGGCGCTGGCGCCGCTGGGCGAGCGCGCCGCCGCCTTCGACGACCTCGATGCGCTGGTGCGCGCCGTGGCCGGGGCCGCCAAGCCGGGCGACCACATCATCGTGATGAGCAACGGCGGCTTCGGCGGCGTCCACCAGAAATTGCTGGAAGCGCTGGCCCCATGATCCTCTATCTGCACGGCTTCCGGTCCTCGCCCGCGTCCATGAAGTCGCGCCTGATGGTGGCGCGCATGGCCGAGCTTGGGCTGGCGGACCGGATCCTCAGCCCGCAGCTGCCGGCCTCGCCCAAGGAAGCAATCGCATTGTGCCTGTCGCTGGTGGACGGCATTCCGGCCGATGAGCTGAGCGTGGTCGGTTCCTCGCTGGGCGGCTTTTACGCCACCTGGCTGGCCGAGCGGCTGGGCTGCCGCGCCGTGCTGGTCAATCCGGCCGTGGTGCCGAACCTGGATCTCGGCAAATACGTGGGCGTGAGCACCCAGTTTCATTCCGATGAGCCGTTCGAATTCAAGCAGGAGTACCTGGATGAGCTGCGTGCACTGGAAGTGCCGGAGATCACTCGTCCGGAACGCTATTTCCTGATTGCCGCCACCGGCGACGAAGTGCTGGACTACCGCGACATGGTGGCCCATTACCAGGGCGCGCGCCAGCACATCATCGAGGGCAGCGACCATGCGGTATCGGAATTCGCTCAATACGTGGACACGGTGCTGGCATTCTGCGGCATCGGGACCGGCCGATGATGGGCGGCTCCCGGCCGGCCTCCCTGCGGCGGGCGCTGTGGCAGGCCCACCTGAATCCGGCCAGCGTGGCGCCGGAGTGGCGCGCCTGGCTGCAAAGCGGCGGCTCGCTGACCGCGCGGCTCAAGGCGCACAGCACGCAATTCCGCGTGCAGCGGCTGTACCAGCGTGTCGCCCTCAGCCTGCCGGATGAGAGCGCGGCCATCGGGCTGGGGCGGCCGGGCCGGGTGTGGGAGAGGGAAGTGCTGCTGAGATGTGATAATACGCCCGTGGTGTACGCCCACACGGTGGTGCCGATGGCGGCCACGGCGTCCGACTGGCCGCTATTCAGCACCCTGGGCGAGCGCTCGCTGGGCAGCACCCTGTTTGGCGATCCGCTGGTGCGGCGGGCGGAACTGGAATACGCCGTATTGCGGCCCGGCCATCCGCTGGCGCAGCGGGCCCGGGCTGCGCTGGACCTGGCAGCGGGGATGGCGGCGCCTGACCGACTATTATATGCGCGGCGCTGCCTGTACCGGCGCCGGCGCGGCAGCCTGCTGGTGACCGAGGTATTCCTGCCCGGCGTGCTGGCGCTGCGACCGACGAGTACGAACACAATAACGAACACAATAACCAAGCTAAGCTAGCAATGAATCTATTTTTTGAAGAATCCGGCGATTTCAAGGTCGGCACCGTCCTGTCCCAGGCCGGCGAGGCGTATCAGGTGGAAATGGCGAGCGGCAAGCGCACCAAGGTGAAAGCCAAGGACGTGCTGCTGCAGTTCGAGAAGCCCGCCCCGGCCGTGCTGATGGACGAGGCCAAGGCGGTCTCGGCCGATATCGACCTGGACTTCCTGTGGGAAGTGGCTGGCGAGGAGGAGTTTGGTTTTGCCGAGCTGGGCGCGGAATACTTCGGCCACGCGCCGCTGCCGTCGGAAGCGGCCGGCCTGATACTGAGCCTGCATTCGGCGCCCATCTATTTCTACAAGAAGGGCCGTGGCCGCTACAAAGCCGCGCCCGAGCAATCGCTGCGCGCGGCCCAGGCCGGCATTGAAAAGAAAATGCAGCAAGCCATCATCCAGGCCCAGTACGTCGAGGAACTCAAGGCCGGCCGCCTGCCGGAGGCGATGCAGCCCATCGTGCAGCAGCTGCTGTTCAAGCCGGACAAGAATTCCATCGAATACAAGGCGCTGGAAGCGGCCTGCGACGAGCTGCACACCACCGCACCGCGCCTGATGCTGGCCACCGGCGGCCTGGCCTCGCCTTACCAGCTGCACATGAGCCGCTTCCTGTTCGAGCAATTCCCGCGTGGCGCCGGTTTCCCGGACGTGGCTGTACCGCAGCCGCCGGCCGGCCTGCCGACCGCCGATGTGGCCGCCTTCTCCATCGACGACGTCACCACCACCGAGATCGACGACGCCTTCTCCATCACCCCCCTGGACGGCGGCAAGGTCAGGATAGGCATCCACATCGCCGCTCCCGGACTGGGCATCAAGCCGGACGACGCCGTGGACAAGATCGCGCGCGCCCGCATGTCCACCGTCTACATGCCGGGCGACAAAATCACCATGCTGCCGGACGCCATCGTGGAAGCCTACACCCTGGCCGAGGACAAGACCTGCCCGGCGCTGTCGCTGTACGCCACCCTGGACACGGCCGACTGGAGCGTGCTCTCCACCGAAACCCGCGCCGAGCTGGTGCCCATCGCCAGCAACCTGCGCCATAACGACCTGGACGAGCTGGTCAACGAGGACACCCTGGCTAGCGGCGCGGGCGAGTATGCCCACAAGGAAGACCTGCGCCTGCTGTGGCAATGGGCCCAGGTGCTGGAGCAGGGCCGCATGGTCAAGCGCGAAGCCTTCGGCCTCAAGCCGGAGCAGAACAACCGTGTGGACTTCAACTTCTACGTCGAGAATGGCGTGGTCACCATCAGCCGCCGCAAGCGCGGCGCGCCGCTGGACAAGATCGTGGCCGAACTGATGATCTTTGCCAACAGCACCTGGGGCAAGCTGATGCACGACCACGGCGTGCCCGGCATATACCGCAGCCAGGGCCAGGGCGTGGGCGGCTGGGCCGCCAAGATGCAGGTGCGCATGCTGACCCACGCGGCGCCGCACCAGGGCCTGGGCGTGGACCAGTACGCCTGGAGCACCTCGCCGCTGCGCCGCTATACCGACCTGGTCAACCAGTGGCAAATCCTGGCCTGCGCCGCCAACGGCGTCACGGCCCCGCTGGTGGCGCCGTTCAAGCACAAGGACGCCAACCTGTTCGCCATCGTGTCGCAGTTCGACGCCGCCTACGGCGCCTACGCCGACTTCCAGTCCAACATGGAACGCTACTGGTGCCTGCGCTGGCTGGGCCAGGAAAGCGCGCGCCAGGTGGACGCCGTGGTGCTCAAGGACGAGGTGCTGCGCCTGGCCGACATTCCCCTCATCATCCGCCTGCCGGGCATGCCCCAGGTGGCGCGCGGCGCCCAGGTCAGGCTGGACGTGCTGCGCTGGGATGAGGTCGACCTCAGCATCGAGACCCGCCTGCTGGAGATACCGGCCGCCGGCGCTCCCGCCGAAGATGTGGACCTGGACTACGAGGACGAGGAGGGTGACCCGGCCGCTGCCGAGGAAGCCGGCGCGGAAGCGGCGGCCGAAGCTGGCGATGCCGCGGCAGCGGACACCGCGGCCGACGCGCCGGACACCGGAGCACAGCCCTCGGCGGAGTAAAAAACCGGGGCAGTGTGCTTGCTTTGACGTAAAATCGGCCACTGTCCGACGTAACCCTGCTCACGCGTGAAGTCACTCCAACAACACAGCCTGCTGGTGCTGGCCACCGGCATTTCCCTGCTGGCGCACGGCGTCCTGCTGGCGCTGCACTTCGTGGCGCCGGTGCCGGCGCCGGTGCAGCCCACCGATCCCGGGCTGGAAGTGATACTGGTGAACGCCAAGCACCAGCGCGCCCCGCTCAAGGCCGAGGCCCTGGCCCAGGCCAACCTGGATGGCGGCGGCCACGCCGACCAGGGCCGCGCCAAATCGCCGCTGCCCGACCTGCGCAGGATGGAGACCGGCGACAGCGTCAAGGCCGCGCGGCGCCGCATCGCCGAGCTGGAGGAGCGTCAGAAGAATCTGCTGACCCAGGCCACCCAGTCGCCGTTCGCGGCGCCGCCGGTCACCGAGCAGAACAAGCCCGATCCGCTGGCGCGCGGCGCCGACTTGCTGGAAACCAGCAAGGCCATTGCCCGCATGACGGCCGAGATCAGCGAGACCATCGAAGACCAGAACAAGCGTCCCAAAAAGACCTACATCACGCCCAGCACGCGCGAAGTCGGCTATGCCGACTATTACAAGACCATGCAGAAGCGCATCGAGGATATCGGCACCCTCAACTTCCCTCAGGTGAACGGGCGCAAGCTGTACGGCGAGCTGGTGGTCTACATCCCGGTGTTCCAGGACGGCACCATCTACATGAAGGATGGCGGCCCGCGCGTGGAGCGCAGCTCCGGCAACCCGACCCTGGACGCCAAGGCGCTGGACATCGTGCGGCGTGCGGCACCGTTCGGGCGTTTCCCGCCCAAGATGCTGTCCAATGACAAGGATGACCTGTGGGTGATTATCACCCGTTTCAAATTCACCCGTGACGACAAGATGGAAGCCAACCTGAGTGGCGGAGCACCATGACCGACCGATACTGCGTCTTCGGCAATCCGATTGCCCACAGCAAATCCCCCGACATCCACGCGGCCTACGCGGCCCAGACCGGCCACGACCTGGCCTATGAAAAACGGCTGGCGCCGCTGGACGGCTTTGCCGCCGCCGTGCAGGCCTTCATTGCCGAGGGCGGCAAGGGCGCCAACGTCACCGTGCCCTTCAAGCTGGAGGCGGTCAAGCTGGCCCAGGCCCTGACCATACGGGCCCGCGCCGCCGGCGCCGTCAACACCCTGGTGTTCAGCGAGGAAGGCATCATAGGCGACAACACGGACGGCGCCGGGCTGGTGGCCGACATCGTCAACAATGCCGGCGTGCCCATCACGGGACGCCGGGTGCTGCTGCTGGGCGCGGGCGGCGCGGCGCGCGGCGTGGTGCTGCCGATACTGGAACACCGTCCGGCCCAGCTGGTGATCGCCAACCGCACCGTGGCCACGGCGCTGGCGCTGGCCGAACAATTCGCGGCCCTGGGCGGGGCCGGCGTGGTGTCCGGCTGCGGCTATGCGGACATCGAGGGCGCGTACGACATCGTCATCAACGCCACCTCGGCCAGCCTGGCGGCCGACCTGCCGCCGGTGGCGCCGTCCGTGTTCGCCCCGGGTGCGCTGGCGCTGGACATGATGTATGGCAAAGAGCCCACCGTCTTCATGCGCTTTGCCGCCGGCCACGGCGCCCTGGTGCGCGATGGCCTGGGCATGCTGGTCGAGCAGGCGGCCGAGGCCTACGCCGTGTGGCGCGGCGTGCATCCGGCCACGGCCGAGGTGCTGCAGCGGCTGCGGGCCGCGCTATGAAAGCGGCGGCGCGCAAGGGGGGAGGGCGCTGGCGCTGGCTCAAGTGGGTGATAGGCCTGCCGCTGCTGCTGGTGCTGGCCGTGCAGCTGTATTTCCTGCTGCAGATATGGTGGTGGGTGGACCATAACCCATCCATGACCAGCTTCATGCGCGAGCAGCAAGCCGCCCTGCGCGAGAAAAATCCCAACGCCAACATCCAGCAGCAATGGGTGCCGTACAACCGGATTTCCAACAACCTCAAGCGCGCCATCATCGCTTCCGAGGATGCCAACTTCTCCGAGCACGAGGGGGTGGACTGGGAAGCCATGCAAAAGGCCTACGAAAAGAACGCCAAGAAGCACAAGGTGGTGTCAGGCGGCTCCACCATCACGCAGCAGCTGGCCAAGAATTTGTTCCTGTCCGGCCAGCGCAGCTATGTGCGCAAGGGCCAGGAACTGGTCATTACCTATATGCTGGAAGCGCTGATGGACAAGGAGCGCATCTTCGAGATCTACCTCAACGTAGTGGAGTTCGGCACCGGCATCTTTGGCGCCGAGGCCGCCGCGCGCCATTATTACGGGGTCAGCGCGGCCAACCTGGGTGCGGCGCAGGCGGCCAGGCTGGCCGTGATGCTGCCCAATCCGCGCTTCTTCGACAAGCACCGCGACTCCAACTACCTGGCGCGCCGCACCGCCGTGATCCTGCGCCGCATGAACGCCGCCGAGCTGCCCTGAGAGGACGTTTAAGTTGACCATGGCGTCGTTGCCGCTCCTCGCCGTGCAGGCAAAACTGTCACTGGTGTAAAAAAGCTTGCCACAGGGGTGGCTTGCGGCCGGGCTTTGCGGGTACACTTGCGCTGTTTTCGTGCAGCGCACCGTTACCGGGCCGCGGCTGGCACGACACGCTCCGCAGCGCAGTGCCACCCACGCGTCCCATCACCTTTGCCGGCTGAGAGTGCCTATGATCAATGTTTTCGTTCTACAAAATGGCCGGCTCAACCAGGTGCCCATCGATAGCCGCGAGGACCTGGAACAGGCCGCCCCGGTCTGGGTTGATCTGACCGATCCGAACGAAGACGAACGGGCCTGGGTCAAGGCCATCTACGGCGTGATCCTGCCGGGCGAGGATGAAGTCAAGGATATCGAAGCCTCGGCCCGTTACTACGAGGCGGAAAACGGCGACCTGCACCTGCGCACCGATTTCCTGCTGGAGGAAGACGACGGCCCCTCGCGCATCGTCACCGTGGCCTTCATTTTGGCCCGCAAGATGCTGTTCTCGGTGCACACCGACGACCTGCCCGTGTTCCGCCTGGTGCGCATGCGGGCCCGCTCGCGGCCCGGCTCGATTGCCGACTACATGGATGTGCTGCTGGACCTGTACGCCACCGACGCCGAGTATTCGGCCGATGCGCTGGAAGGCATCTACCAGTCGCTGGAGGAAGTGAGCGAGCGCGTGCTGCAGAAGGAGTTCACCGACCAGGACGCCGCCGCCGCCCTGAACGCCATCGCCCACGAGGAAGACTTGAACGGCCGCATACGCCGCAACATGATGGACACCCGGCGCGCGGTCAGCTTCTTGATGCGCGGACGGCTGCTGAACAATGAACAGTTCGAGGAAGCGCGCCAGATCCTGCGCGACATCGAATCGCTGGACGGCCACACCTCCTTCCTGTTCGACAAGATCAACTTCCTGATGGACGCCACGGTCGGCTTCATCAACATCAACCAGAACAAGATCATCAAGATCTTCTCGGTGGCCAGCGTGGCCTTCCTGCCGCCCACCCTGATCGCCTCCATCTACGGCATGAACTTCCGCGGCTGGTTCCCCGAGCTGGACTGGGCCCTGGGCTACCCCTTCGCCCTGGGCCTGATGGTCACCAGCGCGATCGCCCCGTTCTGGTACTTCCGCCGGCGCGGCTGGCTGAAGTAACATTGGCGGTTCGGCAAGCATGCCGGGCCTACCTATCCATTTGGTAATCCGCCCGGGCAGCCTGCTCCGGTAGAATGACGCGCTGCGTCACTTTCTGGTCACCAACATCGCGTACACTGGCCGGATCTTTTTCCCTGCATTTCCCCTGGTGTGACATGACCAAGAAACGACAATTTTTCCCGCGCCAGGTGGTGGAAGCGGGGGGTAACCGTTGGGACTGGGCCTTGCTGCCCATCGTCCTGGCCATCTTCGTGCTGATGGCCTACGGCAGCCAGCAGATGGCGCGTCCCTATGAGCTGGGCCAGCCGCTGCCGCTGTCGCTGGACCCCGGCTACCTGCCGTACTACCTGCTGCGCACCACCCTGCGCATGTTCATCGCCCTGGGCGCCTCCATGGTGTTCAGCTGTGTGTTCGCGGCCCTGACCACCAAGTACCGCATTGCCGAAAAAGTGCTGGTGCCGCTGCTGGACATCCTGCAGTCGATTCCCATCCTGGGCTTCTTGTCGATCACGGTGACGGCCTTCATCGCCCTGTTTCCCGGCAACCTCCTGGGAGTGGAGTGCGCCGCCATCTTCGCCATCTTCACGTCCCAGGCCTGGAACATGGCGTTTTCCGCCTACCAGGGCTTTCGCACCGTGCCGTCCGAATTGTCCGAGGCGGCGCGGGTGTTCCAGCTGTCCGGCTGGCAGCGCTTCTGGCGCCTGGAGCTGCCGTTCGCCATGCCCGGCCTGCTGTGGAACATGATGATGTCCATGTCCGGCGGCTGGTTCTTCGTGGTGGCCTCGGAAGCGATCTCGGTCTCGAACCAGAACATCAAGCTGCCCGGCATCGGTTCCTACATCGCCCTGGCCATCGAGCAAAGCAACCTGGCCGCCATCGGCTGGGCCATTGCCGCCATGCTGGTGGCGGTGCTGATGTACGACCAGCTGTTCTTCCGCCCGCTGCTGGCCTGGGCCGACAAGTTCCGCTTCGAGGAAACCGGCAGCGACACGGCTCAGCAATCCTGGCTGCTGACCTGGCTGCGCCGCACCGAGCGCACCCAGCAGATCGTCGCATGGTTCGGCTACCAGCTGTCGCGCTCCATTGCCGTGTTCCGCCTGGGCCACGACGGCACCTCGCCGCGCGCGCGCCGCGACCAGCCGTCGCTGCTGCCGCAGCGCGTATGGGACGCGGTGATCGCGGCCGTGGTGTTCTACGCCCTGTGGAGTTTGGGACACTTCATCCTCAACGAAGTCGGCCTGGCTGAAGTGGGCCACGTGCTGGTGCTGGGCGTGTACACCATGATACGGGTGGTGCTGCTGCTGGCGCTGGCCTCCCTGGTGTGGGTGCCGGTCGGGGTCTGGATAGGCATGAACCCGCGCTGGGCTTCGCGCACCCAGGCCGTGGCCCAGTTCCTGGCCGCCTTCCCGGCTAACCTGGTGTTCCCGGTGGCGGTGCTGCTGATACTGCGCTACCACCTCAATCCGGACATCTGGCTGTCGCCGCTGATGATACTGGGCACCCAGTGGTATTTGCTATTCAACGTGATCGCGGGCGCCTCCACCATCCCGACCGAATTGCGCCACGCGGCCAAGAACTTCGGCCTGACCGGCTGGCTTAAATGGCGCCGCTACCTGCTGCCGGCCATCTTCCCCAGCTTCGTCACCGGCGCCATCACGGCCAGCGGCGGTTCCTGGAACGCCGCCATCGTGTCCGAATTCGTCAGCTGGGGGCCGACCACGCTCAAGGCGCACGGTATCGGCAGCTACATCCAGGAGATGACGGTGGCCGGCGACTTCCCCCGCATCGCATTGGGCATAGGCGTGATGTGCATCTTCGTGATGGGCTTCAACCACTTCGTCTGGCGCCGTTTGTACATCATGGCCGAAAGCCGGCTGCATTTTTAGGATAAGCAATCATGAGCACTCCCATCGTCGAACTGAAAGGCGTCGGCAAGCACTTCCGAGCCGCCGACGGCTCCAAGCGCTCCGTGCTGGAAGGCGTGGACTTCACCCTGCACGAGGGCGAGATCGTGGCCTTGCTGGGCCAGTCCGGCTCCGGCAAGTCGACCATGCTGCGCATCATGGCCGGCCTGATCCCGGCCGACAGCGGCCAGGTGCTGTACCGGGGCATGCCGCTGTACGGCACGGCGCGCGGCATCCGCATGGTGTTCCAGTCCTTCGCCCTGTTCCCCTGGCTGACGGTGCAGAAGAATGTCGAGCTGGGGCTGGAGGCGCAGGGCATGGGCGCCGAGGAAAGGGCGCGGCGGGCCGAGAAGGTGATCGAGCTGATCGGCCTGTCCGGCTTCGAGGGCGCGCTGCCGCGCGAGCTGTCGGGCGGCATGCGCCAGCGGGTCGGCATCGCCCGCGCCCTGGTGATGGAGCCGGAAGTGCTGCTGATGGACGAAGCCTTCTCGGCGCTGGACGTGCTGACCGGCGAACGCCTGCGCGAGGAAATCCTGGAGCTGTGGCAGTCGGGCCGCATCCCGACCAAGGCTATCCTGGTGGTCTCGCACAATATCGAGGAAGCGGTGATGATGGCCGACCGCGTGCTGGTGTTTGCCAGCGATCCGGGCCGGGTTCGGGCCGAGCTGCCGATCTCGCTGCCGCAGCCGCGCAAGGCGGCCGGCGCCGAGGTGCGCCAGCTGATCGACCAGGTGTACGAGATGATGACGGCGGGCGCGGCGCGGCGCGGCCTGATCAGCGAAAAGGAAGTCAAGCTGCAGCTGGGCGACCGCTTGCCGCAGGCCGGCATCGCCCACATGGAAGCGATACTGGAACTGCTGGCCGAGGAGCCATACTCCGGCCGCGCCGACCTGCCGCAGCTGGCCGAGGAAACGGAACTGACCGACGCCGAGCTGCTGGAAGTGCTGAACGCCCTGATCCTGCTGGGCTTTGCCTACCTGACCAAGGGCGACGTGCTGCTGACCGACCTGGGCGCGCGCTACGTCGCCGCCAATAACACCGGGCGCCAGGAAATGTTCGGCAAGCAGCTGCTGGAGCATGTGCCGCTGATTGCCTACATCTGCCACGGGCTGGAGCAGGACAAGTCTGGCGATTTGCCGGAAGACCTGTTCCTGCGCCTGCTGCGCTTCACCCTGAGCGAAGAGGAAGCCGAGCGCGCGCTGCGGGTGGCGATCGAATGGGGGCGCTACGGCGACCTGTTCGAATACAACTTCAACACCGGCGTGATCCAGAGCCCCGAGGAGGACCAGCCGGCGCTGGATTGAACTTAGAGTGTGGCGAACACGCGGCCGGCGGCGGCGATGGTCTCGTCGATCACGGCGTCGCTGTGCTGGGCCGACACGAAGCCGGCTTCGAAGGCGGCCGGGGCGAAGTACACGCCTTCGTCCAGCATGCCGTGGAAGAAGCGGTTGAAGCGCTCGCGGTCGCCCGCCATCATCTCGGCATAGTTGTTGGGCGGGGTGGCGCTGAAGTACAGGCCGAACATGCCGCCCACGGCGTCGGCGCAGAATGCCACGCCGGCCTCGCGCGCGGCCGCCGTCAATCCCACAGCCAGGCGCTGCGCGCTGGCGCTCAGTTGCTCATAGAAGCCGGGCTGCTGGATCAGCTTCAGGGTGGTCATGCCGGCCGCCACCGCCACCGGATTGCCGGACAGGGTGCCGGCCTGGTACACGGCGCCCAGCGGCGCCATCCTGGCCATCAGGTCCGCGCGGCCGCCGAAGGCCGCCACCGGCATGCCGCCGCCTATCACCTTGCCCAGCGCGGTCAGGTCCGGCTTGATGCCGTACAGTTCCTGCGCCCCGCCCAGGGCGACCCGGAAGCCGCACATCACTTCGTCGAAGATCAGCAGCGCGCCATGCTCGGTGCACAGTTCGCGCAGCGCCTGCAGGAAGGCCGGCGCGGCCTTGATCAGGTTCATGTTGCCGGCCACGGGCTCCACGATCACGCAGGCGATCTCGGCGCCGTAGCTGGCAAAGGCGTCGCGCACCTGTTCCACGTTGTTATAGTCCAGCACCAGGGTGTGCTTGACGAAGTCTTCCGGCACGCCGGCCGAGGTCGGATTGCCGAAGGTGAGCAGGCCGCTGCCGGCCTTCACCAGCAGGGAATCGGCGTGGCCGTGGTAGCAGCCCTCGAACTTGACGATCTTGTCGCGTCCGGTGGCGCCGCGCGCCAGGCGCAGTGCGCTCATGGTGGCCTCGGTGCCGGACGACACCAGCCGCACCTGCTCGATGGACGGCACCAGGCGGCAGATTTCCTCCGCCATCTCGATCTCGCCCTCGGTCGGGGCGCCGAACGACAGGCCGCGCGCGGCCGCTTCCTGCACCGCCGCCACCACCGCCGGATGCGAGTGGCCGACAATGGCCGGGCCCCAGGAACCGATGTAGTCGATATAGCGCTTGCCGTCGGCGTCCCAGAAATAGGGGCCGTCGGCGCGCGTGATGAAGCGTGGCGTGCCGCCCACCGAGCGGAACGCGCGCACCGGCGAGTTGACGCCGCCGGGCGTGGTTTTCTGGGCGCGGGCAAACAGTATGTCGTTGTTCGAAGTCGTGGTCATGGCTGCGTGTTCTAGTCAGGTTGGGGCTACTGCGCGGCGCCGGCCGGCAGCAGCTGGAAAAAGCGGTTGGGCACCAGCTTGCCCATGCCGTAGCGCTGGGCGTGGGCCAGCGCGCCGATAGTGTACTCCTGGGCCGAGCGTACCGCCGCCTCCACCTCCGCGCCGCGGGCCATGAGCGCGGCGATGGCGGCCGACAGGGTGCCGCCGGCGCCGATGTAGGAGCCCGGCAGGTGCTGCCAGCTGTCCTGCGCCACCAGGCCGTCCGGCCCGAACAGGGTGTTGGCGCGGCGCTGGCCGTTGGCGCCGGAGACCGCCGCAGTGCCGGTCACCAGCACGTATTCGCAGCCCAGCGACAGCAGGTGGGCGACGTCGGTCTCCCAGCCATCCTCCGGCTCCCCGGCCTCGCGCCAGGTTTCGGCCAGCCGGCCCAGCTCCACCTGCGACAACATCAGCAGCGTGGCCTGCGGCACCAGCAGCTGGACCAGGGCGCTGCGCATTTCCTCGGCCTCGTCCTCGTCTTCGCTGTCGGGCAGGCGCGAGCTGAAGGGATCGAGCACCAGCGGCGCGTCCGGATAGTCGGACAGCACCTCGGCCACCGCCGCCGCCTGCTCGGCGCTGGACAGGGCCCCGACCTTGAAGGCAGCCACGGTGGCGTCCTCCAGCAGCACGCGGGCCTGGTCCGAGACCCAGTCCGCATCGACGGCCTGCACGTCTTCGATGCTGCTGGTGTCGCTGATCAGCAACGCGGTGGTGACGGTGAGGCCGGCGCCGCCCAGGGCTGCAATAGTGGCCAGGTCGGCCTGGATGCCGGTGGCGCCGAGCGGATCGGCCGCCCCGAAGCTCAGGATGAGGGGAGAAGTTTGGTTTTGCACGGCGGGTGGATTAAGATACCTGATTCAGCATTTTACTTGATTGAAGGGTGGCGTACGTGAGTAGCAACGAAACAACGACGGAGTTCAAGACCTGGATGTGCCTGATCTGCGGCTGGATCTACGACGAGGCCGAGGGCCTGCCGGACGAAGGCATCGCACCCGGCACCCGCTGGGACGACGTGCCGATGAACTGGACCTGTCCGGAATGCGGCGCCCGCAAGGAGGATTTCGAGATGGTGGCGATCTAGCTGCCTGCCGCTGTCCATGGCGCGCCGGGGCCGCGCGCCCCGCAGGGCCATCCTATGCTATCGTGTGGCTACCAGCCCAGCAAACGTATTATGACGATATCGCCCGCCCTGACCATCATGGTGATCGACGACAGCAGCACCATACGCCGTGCCGCCGAGATATTCCTGAGCCAGGCCGGCTACCAGGTGCTGCTGGCTGGCGACGGTTTCGAGGCCCTGGCCCAGATCAGCGACCACCGGCCCGACCTGGTGCTGTGCGACATCCTCATGCCGCGCCTGGACGGCTACCAGACCTGCGCCCTGATCAAGCACAGCGCGCGCTTCCACGCCACCCCGGTGCTGATGCTGTCGGCCAGGGAGGGGCTGGTCGACCGCGTACGCGGCGCCATGGTGGGCGCGGCGGCCTATCTGACCAAACCTTTTACCAGGGACAGCCTGCTGGCGGCCGTGCGCATGCACGCCGGCGGCGCCGTCCCGCACCAACCGTGAGCTCGCCGCAGGGGGGAATATGGCCATACAACGCATACTGATCGTGGATGACTCGCCGACCGAGCGCTACTACCTGACCGACATCCTGGCGCGCGCCGGCTACACCGTCAGCACCGCCGAAAGCGGTGAGCAAGCCCTGGCCAGCATACGCGCCGAAAAGCCGCACCTGATCCTGATGGACGTGGTGATGCCGGGTGCGAACGGCTTCCAGGTCACCCGCTCCATCGCCCGCGACCCGGAACTGCAGGACGTGCCCATCATCATCTGCTCCAGCAAGAGCCAGGAGACCGACCGCATCTGGGGCCTGCGCCAGGGCGCGCGCGACTACCTGGTCAAGCCGGTGCAGGCTGCCGACCTGCTGTCCAAGATCGCGGCGCTGGGCTGATGGACGGCGCGCCGGAGCGCCGCAGCCGCCTGCGCCAGTACCAGGTGCAGCTGCTGGAGCGCATGCAGGCCGCGCGCGGCGCCGACGGCGGACGCGAACTGGGCGTGCTGCTGGGTACCCGGCGCTGCCTGCTGGACCTGACCCAGCTGGGCGAGATCGCGCCGCCGCAGACGCCGCTGCCCGTGCCCTACACCTGCGACTGGTACCTGGGCCTGGTCAACATCCGCGGCGTGCTGACCGGGGTGGTGGACCTGGAGCGCTACCTGGGCGGCGCCGCACAGTCCGGCGCGGGCCGGCTGGTGACCCTGGCCCCGCGCTTGGGCTACAACTGCGCGCTGCTGGCCGCCCGCGTGCTGGGCCTGCGCCGCCTGGACCAGCTGCGCCCGGCCCCGGCACGCGACGGCGACCCGGCCTGGCTGGCTGGCCACTACACGGATGCCGAGCAGCAGTCCTGGATGCGCATCGACCTGGCGCGGCTGGTGGCCGAACCCCGCTTCGCGCAGGCCGGCCTGGCGCCGGCGGCGTGAGGGGAGCGGGCATGGGTTTCCTCAAGCGTGCGCAGCGCAGCCTGGGACGCCGGGAGCAGGAAGCTCCCCGGCCGCCCATGACCTTGCCTCCCTTGTCTCCCTCTGCTCCCGCCTTCCAGCCCGGCGATGCGGACGGCAACGACGAGCCGCTGCGCCTGCGCCACGCCTTGGGCCGGCGCGCGCGGCCGGCGCCGCCCGACGCCGCCGCCCACGCCGCCCACTTCAAGCTGCCCCTGATCGGCCACCTGCCGGCCCAGCGCCAGCTCAGCATCCTGTCCACCGCACTGGCCCTGAGCCTGGCCTGGAGCGCGGCCTTCGTCACCCTCAACACCATCCACAACGCCAACCGCTCGACCCAGACCCAGATTGCCAGCGACGCTCTGATGCACTCACAGCGCATCGGCAAGGCGGCCCCCAACGCCCTGCAGGGCAGCGACGAGGGTTTCCGCCAGCTGGAGGACAGCCGCACCGAGCTGACCCGGGCCTTCGTGCTGCTGGCGCGCGGCGGCGTCTACCAGGGCCACGAGACCGGCGCCCCCAACACGGGGCTGGCGCCACTGCTGGCGGCCGCGCGTAAGCAGTGGAACAGTTCCGAAATGGCGGCCGGCACCATCCTGCTGCTCAAGTCCGACCTGAGCGGCATCGACAAGACCCTGCTGCAGATCGCCGCCCTGTCGCCCGACCTGCTGGCGCGCGCCGAGGAGATCGCCGCCCTGCGCCTGCAGCGCGGCGCCGGTGCGCGCGAGATGGCGGCCTGGGGCCGGCTGGCCATGCTGACCCAGCGCATGAAGGGCAACGCCAGCGAATTCCTCACCGCCGGCAGCATCAGTACCGAGACCGCCTTCCAGCTGGGGCGCGACAGCACCGTGTTCCGCAGCACGGTGGACGGCCTGCTGAACGGCAGCGCCGCGCTGCAGCTGGCGCCGCTGCGCGACCCCGATGTGCGCGGCCGCCTGGAGCAGCTCAAGGCGGAGTTCGAGCAGTACCAGCGGCTGGTGGCCGTGATCCTCGACAAACTGGACAAGTTCGTCGCAGCGCGCAACGCCGAGCAGCTGATCTTCGGCGAGAACGAAGCCCTGCGCCAGAAGCTGTCGGCCCTGCAGCAGGCCTACCGCGACGCCCAGGAGGGCCTGGACCCGGCCTTCTGGCTGATGGTGGGCGGCGGCCTGCTGGCGCTGGCCTCGGCCGCCGCCATCGGCCGCGTGCTGCTGCAGGATTCGCACAGCCGCGCGCGCGGGGCCGAGCTGCGCCGGCGCCAGGCCGAGGAGCTGCGCCAGCAGTCCGAGCGCATGGAGGCCGAGGCCAAGGCCACCAACGAGAGGAACCAGGCCGCCATCCTGCGCCTGATGAACGAGCTGCAGGAGGTGGCGGACGGCGACCTGACGGTGCAGGCCACGGTTTCCGAAGACATCACCGGCGCCATCGCCGACTCGGTCAACTACACGGTGGAGGAGCTGCGCGGCCTGGTGGGCCGGGTCACCGCCACCGCCGAGCAGGTGATCCAGGCTTCGGCCCGCGCCAACAGCATTTCCAGCGGATTGCTGCAGGCCTCGCAGCAGCAGTCGCGCGAGATCCAGCAGGCCAGCGCCACCGTGGTACGCATGGCGGGCGAGATCACCGACGTGTCGCGCTCGGCCAGCGAGTCGGCCGACGTGGCGCGCCAGTCGGTGGCGGCGGCCCTGCAGGGCTCGACGGCGGTGCACAACGCCATCCAGGGCATGCACGAGATCCGCGACCAGATCCAGGACACCTCCAAGCGCATCAAGCGCCTGGGTGAATCCTCGCAGGAGATAGGCGAAATCACCGAGCTGATTTCCGACATCACCGAGCAGACCAATGTGCTGGCGCTGAACGCCGCCATACAGGCCGCCTCCGCCGGCGAGGCCGGGCGCGGCTTCTCGGTGGTGGCGGAGGAAGTGCAGCGCCTGGCCGAGCGCTCGGCCGAGGCGGCCAAGCAGATCGGCGCCCTGGTGCGCGCCATCCAGACCGATACCCACGACGCGGTGGCGGCCATGGAAAAATCCACCCGCGGCGTGGTCGAGGGCACGCGACTGTCCGATGCGGCCGGCGCGGCGCTGGCCGACATCATCCAGGTGTCCAACCGCCTGGCCGAGCTCATTTCCGGCATCGCCAGCACCACCGGGCAGCAGGCCGGATCGGCCGGCTGCGTGGCGCACAACATCCAGCACATCCTGGCCGTGACCGAGCAGACCCAGGCCGGCACCCAGCAGACCGCGCACTCCATCGAGCAGCTGGCGCTGCTGGCGCAGGAGCTGAAAAATTCGGTGGCGCGTTTCCGCATCGCGTCCCCATCCCATTGAGAGGCTGATCCCGGCATGAGCAGAACCGACCTTCCGACCCCCGCCGCCACGGCATTCGATACCGGCCCCCTGTCCTGGGTGATGGGGGAGATCCGCGAGGCGCTGGCGCGCTCGCGCACCGCCCTGTTCGAAGCCGGCGGACGCGATCCGGAGGACCAGGCCACCCAGCTGCAGCTGGCCCGCTCGCACCTGCACCAGGCGCACGGCGCGCTGCAAATGGTGGACGTGGAGGGCGTGGGCCTGTTGACCGCCAGCGCCGAGGCGGTGCTGGACCGCTTCAAGGATGGCAGCCTGAAATGCAGCGCCGACCATGTGCGGCTGGTGGCGCAGCTGTACCAGGCCCTGGCCGAGTACCTGGAGCAGCTGCTGGAAGGCGAACCGCAGCAGCCGGCCCGCTTGTTCCCGTACTACCGCGCCGTGCGCGAGCTGCTGGGCGTGGAGCGCATCCACCCGGCCGACCTGTTCTTCCCCGACCTGGAGCGCGCCACCGCGCTGGCCGGCCTGGTGGCCGAGGTGGCCGAGGCCCCCGACCTGGCGGCGCTGCGCCAGCGCTTCGAGCGCGCCCTGCTGCCGTATCTGAAAAGCGCCGAGCCGCAGGCCCGGCGCGAACATGCGGCCGCCCTGCGCGACGCCGTGGCGGCGCTGGCCGCTTCGCGCACCGACGGCCGCCAGCGCGTATTCTGGGAGGCCATGCAGGCGTTTGCCGAACTGGTGGCCGAGGACAGGGTAGCGGACGGCCTGTACGCCAAGCAGCTGTTCGGCCAGATCAACCTGCAGCTGCGCCGCCTGGCGCAGGGCGCGGCGGAAACCCCGGACGCCATGCTGCGCGACGCCCTGTTCTTCATCGCGGCGGCCGGCGCCGATGGCGGCGAGCTGCCGGCAACGGCGCGCCAGCTGTACCAGGAATGGGGCCTGCAGGGCCTGGCGCCGGCCGACTACGAAGCGCACCGCTACGGCCAGGTCGACGCCGAGGCCCTGGCCAGGGCGCGCGAGGAAGTGGCCCAGGCCAAGGCGGTGTGGGAGCGCCAGGCCGGCGGCGACAGCGGCGCGCCGCTCGATCCGGCCTTTGGCGCCGCCGTGCGCGGCGCGGCGGCGGCCACCGACAAGCTGGGCCTGCCGGCCCTGGGCGCTCTGCTGCGCCAGGTCGACGGTGTGGCGCGCACGGCCGGCCGCAGTGAGGAACTGGCACTGGAGATGTCCACTGCGCTGCTGTTCGCGGAGCACGGCCTGGCGCGGCTGCGCCTGCTGCCGGACGATTTCGCTGCCCATGCCGACACCATAGGCGCGCGCCTGCAGGCGCTGGAGTCCGGCGCCACCCCGCCGGAACCGGCGCGCTGGCAAAGCAGCCTGGCCTACCAGATGCGCCAGGACGACACCGTGGTGACCCTGGCGGCGGAACTCAAGACCGGCCTGCGCCACGTCGAGAAAGTGCTGGACGAATTCCACGCCGACCCTGCGCTGTGGCCGGTGCTGACCGGCCTCGATCCGGTGCTGCACCAGCTGCAGGGCGCGCTGGCCATCCTCGAGCAGGACGCCGCCATGCGCGCCGTCCAGCATGTCAAGGCGGCGGTGCGCGAGCTGGCCCAGGGCAAGGCCGAGCCTGGGCAGAAGGCCCGGGCGCTGGAAGCCATCGCCCAGAACGTGGGGGCGCTGGGCTTCTTTGTCGACATGCTGGGCCAGAACGCGGACGGCGCGCGCGCCCGCTTCGCCTTCGACGCCGCGCAGGGCACGTTCCGCTCGGTGCCGTTCCGCAAAATGGCCGAGGCGGGCGGCATCCCGGTGCTGAACCAGCAGGTGCCGCCGCCGCTGCCGCTGTCGCTGCCGCAGCAGGCGCCTGCGCCCGCTCCCAGTGACGCCGCCATCGAGCCGGAGCTGCTGGAGGTGTTCATCGACGAGGCGCGCGAGGTGTTTGCCTTGCTCGATTCCACCCTGCCTGGCGCCGGGGACCAGGCCGGCGCCCAGGAATGGCAGGCCACCCTGCGGCGCTCCTTCCATACGCTCAAGGGCAGCGGCCGCATGGTGGGCCTGAACCAGTTCGCCGACGCGGCCGGCGCGGTGGAGCGGGTCATGAACGTATGGCTGGCGGAATCGCGTCCCATGACGCCGCCCCTGCGCGCGCTGCTGGACCATGCGGCGCGCGAGCTGCGGGACTGGGTCGACGAGCTGTCGCAGGCCGGGGTCTCGCCGCGCAACGCGGAAGGCCTCCAGGCCGCCGCCGCGCGCGTGGAGCAGGGCGGCGAGTTCGCTCCGCCGCCGGCGCCGCTGGCGCTGGACGGCATCGAACCGCTGCTGCCCGCGCAGCAAATCGGCGTGCTGCCCTTGCCGGACGATGCGCCGGCGCCCCGGCTGGCCGGGGAAATCCAGGCGCTGGCGCCTGCGGAGGACGTGCCGCCGTTTGCGCAGCTGCCGCTGGGGGTGCCGCCATGGCCGGATCTTGACGCCGGTGAGGCGCCAGTGGCCACTCAACCGGAACTGGCCCAGGCCGTGCCTACTGCGCCACCGGCCGGGGAGGAGCCCTGGGATGCGCAATCGGCGCCTCTGCTGACACCGGCCGATCTGCCCCCGGCCGGTCCCGAAGCCGGCCTGCCGCCGGGCGGCAATGTGATTGAATTCCCCACCGTGAGCGCGCCGCAGGTGCAGCGCGAGGACGACCGCAAGCGCATCGGCGAACTCGATATTCCGCTGGCGCTGTACAACATCTACCTGCACGAATGCGACGAGCTGGTGCGGCTGCTGTCGCGCGATTTCAGCGAGTGGCGCCACGAACCGCGCCGGCCGGTGTCGGCTGCGGCGCAGCAGGCCGTCCACACCCTGGTGGGCAGCTCCGCCACGGTCGGCTTCCAGCGCATGCGCGAGCTGGCCTTCGCGCTGGAAGGGGCGCTGCAGAAGCTGGAGCCGCCCGCCCCCCAGCTGGACCAGGCCCAGCACGACCTGCTGGACTTCGCCGTCGAGCGCATACGCCAGATGCTGCAGGGCTACTCCCAGGGCGACATGCCGGCGGCCCAGCCGGAACTGATCGCCGCGCTGGACAGCCTGCGCGAGCAGCTGGGCAGCGCGCCGCCGGCCGCCAGCCCGGACATCGAGGCTCGCCTGGACCGCCTGTTTGCGGACACCCTGGACAGCATCATGAACACGCGCCCGGGCGCGCCGCAGGAAGCGCCGGAAGAAGGAGCGGCGCCTGCCGATGAGGTGGCCGCCGCCGCGCCGCTGCCCGGCGAGAGCCCGCTGGACCAGCTGTTCCGCCTGGCCTACCACAGCCTGAGCGGCAGCGTTCCTGAACCGGCGCCGCGTCCGGTCGCGGCGCCCAAGAAAGCGCCAGCCCAGGATAGCAGCGATATCGACGACCTGTTCAACTCCGCTTTCGACGACGCCTACGCCGAGCCGCCCCTGACCCAGATCGCCGCCCCGCCGGCGCCGGCCGCCGACAGCGCCGGCGACCTGTTCGAAGCCGCCCTGGCGGCAGCGATGGAGCCAGCGCCGGAGCCCGAGACCGAGACCGAGACCGAGACCGAGACCGAGCATGTACCCGAGGCGAACGCAGAGGCGGAACCCGAACTGGAACCCGCGCCAGCGCACGAACCCGGGGCGGAGCCCGAGCAAGCATCCGGACCGGGGCAGGAGCCGCCCGCTGCGCCCGGCGCCATCCCCGAACTGGACACCAGCGCCGAGGTGATCGCGCTGGACCCGGCCGAGCCGCTGGCCACCTCACCTGCGAGCTACCAGGATGAGCTCGACCCCGAGCTGCTGCCGGTGTTCCTGGAGGAGGGCGCCGACCTGCTGCCCCAGGTCGGCCAGGCCCTGCGCGCCTGGCAGCACGAGCCGGGCGACAGCGGCCACCCGCAAACCCTGCGCCGCATCCTGCACACCGTGAAAGGCAGCGCGCGCATGGCTGGCGCCATGCGCCTGGGCCAGCACGCCCATGACATCGAAACCCACATCGAAACCATGGTGCGCTCGGACAGCGCCACGCCGCAGGCCTTCGATGAACTGCTGGCCCATTACGACCACGCCATGCTGCTGTTCGAACAGCTGCAGCAGCCCGATGCGCCGCTGGCCCCGGCGCCGGCCGGCACGGAGGGCGCAGCGGCGGCCGAGGCGGCCACCGAGGCTGAGGAAGAACCCGGCGCCCGCTCGCCGCTGGTGCGGGTGCGCGCCGACCTGCTGGACCGCCTGGTCAACCAGGCTGGCGAGGTGTCGATCTCGCGCTCGCGCCTGGAAAACGAAGTCGGCGCCTTGCGCGGTGCGCTGGCCGAATTCTCCGACAACCTGGCCCGCTTGCAGCGCCAGCTGCGCGAAGTGGAAATGCAGGCCGAATCGCAGATTGCCTCGCGCATGGCGGTCAGCAGCGAACGCGAATTCGACCCGCTCGAGTTCGACCGCTTCACCCGCCTGCAGGAACTGACACGCATGATGGCCGAAAGCGTCAACGACGTGGCCAGCTTCCACGAGGGGCTGGCGCGCGGTGTCGAGACGGCCACCGAGGACCTGGCCCTGCAGGCCCGCCTGACCCGTGAACTGCAGCGCGACCTGATGCGGGTGCGCATGGTGCCTTTTGGCGCCATCTCGGAACGCCTGTTCCGGGTGGCGCGCCAGAGCGCCAAGGAAGTCGACAAGCGCGTCAACCTCGATATCCGGGGCAGCGCGGTGGAAATCGACCGCGGCGTGCTGGAACGCATGGCCGCGCCCTTCGAGCACCTGCTGCGCAACGCCATCGCGCACGGCATCGAAAGCCGCGCCGCGCGCGCCGCCGCCGGCAAGAGCGAAACCGGCGAACTGCTGGTGGAAGTGGCGCAGGAAGGCAATGAAGTGGTGATCGCCTTTTCCGACGATGGCGCCGGCCTGGACCTGGAACGCATCCGCGCCAAGGCGCGCGCCACCGGCCTGCTGGCCGAAGGCCAGGAAATCAGCGACGTGCAGGCCGCCGACCTGATCTTCCAGCCCGGCTTTTCCACCGCCGACACCCTGACCGAGCTGTCCGGACGCGGCGTGGGCATGGATGTGGTGCAGTCCGAGGCCCAGGCCCTGGGCGGCCGGGTCGACCTGCGCTCCGACAGCGGCAAGGGGACGTGCTTCACCATCCGGTTGCCGCTGACCCTGGCCGTGTCCCAGGTGGTGCTGGTGACGGCCGGCGGCAAGACCCACGCCGTGCCCACCATGCAGGTGGAGCAGGTGCTGCAAGCCAGGCAGGAGGTGCTGGACGAGGCCCGCCGCGCCGGCCAGCTGCAGCTGCACGGCCAGCACGCCGCGCTGCACTACCTGCCGCAGCTGCTGGGCGACGCCGGGGCGCCGCCGCAGCGGCGCTCGGCTCCGGTGCTGGTGCTCAAGAACGGCAACGAACGCCTGGCGCTGCAAGTGGACGAGGTGATCGGCAACCGCGAGGTGGTGATCAAGAACGTGGGCCCGCAGCTGTCGCGCCTGGTGGGCATCGCCGGCGCCACCGTGCTCGGTTCGGGCGACATCGTGCTGATACTCAATCCTGTGGCCCTGGCCCAGCACCTGGTCCAGCATCCCGAATTGCGCGGCCAGTACGCCCAGGCCGCCGGCGACTGCGCCCAGGCCCTGCCGCGCGGCCGCACCGTGATGGTAGTGGACGATTCGCTGACGGTGCGCCGCGTCACCCAGCGCCTGCTGGAGCGCGAGGGCTTCCACGTGCTGCTGGCCAAGGATGGGGTGGACGCCCTGGAGCAGCTGCAGGCCGTCAGGCCGGAGCTGATGCTGGTCGACATAGAGATGCCGCGCATGGACGGTTTCGACCTGGTCCGCAACGTGCGCGCCGATCAGCGCACCCAGGACATCCCGGTCATCATGATCACCTCGCGCAGCGCCGACAAGCACCGCAACTACGCCCTGCAGCTGGGCGTGAACGCCTATTTCGGCAAGCCCTACCAGGAGGATGAGCTGTTGGCCGCCATCGACGGCATGCTCAAGCCGCAGGCTTCTTGACCACGGTCTTGACCACGGTTTTGACCACCTCATAGCGCGCCAGCGTGCGCTGGCGCGCCTCGTCGTGCATCACCAGCGGGGCCGGGTAGTCGCCCTTGATCAGCATGCGCGGCGCCAGCCACGGCGCGTGGATTTCCTTGTTCGACAGCTGCGCCAGCTGCGGCAGGTAGCGGCGGATGAACTTGCCCTCGGCGTCGAACTTTTCCGACTGCGTGACCGGGTTGAAGATGCGGAAATAGGGCTGGGCGTCGCAGCCGGACGAGGACGCCCATTGCCAGCCGCCATTGTTGGAGGCCAGGTCGAAATCGTTCAGGTGCAGGGCGAAATAAGCTTCGCCGCGGCGCCAGTCTATGCCTAGGTCCTTGATCAGGAAGCAGGCCGCGACCATGCGCAGGCGGTTGTGCATGTAGCCGGTCTGGTTCAGCTGCAGCATGGCGGCGTCCACCAGCGGGTAGCCGGTGCGGCCCTGGCACCAGGCTTCGAACAAGGCGTCGGCCTCGGGACCGGTCTCCCATTCGATGGCGTCGTAGGCCGGCTTGAAGGCGCTGTGCGCCACGTGAGGGTGGTGGTACAGGATCATGGCGTAGAACTCGCGCCAGATCAGCTCCGACAGCCACACGGCCGCACCTTGGCCGCCGTTGCCGCGCGCCATCAGGTCCAGCACGGTGCGCACCAGGTGGCGCACCGACAGGGTGCCGAAGCGGAAATGCAGCGACAGGTAAGATGGGCCTTTGACGGCCGGATAGTCGCGCGCCACGTCGTAGCCGGCGATGCGCTTCTCGAAATCCTCGAACAGGGCGGCGGCGCCCGACATGCCTGTCGGAATCTTCAGCTCGGCCAGGTTGCTGGGTTCGAAGCCTATCTCCGCAAGGCTGGGCAGGCTTGAGCGTCCCGGCGCCAGGCTGGCCGCATGCGGCGCGATGTTGTAGGGCGTGAGCACGGAACGGTCCGCGTCCAGCTTCTTGAGCCAGGCGTTCTTGTAGGGCGTGAACACGGAAAACACGCCGCCGCTTTGCGACAGCACTTCGCTTTTCTCGAAGATGACCTGGTCCTTGTAGCTGTGGAAGGGCGCCTTGAGCTCACCCAGCGCCTTGGCCACCGCCGCGTCGCGCGCAATGGCTAGCGGTTCGTAGTCATGATTGCAATACACGGCATCCACGCCCAGCTCGGCGGCCAGGGCCGGGATCAGCTGCAGCGGATCGCCGTGGCGCACGATCAGGTGTCCGCCCAGCTGTTCCAGTTCCTGCGCCAGTTCGGCCACGCTGGCGTGGATGAAATCGACCCGGCGGTCGCGTTTCGGCAACGGCTCCAGGATGGTGCTGTCATAGATAAAAACACAATAAACGGCGCCGCCGGCCTGCAGGGCGTGATAGAGGGCCGCGTGATCAAAGGCGCGCAGGTCGCGCCGGAACCATACCAGGGAGCTATTTTTTTTCATGTTGTAAGTATGCTGTGCTCGTGTGGGAACGCAAGACGCGGACCGGTTTTCGGCCCTACCATGGGGCATGGCGGCGGGCCGTTTGCGGTCCGGCAGTCCAATTCAGTGTAAACTGTCGCCTGAACAGAGTGGCAAACCGCGCGCATGGTACCGCAGTTTGCCGGCAATACCGATCCCAGCAGAGAGAGCAATGCGTATGAAAAAAAGCAAAATCGGCAAGACTCTGCCCGCTCCCGGCCTCCTGGCCGACCCCGGCGCCGCGCCGGACACCGTGGGCGCCAGCCCGGCCCTGAACCTGGCGAACCATTTCCTTATTGCAATGCCATCCATGCAGGATCCCGTGTTCGGCGGCACCGTGGTGTATGTGTGCGAACACAACGACAACGGCGTGCTGGGCGTGGTCATCAACAAGCCCACCGACATGACCATGCGGGTGTTGTTCGAGCGCATCGACCTGGAACCGGGCGACAACCTCGACCACCGCATCGAGAGCGAGCCGGTGATGTTCGGCGGCCCGGTGCAGGACGACCGCGGCTTCGTGCTGCACACGCCGGGCGCGCGCTACTCCTCCTCGCTGACGGTGACCGGCGACGTGGCCTTCACCACCTCCATCGACGTGCTGGAGGCGGTGGCCTCGGGCGACGGTCCGCCGCGCATGCTGGTGTCGATAGGCTATGCCGGCTGGAGCCCGGGCCAGCTGGAGGACGAGATCAGCCGCAACGGCTGGCTGACCGTGGGCGCCGATCCGCGCATCATCTTCGACCTGCCCATCGAGCAGCGCTACGTGGCCGCCATGAAGCTGCTGGGCATCGATCCGCTGATGCTCACCTCCGAGGCCGGCCATGCATAAGCCCAGGCATCTGCACCAGGCGGGGCCGGCGCGGTGAACGCAGACACCATCTTCGCTTTCGATTTCGGCATCAAACGTATCGGCGTGGCCATGGGCAATACCCTGCTGCGCCAGGCCCAGCCCGTGCAGGTGATCAGCGCGGTGGACAACGCTACCCGCTTCGCCGCCATCGCCGCCTTGCTCGACGAATGGAAACCGGCGCGCCTGGTGGTGGGCCTGCCGCTGCATCCGGACGGGGCCGAACACGAGATGACGGCGCGCTGCCGCCGCTTCGCCAACCAGCTGCATGGCCGCTTCGGCCTGCCGGTGGAGCTGGTCGACGAGCGCTATTCCTCGGCCGTGATAGACGCCCGGCGCGGGCAGCGCATCGACGACCAGGCCGCCGCCATCATCCTGCAACAATATTTCGACGCAACCTAGACCATCATGTCCAACCTCAGTAATCCCCATGAGCTCGACGCCGAGGCGCTGTACGCGGCCCTGGTCGAACAGCTGCGCGCCGGCCTGGCCGGCGTGGCCGACGCCGCCATCGTCGGCATCCATTCCGGCGGCGCCTGGATCGCCGAACGCCTGGCCCGCGACCTCGGCCTGACGGCCCGCTTCGGCGTGCTCGATGTTTCCTTCTACCGCGACGACTATGCCAAGAAGGGCTTGCCGGCCGAGGTCAAGCCGACCCATATCGGCTTCGACGTCAGCGGCGCCACCATCGTGCTGGTGGACGACGTGCTGTACACGGGCCGCACCACGCGCGCGGCCATCAACGAATTGTTCGACTACGGCCGCCCGGCGCGCATCCTGCTGGCGGCCCTGGTCGACCGCGGCGAGCGCCAGCTGCCGGTGGCGGCCGATTTCGTGGCCGCCAGCACGCGCGTGCCGGCCGGCCAGGCCCTGCGCCTGCAGCAGGACGGCGCCGGCCTGTTCAAACTGACCATCGAATAATCATCATCAAAACGCCATGCTCAATCCGCAACTGAACAAACACGGCGAGCTGCAGCACTTGCTTACCACCGAGGGACTGCCCAAGGCCATCGTCAACCAGATCCTGGACACCGCCTCGTCCTTCGTCAGCGTGTCCGACCGCGAGGTCAAGAAGGTGCCGCTGATGCGCGGCAAGAGCGTGTTCAACCTGTTCTTCGAGAACTCGACCCGCACCCGCACCACCTTCGAGATCGCCTCCAAGCGCCTGTCGGCCGACGTGATCAACCTGAACATCTCGGCCTCCTCGGCCAGCAAGGGCGAGTCGCTGCTGGACACCATCGACAATCTCTCGGCCATGCACGCCGACATGTTCGTGGTGCGCCACTCGCAGTCGGGCGCGCCCTACCTGATCGCCAAGCACCTGCAGGATACCAGGCAAAACCATGTCCACGTGGTCAACGCCGGCGATGGCCGCCACGCCCACCCGACCCAGGGCCTGCTGGACATGTACACCATCCGCCACTACAAGAAGGACTTCACCAACCTGACGGTGGCCATCGTGGGCGACATCCTGCACAGCCGGGTGGCGCGTTCCGACATCCACGCCCTGTCCACCCTGGGCGTGCCGGAGATCCGCGCCATCGGCCCGCACACCCTGCTGCCGGGCGGCCTGGAACAGCTGGGCGTGCGCACCTACACCAACATGGATGAAGGCTTGAAGGGCGTGGACGTGATCATCATGCTGCGCCTGCAGAACGAGCGCATGAGCGGCGCCCTGCTGCCGTCGGCGCAGGAATACTTCAAGAGCTACGGCCTGACCCCGGAGCGCCTGGCGCTGGCCAAACCGGACGCCATCGTCATGCACCCCGGTCCCATGAACCGGGGCGTGGAAATCGACTCGGCCGTGGCCGACGGACCACAGGCCGTGATCCTGCCGCAGGTGACCTTCGGGATCGCGGTGCGCATGGCGGTGATGAGCATCTTGGCAGGCAATCAAGGTTAATGGGCAAATACAGCAGGGATGAAGCAGGGATGAAACTCCACATCAAGAACGGCCGGTTGATCGACCCGGCCAACCACGTCGACGCACAGCAGGACCTGTACATCATCGACGGCAAGGTGGCCGCCGTCGGCGCCGCGCCGGCCGGCTTCGAGGCCGATACCACCCTCGACGCCAGCGGCCTGGTGGTGGCGCCCGGCCTGGTCGACCTGTCGGCCCGGTTGCGCGAGCCGGGCTACGAGCACAAGGCCACGCTGGAAACGGAAATGCAGGCGGCGGTGCAGGGCGGCGTGACCAGCCTGGTATGCCCGCCCGACACCGATCCGGTGCTGGACGAACCGGGCCTGGTGGAAATGCTCAAGCACCGCGCGCGCGGCCTGAACCAGGCCCACGTGCACCCGCTGGGCGCCCTCACCATGGGCCTGAAAGGCCAGTCGCTGACCGAGATGGCCGAGCTGACCGAGGCCGGCTGCATCGGCTTCACCCAGGCCGAGGAAGCCATCACCGACACCACCGTGCTGCTGCGCGCCCTGCAGTACGCCAGGACCTTCGGCTACACGGTCTGGCTGCGCCCGCAGGACGCCTACATCGGCCGCGGCGGCATTGCCCACAGCGGTCCGCTGGCCTCGCGCCTGGGCTTGTCCGGGGTGCCGGTGATGGCCGAGACCATCGCCCTGCACACCATCTTCGAGCTGGTGCGCGCCACCGGCGCCCGCGTGCACCTGTGCCGCATCTCGTCGGCCGCCGGCCTGGAGCTGGTGCGCGCCGCCAAGGCCGAGGGCCTGCCCGTCACCTGCGACGTGGGCGCCCACCACGTGCACCTGACCGACGCCGACATCAATTTCTTCGACTCCAACGCGCGCGTGACGCCGCCGTTCCGCAGCCAGCGCGACCGCGAGGCCATCCGCGCCGGCCTGCTGGACGGCACCGTGGACGCCCTGTGCTCGGACCATACCCCGGTCGACGACGACGAAAAGCTGCTGCCCTTCGGCGAAGCTTCGCCCGGCGCCACCGGCCTGGAACTGCTGCTGTCGCTGGCCCTGAAGTGGGCCGAGGACTATGCCCCCGTGGCGCAGGCCGGCGGCGCCTCGGCGCTGTCGCGCGCCCTGGCCCGCGTCACCTCGGAAGCGGCCCGCGTGGCCGGCCTGGATGCCGGCACCCTGGGTGTCGGCAAGGTGGCGGACGTGGTGCTGTTCGACCCCGCCGCGCGCTGGGAAGTCAAGGCCGCCGCCCTGGCCAGCCAGGGCAAGCACACGCCCTTCCTGGGCTACGAACTGGGCGGCCAGGTACGGGCCACCATCGTGGCCGGCCGCATCGCCTTCCAGCGTTGAAGCCGCGCACCTTGCTGCGCGGTGTGCGCGTCATTGTCCACATGCTGTGGGGGATGGCGATCTGCGCCACCGTGTTCCCCTGGATCGGGCCGGAGGGCCGCAACGGCCATATCCGGCGCTGGTCGCGCCGTTTGCTGCGCATGTGTAATGTGACGGTGGAGCTCAATCCCGCCTCGGCGCCGCTGCTGGAGCACGCCGCCGTGGTGGCCAACCACATCTCGTGGCTGGACATCTTCGTGATCCATGCGCTGCACCCCTGCCATTTCGTGGCCAAGGCCGAGATCCGTTCCTGGCCGCTGGCCGGCTGGCTGGCCGAGAAGGCCGGCACCGTGTTCATCGCGCGCGGCAACCGGCGCGACCTGCGTCACATCTTCAAGGGCCTGGTGCATACCCTGGAGGCGGGCGAGCGGGTGGCGTTCTTCCCGGAGGGGACCACGGCGGCCCAGGGCCAGCTGCTGCCCTTCCACGCCAACCTGTTCGAGGCCGCTGTCGATGCCAAAGTGCCGGTGCAGCCGCTGGCGCTGAGCTACCGCGACGCGTCCGGCGCGCCGCATCCGGCCGTCGATTTCATCGGCGAGACCACTTTTGCCGCCAGCCTGCTGGCCATCCTGGAGGGGCCGCCGGTGAAGGCGCGCCTGCATTGCCTGGCGCCGCTGCAGGGCGCCGGCGCGCACCGGCGCGAGCTGGCCGAGGCCAGCCACGCGGCCATCGCGGCCGCGCTGGGGATCGCGCCGGCGGCTTAGTCAGCGCCGCTCCAAGCCGCCGACTTCAAGCTGCCTGGGCGCCGCCGTGCTGCCGGAAGGCGGGGCAGGGCACTTGCAGCAGCTGGCGGTCGTCCAGGCAGACAGCGCTCAGCTGCCCGCCCCACACGCAGCCGCTGTCCAGGCAGATCACGTCCTCGCGCACCATCAGGCCCAGGGCCGACCAGTGGCCGAACACCACCTGGTCGGCGGCGCTGGCTCGGCCCGGCACGTCGAACCACGGCATCAGGCCGGTGGCAGGGTCCACCGTGCCGCTTTCCTTCATCGTGAAGTCCATTACGCCATCGGCGTCGCAGAAGCGCAGCCGGGTCATGGCGTTGATGATGCAGCGCAGCCGCTCGGCGCCCTGCAGGCTGTCATCCCAGCGGGCCGGCTCGTTGCCGTACATCTGGCGCAGGAAGGCTTCCACATCGGGGCCGCGCAGCATGGCTTCCACCTCGCCGGCCAGTTCCAGCGCGCGCGCCGCGCTCCATTGCGGCAGCAGGCCGGCGTGCACGACCAGGTGGCCGCGCGCCATCAGCGCCAGCGGGCGCCGGCGCAGCCAGTCCAGCAACTCGCCGCGGTCGGGCGCGTCCAGGATCTCCTTCAAGGTGTCGGACTTGTGCTCTGGACGAATGCCGTACGCTACCGCCAGCAGGTGCAGGTCGTGGTTGCCCAGCACGCTGTCGATGCGGCAGCCGCTGGAAAGGTTGAGCTCGCGCACGCGGCGCAGCGCGCCTAGCGAATCGGGGCCGCGATTGATCAGGTCGCCGGCGAACAGGATGGCGGGGAGCGGATGGCCGCCCTCGGCCTCGCGTGCTTCCACACGCTCCAGCAGCGCCAGGGTCTGGGCATGGCAGCCCTGTAAATCGCCAATTACATAGGTTTTCGTCATGGTGCTCAGGGGTTCGTTGTAGGCCGGATGGAAATATGCTGAAAAGATTAGCCGCACAGCAATTTTTACCCGGCACACGGGCAGTTTCACATAAAATCGTACCTACCACTAATTTTTTGACTCACCGCGCGGGATACTAAATGATATTTGTAACAGGCGGAGCCGGGTTCATCGGTTCGAATTTCGTGCTGGACTGGCTGGCCCAATCCGACGAGCCGGTGCTGAACTACGATAAGCTGACCTATGCCGGAAATTTGAACAACCTGGCATCGCTGAAGAACGATAGCCGCCATGTCTTCGTGCGGGGCGATATTTGCGACCAGGCTCATGTGCTGGCCCTGTTGCAGCAATACCAGCCGCGCGCCATCGTGCACTTCGCGGCGGAAAGCCATGTGGACCGCTCCATCCTCGGGCCGGGCGAGTTCATCCAGACCAATATCAACGGCACCTTCAGCCTGCTGGAAGCGGCGCGCGCCTACTGGAACGGCTTGCCGGAAGACCAGAAGGCCGCTTTCCGCTTCCTGCACGTGTCCACCGATGAAGTGTACGGCACCCTGGGCCCGCAAGATCCACCCTTCAGCGAGACCACGCCGTATGCGCCCAACAGCCCGTACTCGGCTTCCAAGGCGGCCTCCGACCACCTGGTGCGCTCCTACCACCACACCTACGGCTTCCCCACGCTGACCACCAACTGCTCCAACAACTACGGCCCCTATCACTTCCCTGAAAAGCTGATCCCGCTGGTCATCGCCAACGCCCAGGCCGGCAAGCCGCTGCCCATCTACGGCGACGGCCAGCAAATCCGCGACTGGCTCTATGTCAGCGACCATTGCGCCGCCATCCGCCGCGTGCTGGAAGCGGGCTTGCCGGGCGAGACCTACAACGTGGGCGGGTGGAACGAGATGGCCAACCTGGACGTCGTGCACGCCCTGTGCGACATGCTGGACCAGCTCAAGCCGCGCGCCGACGGCGCCAGCTACCGCACCCAGGTCACCTATGTGAAAGACCGTCCCGGCCACGACCGCCGCTACGCCATCGACGCCCGCAAGCTGGAGCGTGAACTGGGCTGGAAACCGGCCGAGACCTTCCAGACCGGCATCGCCAAGACCGTGCAATGGTACCTGGACCACCAGGAATGGGTGGCCGACGTACAGTCCGGCGGCTATGCCAAGTGGGTGGAAACCAATTACTTCAACCGGGAGCAGCCATGAGCGACAGCGCCAAGGTCCGCAAGGGCATCATCCTGGCCGGCGGTTCCGGCACCCGGCTGTATCCGGTCACCATGAGCGTGTCCAAACAGTTGCTGCCGATTTACGACAAACCCATGATCTATCATCCGCTGACCACGCTGATGCTGGCTGGCATGCGCGACATCCTGATCATCTCCACCCCGCAGGACACGCCGCGCTTCCAGGACTTGCTGGGCGACGGCAGCCAGTGGGGGCTGAACCTGCAGTACGCGGTGCAGCCGTCGCCGGACGGCTTGGCGCAAGCCTTTATCATCGGCCGCGAGTTCGTCGGCGACCATCCCTCGGCCCTGATCCTGGGCGATAACATCTATTACGGCAACGACCTGGACGCCCTGCTCAACAGCGCTGCGCGCCAGCCGTCCGGCGCCACCGTGTTTGCCTACCACGTGCAGGATCCTGAGCGCTACGGCGTGGTCGAGTTCGATGCCGGCCGGCGCGCCGTCAGTATCGAGGAAAAGCCGCTGCAGCCCAAGTCCAACTACGCCGTCACCGGCCTGTATTTCTACGACGAGCAGGTGTGCGATATCGCGGCACGCATCCAGCCCTCGGCGCGCGGCGAGCTGGAGATTACCGACGTCAACCGCGCCTACCTGGAAGCCAACACCCTGAACGTGGAGGTGATGGGGCGCGGCATGGCCTGGCTGGATACCGGCACCCACGAGTCCCTGCTGGAAGCCGGACAGTTCATCGCCACCATCGAGAAGCGCCAGGGCCTGAAAGTGGCCTGCCCGGAAGAGATCGCCTACCGCAAGGGCTATATCGACGCCGCCCAGGTGCGCAAGCTGGCCGAACCCCTGAAGAAAAACAACTACGGCCAGTATCTGCTGCAGATTTTGGAAGACAAGGTGGTACAGCGATGAACGTGATCAAGACTCCCCTGGCAGGCCTGCTGGTGCTGGAGCCGCGCGTGTTCGGGGATGAGCGCGGCTTCTTCTTCGAAAGCTTCAACGGGCGCAAGTTCGCCGAGCTGACCGGCGTCACCCTGGACTTTGTGCAGGACAATCACTCGCGCTCGGCCAAGGGCGTGCTGCGCGGCCTGCATTACCAGATCCAGCAAGCCCAGGGCAAGCTGGTGCGCGTGGTGGCCGGCGCCGTGTTCGACGTGGCTGTGGATCTGCGCAAGAGCTCGCCAACCTTCGGCCAGTGGTACGGACTGGAGCTGTCGGCCGAAAACAAGCGCCAGCTGTGGATACCGCCAGGCTTCGGCCATGGCTTCGTCACCACCAGCGACAGCGCCGAATTCCTCTACAAGACTACCGACTACTGGGCGCCCGAGTTCGAGCGCTCCATCCTGTGGAACGATCCCGCCATCGGCATCCAGTGGCCTGCCGGGCTGGGCACGCCGCAGTTGTCCGGCAAGGACGCGGCCGCCTCGCTGCTGGCCGATGCCGAGGTCTTCGCATGAAGATACTGCTCACTGGAAGCACCGGCCAGGTCGGCTACGAGCTGGAACGCAGCCTGCAGGGCCTGGGCGAAGTGGTGGCGCTGGACCGCGCCCGCCTGGATTTGTCCAACCTGGACCAGGTGCGCGGCGTGATCCGCGAAGTGCGGCCCCAATTGATCGTCAATCCGGGCGCCTACACGGCGGTGGACAAGGCCGAAAGCGAACCTGAACTGGCCTACCGCGTCAACGCCGAGGCCCCGGGGGTGATGGCGGAGGAAGCCAAGGCCTTGGGCGCGGCCCTGGTGCATTACTCGACCGACTATGTGTTCGACGGCAGCCAGCCGGCGGCGCGGGTCGAGACCGACGCCACCGGCCCGCTGAACGTCTACGGCGCCAGCAAGCTGGCCGGCGAGCAGGCCATTGCCGCCAGCGGCGTGCCGCACCTGATTTTCCGCACCAGCTGGGTGTACGGCATGCGCGGCAAGAATTTCCTGCTCACGATGCTACGCCTGGGCAAGGAACGCGACGAACTGCGCGTGGTGGCCGACCAGCATGGCGCTCCGACCTGGAGCCGCACCATAGCCGATACCACGGCGCTGATACTGGCCCAGGCCCGCGCCGGCGGGGAGGGCTGGTGGAGCGCCAACAGCGGCATCTACAACCTGAGCAGCCAGGGCCAGACCACCTGGTTCGAGTTCACCCAGGCCATCATGGCCGAGGCCGGCATCGAATGCAAGGTGCTGCCCATTGCCAGCGCCGAATACCCCACCCCGGCCCGCCGTCCGCAATATTCCGTGCTATCGTCCGAGCGCCTGATCGCGCGTTTCGGCCACCTGCCGCACTGGAAGGACGCGCTGCGCCTCTGCATGCGCTGAGTCCGTACTGGTCCGTCTTGCCCGATGCGATTTGTATCGATTGGTAAGGGCGGACCCCTCTCCTTACTCCGCTTGTTACAATCGCCGCGCCCTTTACCGGGGCCAGGGCGCCGCAATCCGTTACAATCGGGTATGGACGGGCCGACAACCGCATGCTGGTATCGGGTAGCGCTCCCGATATTTTTGTATAGATAAAAATAAATGTTTTCTTTCCTACTGAGCTTCATCGCTTCCGCGCTGCTGACCCTGCTGGTCATCAAGGAGGCAAAGCTGCATGGCCCTGCCCTGGACAGCAATTTCCACGGCGTGCAGAAAAACCACTCGCACACGGTGGCCCGCATCGGCGGGCTGTCGATCTTCCTGGCGGTGGCGCTTAGTGCCTGTGTCTCGATCTGGCGGGTGCCGGCCATGAGCAGCTGGCTGATGTCGCTGATCGCCTGCTCGGCGGTGGCCTTTGTCGGCGGCATCATGGAGGATTACACCGGCAAGGTCAGCCCGGCGCGCCGGCTGCTGCTGACCATGGCGGCGGCCGGCATGGGCTACTTCCTGCTGGACGCCCGCATAGACCGCCTGGATTGGGCCTTTTCCGCCTGGCCGCTGCAAACCGTCTGGCTGACCTTTCCACTGACGGTGCTGGCGGTGGCCGGCATCGCCAACGCCGTCAACATCATCGACGGCTTCAACGGCCTGGCCAGCGTGGTCACCATCTGCATGCTGCTGTCACTGGGCTATGTGGCGCTGCAGGTGAGCGATATGTTCGTGCTGGTGGCGGCCCTGATGGTGGCCGGCGCCACGGCCGGCTTCCTGATCTGGAATTATCCGGTCGGCCTGATTTTCCTGGGCGACGGCGGCGCTTATTTCATCGGTTTCATGCTCGGCGAACTGGCGCTGCTGCTGGTGATGCGCAATCCCCAGGTCTCGACCTGGTATGCGGCCCTGTTATTAATCTATCCCACCTTTGAAACCCTGTTTTCCGTCTATCGCCGCATGTTTGTGCGCGGTAAATCGCCGGCCATGCCGGATGGCATACATTTGCACAGCCTGATATTCCGCCGCGTGGCCCAATGGGCCGTGGGCCGCAAGGAGGCGCGCGCGCTGATGCGGCGCAATTCGCTGACCTCGCCTTATCTTTGGCTGTTTTCCCTGATGGCCGTGGTTCCGGCCACGGTATTGTGGCGCCATACCTGGGCATTAATGGTATTTTGCCTGCTGTTTATACTCAGCTATGTCTGGCTATATGTGCGCATCGTCCGTTTCAAGGCGCCGCGCTGGATGATACGGCACAAGAAGCATTAGGCCATGCCAGCCTTGGGTGGTTTGGTGTATATTCCGTTTTTTTAGTCAGGAGGTAGAGCAGGATGGATCTGTCCAGTTTGTCCACGCAGGAATTGCGTGATCTGCAGGTGAAAATCGACCGCGAAATCGAACAGCGCAAGTCGCGCGAATTGCAGGAGGCGCGCGAGCAAATCCACGCCATTGCCCGCAGCGTCGGCCTGCCGCTGGAAGAGCTGGTGGTTCCTACCCGCAACATCCGCGCCGGCACCACCGTGGCCCCGCGCTACCGCAATCCGGCCGACGCCAGCCAGCTGTGGACCGGCCGTGGCCGCCAGCCGAAATGGGTCAAGGACTGGGTGGACGCCGGCAACTCCCTGGACGGACTCAAGTTCTAAGCCCCGCTGCGCCAGGCTGATGGTATGGAACCGGGAGCGGGACTTGCTTGATGCTTGGGCAACATCTACTATGTGCCTGGCAGCTATCCGGACCTGGTCCGGAAGCCCGGTTTTCCATTCCCACCTGCGGCGCCGCCGCATACACTATCGCTCACTATGGTCACTCTGTCTAAATCCATCTTCAAAGCCTACGACATTCGCGGCATCATCGATAAAACACTCGATGCCGGCGTGGCGCACCAGATCGGCGCCGCCTTCGGCCGCGCCGCCCTGGCCAAGGGCGAACGCAGCGTGGTGATAGGCCGCGATGGCCGCCTGTCCGGCCCGGCACTGGCCGCAGCCCTGGCGCTAGGCCTGCAATCGGCCGGCGTGGACGTGATCGACCTGGGCGTGGTGGCCACCCCCATGGTGTACTTCGGCACCAATGTGCTGGACGCCAGGTCCGGCATCATGGTCACCGGCAGCCACAATCCGCCCGACTACAACGGCTTCAAGATGGTGCTGGCGGGCGAAGCCATCTACGGCGACGCCATTACCGGCCTGTACGACAGCATCCTGGCGCATGACGGTTCCGCTGCCGCCACCCCGGGCGCCTACCGCACCCACGATATCCGCGCCGCCTACCTGGAGCGCATCATCTCGGACGTGAAGATCGCCCGTCCCATCAAGATCGCCGTCGATTGCGGCAACGGCGTGGCCGGCGCCTTCGCGGGCGACCTGTACCGTGGCATGGGCTGCGAAGTGATCGAGCTGTTCTGCGAAGTGGATGGCAACTTCCCCAACCATCACCCGGACCCGGCCCACCCGGAAAACCTGCAGGACCTGATCCGCTGCCTGCAGGAGACCGACGCCGAGATCGGCCTGGCCTTCGATGGCGACGGCGACCGCCTGGGCCTGGTGACCAAGGATGGCCAGATCATCTACCCGGACCGCCAGATGATGCTGTTTGCCGAAGACGTGCTGAGCCGCAATGCCGGCGCCCAGATCCTGTATGACGTCAAGTGCACCCGCCACCTGGCGCCCTACATCGAAAAATCGGGCGGCGTGCCGCTGATGTACAAGACCGGCCACTCGCTGGTCAAGGCCAAGCTGAAGGAAACCGGCGCCCCGCTGGGTGGCGAGATGAGCGGCCACATCTTCTTCAAGGACCGCTGGTACGGCTTCGACGACGGCCTGTACGCCGGCGCCCGCATGCTGGAAATCCTGACCAGACAGGCCGATCCCTCGGCCTTGCTGAACGCCCTGCCGCAGTCGGACAGCACGCCCGAGCTGCACCTGCACCTGAAGGAAGGCGAGAACTTCAGCCTGATGGACCAGCTGCGCAGCGACGCCGAATTCCCCGGCAACGAGCGCATCATCGATATCGACGGCCTGCGTGTGGAGTACGCGGACGGCTTCGGCCTGGCCCGCTCCTCCAACACCACCCCGGTGATCGTGATGCGCTTCGAAGCCGAGACCCCGGCCGCGCTGGCGCGCATCCAGGGCCAGTTCCGCGACGTGATCCTGGCCGCCAAGCCGGACGCCGAACTGCCGTTCTGATTCCATGGCATCCCCGGCGGGCGCCGCGCGGCCCTTGAACATTTTGCTGGTGCGCGTGTCCTCGCTGGGCGATGTGCTGCACAACCTGCCCATCGTGGCCGACATCGCCCGCCACTACCCGGACGCCAACATCGACTGGGTGGTGGAGGAGGGCTTCGTCAGCCTGGTGCGGCTCAACACCCGGGTGCGCACCATCATCCCGTTCGCGCTGCGGCGCTGGCGCAAGAGCCTGGGCAAGGCTGAAACGCGCGCCGAGATCAGGCAATTCTTCCGCACCCTGCGCAGCCAGCAGTACGATTATGTGTTCGACACCCAGGGCCTGCTCAAGACCGGCGTCATCATGGGCGCCGCGCGGGTGATCAAGGGCGGGCGCAAGGTCGGCCTGGCCAATGGCAGCGAGGGTTCCGGCTACGAGGGCATTTCGCGCATCTTCCACACCGACAGCATCCCGCTCGACCCGCGTACCCATGCGGTGGCGCGCGGCCGCCTGGTGGTGGGCGCGGCGCTGGGCTACGATGCGGCCGCGACGCCGGCCGATTTCGGCCTGCCGGCCATATCCACCGCTTCCGCCTACGAGGTGCGGCCGGAGTGGATGCCGGCCGACCCCTATGTCGCGTATTTCCATGGCACGGCGCGCGACGCCAAGAAATGGGCGCCGGCCAACTGGGTGGAACTGGGCCGCGCGCTGGCGCCGCTGCAAATCGTGCTGCCCTGGGGCTCGGCCAAGGAAAAGGCCGAGGCCGAGGCGCTGGCGGCCCAGTTGCCCAACGCCCGCGTGCTGCCCAGGCTGTCCATGGCCGAGGCCACGCTGCTGGCGCGCCACGCCGCGCTGGCGGTGGGCGTGGACACCGGCCTGACCCACATCGCGGCGGCCTTCGATGTGCCCACGGTGGAAATCTACGTCGATTCGCCGCGCTGGAAGACCGAGGGCAACTGGTCGCCGCGCATCATCAACCTGGGCGACCAGGGCAATCCGCCCTCCGTGGCCGAGGTCCTGGACGCGGCGCGCACGCTGCTGGCCTGAGATGCGCGCCTTCTACACCCTGATGTGGCGCCTGGCGCTGCCGCTGGTGCTGCTGCGCCTGTGGCTGCGCGGACGCAAGGAGCCGGGCTACCGCCAGCACTGGGGCGAACGCCTGGGCTGGTACCGCGATGCCGCGCCGGCCGGCGGCATGGTGCTGTGGGTGCACGCCGTGTCGGTGGGCGAGACGCGCGCCGCCGAGCCGCTGATCGACGCCCTGCTTGCCCACTATCCCGGCAGCCGCATCATCCTGACCCACATGACGCCGACCGGGCGCGCCACCGGCAAGGCCCTGTACGCCAAGCATGGCGCGCGCCTGTCGCAAGCCTATCTACCGTACGACATCCCCGGCATGCTGCGCCGCTTCATCCGCCGCCACCAGCCGCGCGTGTGCATCCTGATGGAGACCGAGGTCTGGCCCAACCTGATCGCCGTCAGCCGCGAGCAGGGCGTGCCGGTCATGCTGGCCAACGCCCGCCTGTCCGAGCGCTCGCTGCGCAAGGCGGGACGCTTTGGCGGCCTGCTGCCGGACGCCGCGCGCGCCATTACCCTGGTGGCGGCCCAGACCGGGGCCGACGCCGAACGTATCCGCTCCCTGGGCGCGCCCCGGGTCGAGGTCACCGGCAGCATCAAGTTCGACGTGGTGGTGCCGCAAGCCGCGCTGGACACCGGCGCCGCCCTGCGCGCCGCCATCGGTCCGCGTCCGGTGCTGCTGTGCGCCAGCACTCGCGAGGGCGAGGAGGAGCTGATCCTGGACGCCTGGCTGGCGGCGCGCGCCGCGCTGCCGGACGGCGCGCTGCTGATGCTGGTGCCGCGCCATCCGCAGCGTTTCGGCGAGGTGGAAAAAATGATCGGCGCCCGCAGCCTGGCGCAGGTCCGCCGCAGCGCGCTGGCGCTGGACGGCAGCCCGCTGGCGGCCGGGGTGCAGGTACTGCTGGGCGACTCCATGGGCGAGATGTTCGCCTATTATGCGGCCTGCGATGTAGCCTTCGTGGGCGGGAGTTTGCCGCCGCTGGGTGCGCACAGCCCGATCGAACCGGCGGCCCTGGGCAAGCCGATACTGATCGGCCCCCATACCTTCAATTTCGCGGTGGCGATCGAAGACGCCCTGGCTGCCGGCGGCGCCATCCAGGTGCAGGACGCCGCCGGCCTGATGGCGCAAGCCACGCGCCTGCTGCGCGATGGCCAGGAACGCGCCGCCATGGGCCAGCGCGCGCTGGCCTTCGCCGCCCAACACCGTGGCGCCACCGCCCGCACGCTGGCATTGCTGCCGTCGCTGATCAGGTAATAAAGCCGCCGCATTGATCCACGGCAGATTCCGCAACGCCCAGTCCGGACATACTGAACTTCCACCTCTGCAGAGCTTTCAGAGCGCTCAGGCTCCTACTAAGCTGGGAGTTCGATATGTATCGGCTGATACGCTACGTCCGCAGCAACGGACGTATTCCATTTGACGAGTGGTTTGCCAGTCTACGTGACGCGGTATTGCAAGATTTGGTCAGGGCCAGGCTTGGACAGCTGCGGCTTGGCTTGGTCGGAGATATGCGTTCTGTCGGGCAGGGGGTGATGGAGCTACGCATACACAGTGGAGCGGGCTACCGGATTTATGTTGGCCGCGCCGGTTATGCCACTATTTTATAGTTGTGCGGAGGAGATAAAAGTTCCCAGGCCACCGATATTAAATTGGCCAAGACCTACTTTACTGACTGGAAAAGGAGACAGCCATGACGTCATACCCGCCGGACATTTCCGATCATGAGCGCGAAGTTGCCGAATATAAGGCAAGCCGCGAACTTGCGATAGTTGGCCTGAGGCGTAGTATGGCGGGACTTTCGCGGCGCGAGGACCGTGCTGTAGGTCTGCTCACGCTTGCCACTCTCAAGAAGGCTTACGGCGACATCGGAGAGCTCGCCAGCGATGCGGGTGTCCACGGCGATGCCTTGTTCCAGATCATTCGGGAAATCGACATACCGGAGCTGGACACCGAACCGGACTACGAGCGCTGGTTCCAGGCCAACTGCGTCAAGACTGAACGGGTGGCTTGATAAAGTCGACAAAGGCGCGCAGCGGGGCGGGCAGGTGGCGGCGGCCGGAGTAGTAGAGGAAGGGACCGGAGAATCCTGCCCACCAGTCTTGCAGCACCGGCTGCAGCGCGCCGCTGTCGAGCGCAGGCCGCAGCCATTCTTCGAACAGGTAGACCACGCCCAGTCCCGCCCGCGCCGCGCTGATGGCGGTATCGGCCGAGGTGGAGCTGACCACCAGTTGCGCCGCCGGGTCCACCACCACTTGCTCCCCGCGCCGCTCGAAAGCCCAGGGCGCCAGCGCGCCGCTGGCGAAGCGCACCCGGATGCAGCCATGCTCCAGCAACTCGCGCGGATGGGAGGGGCGGCCGCGGCGCCGCAGGTAATCCGGTGACGCGGCCGCCGCCATGCGCTGGCGGCGCGGGCCGATGGGAATCGCAATCATATCCTGCTCCAGCTTTTCCTCGTAGCGTATGCCGGCGTCGCAGCCGGCCGCCAGCACGTCGACGAAGCTGTCCTGTTCGGTCAGCTCCAGCCGGATGTCGGGATAGGCGAGCAGGAAGGGCTCGATGATGGGCGGCAGCACGGTGCGGGTCACGGCCGACGGCGCGTTCAGGCGCAACGTGCCCTGCGGGCGGCCGCGATAGTCGTTGACCACGTCCAGCGCGCAAGCCACCTCGCCCAGGGCCGGTTCCAGCCGCTGCAGCAGGCGGGCGCCGGCCTCGGTGGGCGTCACGCTGCGGGTACTGCGTTCCAGCAGGCGCACGCCCATCTGCGCCTCCAGCCGCCGCACCGCCTCGCTCAGGGCGGACGCCGACATGCCGCTGGCGCGCGCCGCCTCGCGAAAGCCGCGCTGCCGCGCCACCGCCACGAAGGCCGATAGATTGCCCAGGTCGATCTCGTTCATTGTGCGCTTTTTCGTACAGGCTGTTTGGATTCGATGGGATTATCGTACACCATCGCAGGCGCTACAGTGTTCATTACACCAACCGCTGAAAGGAAACGCCATGAACACCCACTACACCCTGGCCGCCGGCGGCCCCACCCTGAACCGCATGGGCTACGGCGCCATGCAGCTGGCCGGTCCCCACGTTTGGGGCCCGCCGGCGGATGTGGACGGCGCCATCGCCGTGCTGCGCGAGGCGCTGGCGCTGGGCGTCAACCATATCGACACCTCGGACTTCTACGGTCCGCACGTCACCAACCAGATCATCCGCCAGGCCCTGCATCCCTACCGGAGCGATCTCACCATCGTCACCAAGGTGGGCTTCCGGCGCGGCGCCGATGCTTCCTGGCTGCCGGCCCTGTCGCGCGAGGAGTTGCGGGCGGCGGTGCACGACAACCTGCGCAACCTGGGGCTGGACGTGCTGGACGTGGTCAACCTGCGCCTGGGCGAAGCCGCCCGGCCGGACGATGCGCCGCTGTCGGAACCGCTGTCCGTGCTGGTGGACCTGAAGCGCGAGGGGCTGATACGCCACATAGGCCTCAGCAACGTGACGGATGGCCAGGTGCGCGAGGCGCAGGCGTTGACGGAGATAGTCTGCGTGCAGAACCATTACAACCTGGCGCACCGCGCCGACGATGCACTGATCGATGCCCTGGCGGCCCAGGGCATCGCCTACACGCCATTCTTCCCGCTGGGCGGCTTCTCGCCGCTGCAGTCGGACACGCTGGCGCAGGTGGCGGCGGAAGCGGGCGCCACTCCGCTGCAAACGGCGCTGGCCTGGCTGCTGCGCCGCTCGCCCAACATCCTGCTGATCCCGGGCACCTCCAAGGTGGCGCATTTGCGCCAGAACCTGGCGGCGGCGTCGCTGGAACTGCCGCCCGGGGCGCTGGCGCGGCTGGACGCCGTGGCCTGATCAGGCGAACAGCACCGGCAGCTCCTGGGCCCGGCGGCGCAGCAGATTCCTGGCTTCCTCGTATTCGGGATAGATGGTGCCCACCGTGTCCCAGAAGCGCTGGCTGTGGTTCATTTCCAGGATGTGGGCCAGCTCGTGGGCGATCACGTAGTCGATCAGCGGCAGCGAGAAGTGGATCAGCTTCCAGTTCAGGCGTATCTTGCGGTCGGCGGTGCAGGAGCCCCAGCGGGTGCCGGCCGAGGACAGGCCGAAGCTGCTGTAGCGCACTCCCAGCCGGCTTGCGTACAGGTCCAGGCGCTGCTCGAACAGGGCCTTGGCTTCCTGCTGATACCAGGATTTCACCCTTTCCTTGACCAGGGCCTGGGTGGCGCCCGGCACCAGCACCAGCGACAGCTCGCGCGTGGCCGGGTTGTAGCTGGCGCGGTTGCGCCCGCCCACCAGCAGGCGCAGCGTGATGTCCGTGCCCAGGTAGGGCAGCTGGGCGCCGTCCACCCATTCCACCGGGGGCTTCATCAGGCGGGCGGCGCGCCGTTCGCGCCGCTCCTGCAGCTTGCTCAGTATCCAGTGCTGCTTGGTGTGGATGGCGTTGTCGATTTCGGCAATGCTGACCCGCTTGGGCGCCGTCACGCGCAGGCCGTCATCGTCTATCATGAAGCCTATCGAACGCCGGGTCGAACGGCGCAGCGTGTATTCCAGCACGAAGCCGCCCACCAGCAGCTGGCGCTTGGGCGGCTGGTCGGACGGCGGCTGCGGCGGCAGGGCGCGCGGCTGCGGCGGCGCGGGTGTTGCTGGTGTTGCTGGTGTCGCGGGTGCAGTTGCGGCGGGCGTCACCGTGACCGGCGGCGTGGTTGGGAGGCTTGGCGTGCCAGGCGTGTTCGATGCGGGCGTAGCGGATGGCGTAGGGTAGGCCCACACCGGCGTGGTGTAGACCTGGCGCGGAGCGGCCGGCGGATTGCCCTCGGCCGGTTCCGGTCTGACCGTGGTGGCCAGTTCGTCTAGCCAGCGTTGTAGGCGTGGGGCGAAATGACGCGCATTTCTGATTCTATCCAATTTTCCACCTGTTGCATCATGCCGTCCGGCGTCTGACCTTCCGGCGAGATCGGCTTGCCGATCGAGACGGTGATCAAGCCGGGGCGCTTGATAAACGAGTTCTTGGGCCAGCATTCACCGGAGTTGTGGGCGATGGGCACCACCACGGCGCCGGTCTCGATGGCGAGGCGGGTGCCGCCGCTCTTGTACTTGCCGGCCTGGCCCACCGGTATCCTGGTCCCTTCCGGGAACATGATAATCCATTGTCCGTCCGCCAGGCGGCGTTTGCCTTGCGTGACCACATGCTTGAAGGCGTTCTTGCCCTGCTTGCGGTCGATGGGGATCATGCGCAGCAGCGCCATGCCCCAGCCGAAGAAGGGGATGTACAGGATCTCGCGCTTGAACACGAACACCAGCGGGCGCGGCATGTTAGGCAGCAGGAAAATGGTTTCCCATGCCGACTGGTGCTTGGACAGCAGGATGGCCTTGTCGTCCGGGAGGTTTTCCCGGCCGCGGATCTCGTAGCGTATGCCGCAGATCACGCGCGCGCACCACACCACGAACACATTCCAGCGCGAGGTGACGTAGAAGCGGCCGTTGTAGGGCAGCGGCGCGGCCAGCATGCAGACAAAGGACCAGATGACGGTGGCCACGGCCATGACGACCGTGAACAGCAGGGAACGCAGGAACAGAATGGGGTGTTGCAATGCAGGCTCCGGTGATTTCTTTTCAGTTTGCCAGGTGCGGCGCCGGCTGGGCGGTGGCTTTCAGGATATGGTCGACCGCGCCGGCCAGGTCGGGGAACACCATGGTCCCCGGCGGCAGGCCGCCGGTGGCCTGGGTCTTTTCGCCCTTGCCGGTCAGGACCAGGTAGGGCACGCAGCCGCTCACATAGCCGGCCTGCAGGTCGCGCAGCGAGTCGCCCACGGTGGGCACGCCCTTCAGGCTGACCTGGTAGCGCTGCGCGATCTCGGTGAACATGCCGGGCTTGGGCTTGCGGCAGTCGCAGGCGTCGGCCGCCGCGTGCGGGCAGAAGAACACGGCGTCTATGTCGGCGCCGGTCTGCTGCGCCAGGGTGTGCATCTTCTGGTGGATGGCGTTCAGGGTGGTCATGTCGAACAGTTCGCGCGCGATGCCGGACTGGTTGGAGGCGATCACCACCCGGTAGCCGGCCTGGTTCAGGCGCGCGATGGCTTCCAGCGAACCGGGCACCGGTATCCACTCGGCCGGCGACTTGATGAAGTCCGGCGAATCATGGTTGATCACGCCGTCGCGATCGAGAATGATCAGTTTGATGGCCGGATTTCCCATCTCAGGCCGCCAGCTTCGAAATGTCGGCCACGCGGTTCATCATGCCGTGCAGCTCGGACAGCAGGGCCAGGCGGTTGTTGCGCAGGGCGACGTCGTCGGCCATCACCATCACGTCGTTGAAGAAGGCGTCGACGTTGTCGCGCAGCTGGGCCAGGGTCTTCAGGGTGGCGGCGAAGTCGCCGCGGTTGAAGGCGGCGTCGATCTCGGGCAGCACGCGGATCACGGCGTCGTACAGGTGCTTCTCGGCGGCGTCCTGCAGCAGGGTGACGTTCACGCCATGGCCGCCGGCGGCCGCCAGCGCTTCCTCGTTCTTCTTCAGGATGTTGGTGATGCGCTTGTTGGCGGCGGCCAGCGAGGCGCTTTCCGGCAGGGCGGCAAAGGCTTGCACGGCTTCCAGGCGCTGCACGATGTCATCCAGGCGGTCCGGGTCCTGCGCCACCACGGCTTCGATCTCACTGGGCGAGAAGCCGCGCTCGCGCAGGATGCCGCGCAGGCGGTCCAGCATGAAGGCGCCCACCTCGGCCGACGGGTCCTTGAAGTTGGCCACGGCGCCGAATTGGGCGGCGGCGTCGGCCAGCAGGCCGGCGATGGACAGCGGCAGGCGCTTTTCGATCAGCATGCGCAGCACGCCCAGGGCGTGGCGGCGCAGCGCGAACGGGTCCTTGTCGCCGGTCGGCTGCAGGCCGATGGCCCAGATGCCGACCAGGGTTTCCAGCTTGTCGGCCAGGGCCACGGCGGTGCCGGTGACGGTGGAGGGCAGGGCGTCGCCGGCAAAGCGCGGCTGGTAGTGCTCGGAGGCGGCCAGCGCCACTTCCTCCGGCTCGCCGTCATGGCGGGCGTAATAGGTGCCCATGATGCCTTGCAGTTCGGGGAACTCGCCCACCATGTCGGTCAGCAGATCGGCCTTGGACAGGCGCGCGGCGCGCTGGACCAGGGGCACGTCTGCGCCGAGCTTGGCGGCGATGGCGCCGGCCAGCGCGGTGACGCGCTCGCTGCGCTCGGCCTGGGTGCCCAGCTTGTTGTGGTAGACCACGTTCTTGAGCAGCGGCAGGCGCGACTCCAGGGTCTTCTTCTTGTCCTGCTCGAAGAAGAACTTGGCGTCCGACAGGCGCGGGCGCACCACGCGCTCGTTGCCGCCGATGATGGCGGCCGGGGTGTCGGTGGCGATGTTGGAGACGATCAGGAAGCGCGAACGCAGCTTGCCGGCGGCGTCGGTCAGGGCGAAGTATTTCTGGTTGGTCTGCATGGTCAGGATCAGGCATTCCTGCGGCACGGCCAGGAAGGCTTCCTCGAAGTGGCATTCGTACACCACCGGCCATTCGACCAGCGAGGCCACTTCATCGAGCAGGGCTTCCGGCATCAGCACCTGGTCGGCGCCGGCCTTGTCCAGCAGGGCGGCGCGGATCTTTTCCTTGCGCGCCTCGAAGGCCGGCACCACCTTGCCGGCCGCTTCCAGGGTGGCGGCGTAGCTGTCGGCGTCGGCTATGGTCACGGCGCGCTGGCCGGGCGCGGTCAGGAAGCGGTGGCCCTCGGTCACGTTGGAGGCGGTCAGGCCCAGCAGCGACAGCGGCAGCACGCTGGAACCATGCAGGGCCACCAGCGCATGCGCCGGGCGCACGAACTGCACGGTGGCGCCGTCCGGACGCTGGTAGCTCATCACCTTGGGTATCGGCAGCTTGCCCACGCTGTCTTCCAGGGCGGCCTGCAGGCCGGCTTGCAGGGCGCTGCCGGCGGCGGTGTAGGTGTGGAAGAAGCTCTCGGCCTTGCCATCCTGGGCCCGTTCCAGCTGGTCCACGGTCAGGTCGGGGAAGCCCAGCGCGGCCAGTTTCTTGGCCAGCGGTGCGGTCGGGTTGCCGGCGGCGTCCAGCGCCACGCTCACGGGCAGCACTTTTTCGCGTATGGATTTGTCGGGCGAGGTGGCGCGCACCTGGGTAATGGACACGGCCAGGCGGCGCGGGGTGGCGTAGGCGGTGGCCACGCTGCCATCTTCCAGGAAGTCGCGCGATTTCAGGCCGTTGACGATGCCGGAGGCGAAAGCGGCGCCCAGCTTGGACAGGGCTTTCGGCGGCAGTTCTTCGGTCAGCAGTTCAATGAGGAGAGTCTGGGTCATGGTGATAGTTCGGTAATCAGGCGGCCGGCAGCATGGGGAAGCCCAGGCGTTCGCGCGAATCGTAATAGGCTTGCGCCACCAGGCGCGACAGGGCGCGCACGCGGCCGATATAGGCGGCGCGCTCGGTCACGGAAATGGCGCCGCGCGCATCCAGCAGGTTGAAGCTGTGCGAGGCCTTCATGATCTGCTCATAGGCGGGCAGGGTCAGCTGCGCTTCGATCAGGCGCTTGGCTTCCGATTCGTGGTTGTTGAACTGGGCGAACAGCAGCTCGGTGTTGGAGTGCTCGAAGTTGTAGGCCGACTGCTCCACCTCGTTCTGGTGGAACACGTCGCCATACTTCAGCACTTTCTTCTGCCCGTTCTCTTCCCACTCGGTCCACACCAGGTCGTACATGTTTTCCACGCCCTGCAGATACATGGCCAGGCGCTCGACGCCGTAGGTGATCTCGCCCAGCACCGGCTTGCAATCGAGGCCGCCGACCTGCTGGAAGTAGGTGAACTGGGTCACTTCCATGCCGTTCAGCCAGACTTCCCAGCCCAGGCCCCAGGCGCCCAGGGTCGGCGATTCCCAGTCATCCTCGACGAAGCGCACGTCGTTCTGCTTCAGGTCCAGGCCCAGCGCCTCCAGCGAACCGAGGTACAGGTCCAGGATGTTTTCCGGGGCCGGCTTCATCACCACCTGGTACTGGTAGTAGTGCTGGCCGCGGTTGGGGTTCTCGCCATAGCGGCCATCCTTGGGACGGCGCGAGGGCTGGACATAGGCGGCGCGCCAAGGCTCTGGGCCGATCGCGCGCAGGAAGGTGCCGGTGTGGAAGGTACCCGCGCCCACTTCCATGTCATAGGGCTGGAGCAGGGCGCAGCCTTGCTGGTCCCAGTAGGTTTGCAGGGTCAGGATGATTTGTTGAAATGTGAGCATCGTCTGTCGTCGGTGGCGCGCTGGGGGCGCTGCGGGTTGCATAGTCGCTAAAGCGGCTAATTTTAGCGGGTTTTACACGCTGTCTGTGGAGATTAAGGGGCCGATGGCCGGTTTTTTGCGCGGCCCGACCACCAGGCGCCGGCCAGCGCCAGCACGGACAAGGCCAGGAACATCAGGTTGCCCCACAGGATGTACGGGGTGGTCCCGGCCATGCCCTGCACCTGGGCGCTCAGCACGCCCCGGGTCCAGGGCGCCAGCTGCTGTTGGATGGCGCCGTGGGCGTCGATGACGGCGGTGGCGCCGGTGTTGGTGGCGCGCAGCATGGGGCGGCCCGTTTCCAGGGTGCGCATCTGCGAAATCTGCAAGTGCTGGGGGATGGCGATGGTGTCGCCGAACCAGGCCAGGTTGGACACGTTGAGCAGCACCGTGGCCGGCTGCTGGCCCCCGGACGGGTTGCGCAGCTGGGCCGCGATCTCCTCGCCAAACAAGTCCTCGTAGCAGATGTTGGGCAGCACGCGCTGGTCCTTCACGGACAGGGCCGGCTGCAGTGCGCGGCCGCTGGTCTGGTCGCCCAGCGGGATGGACATCAGGTTGACGAACCAGCGGAAGCCCAGCGGGATGAATTCGCCGAACGGCACCAGGTGGTGCTTGTCGTAGCGGTACCAGGCCACGCCGGATGGCGAGAGTCCCAGCACGCTGTTGAAATAGGCGGTCGGGCTGTCGGCCGTGGGGATGCCCAGGGCCAGGGTGCTGCCGCTGCGCTTGAGGAACTGGCTGATGCTGTCCAGGTACTCGGGCGCCAGGTTCTGCGGCAGTATCACCACCGCCGTCTCCGGGGTGGCGATCAGGTCCGCCGGCGCCGCCACGATGTCGCGCCGGTACTGCTCGACGGCCTCGCGCACGTGGGCTATATTGAATTTTTCGTCCTGCGGGATATTCCCCTGGATCAGGCGCACGGAGATCGCCTGGCCCTGGTCATGGGTCCAGCGCAGCTGGGCCAGGCCCAGGCCGGCCGCCATCACCGCCGCCACCAGGCCCACGGCGCGCCAGCGGGTGCGGTGGAACAGCAGCAGCAGGGCGCCGGCGCACACGGCCGCTATCCAGCCCAGGCCATACACGCCGACCAGCGGCGCATAGCCGGCCAGCGGGCCGTGGTTGTGGGCATAGCCGGCCGACAGCCAGGGGAAACCGGTGAACAGCCAGCCGCGCACCCATTCGAACAAGGCCCACAGGGCCGGCAGCAGCAGCAGATTGGCGGCCGGCAGCGGCAGCGCCCAGCGCTGGCGCAGCCAGGACGCCGCGCCCATGGCCAGCGCCACGTAGATGGCCATGGCGGCCGCCAGCAGCAGCACGGCGGCGGCGGCCAGCGGCGCGGCCATGCCGCCGTAGTTGTGCAGGGAGACGTACAGCCAGTGGGTGCCGGCCGCGGTCCAGCCGAATCCGAAGGCCCAGCCGATCAGCGCCGCCGCTTGCGGGCCGGCGCTGCGCAGCACCTGGTAGAACAGCACGGCCAGGGCCAGGATTTGCAGCGGCCACCAGCCGAACGGCGCGAAGGCGAACACGCAGCCGGCGCCGGCAAGGGCGGTGATGGCCATGCGGCCACGGGTGCTGCGCTGGGGACGGGGAGGCTGGTCGGGACGGGGACGCCGGAACCGCATGTCAGGCGTCGTCGTCGCCGGCGGCGGCTGGCGGCAGTTTTTCCACCAGCAGCATGTGGATCTGGCGCGCGTCGGCGCGCAGCACTTCGAAGCGCAAGCCTTCGTAGTCGAACTTGTCGCCCTTGTGCGGCATGCGCGCCAAATGCTTGGCCACCAGGCCGCCTATGGTGTCGGCGTCGTCGTCCGGCAGCGAGGTGTCGAGTTCCTCGTTGAACTGGTCGATCTCGGTCAGGGCCTTGACGCGCCAGCGCGGGCCGAACTGGCCTTCCTTCAGGGACAGGATATTGTCTTCTTCCTCGTCGAAATCGTATTCATCCTCGATGTCGCCGACGATTTGCTCCAGCACGTCCTCGATGGTGATCAGGCCGGCCACGCCGCTGTACTCATCGACCACGATGGCCATGTGGTTGTGGTTGGCGCGGAAGTCGCGCAGCAGCACGTTCAGGCGCTTGGACTCGGGAATGAACACGGCCGGGCGCAGCATGTCGCGCACGTCGAACGATTCTTCCGCGTAGTAGCGCAGCAAATCCTTGGCCAGCAGGATGCCGACCACCTTGTCGCGCTCGCCCTCGATGGCGGGGAAGCGCGAGTGCGCCGTTTCCAGCACCAGCGGCAGCCAGTCGGCAATGGGCTTGGTGATGTCGATCACGTCCATCTGCGAGCGCGGGATCATGATGTCGCGCGCCGACAGGTCGGACACCTGGAACACGCCTTCGATCATGGACAGGGCGTCGGCGTCGATCAGGTTGCGTTCGTGGGCGTCGTGCAGGACGTCGAGCAGTTCCGCGCGGTTCTCGGGCTCGGGGGAAATCAGGGCGGTGAGTCGCTCAAACAGCGACCGGTGGGGTTTGGCGTCAGTCTTGACGCCACTAGGGTGCTCTTGCATGGCAGGCGTGAGCCGTTGTTTCGAAGTGATATAGGATACACCAAATGGCGAGGGGAGGCCTTTTTTGTCAAAAAGACAGCTTAGTCCGCATACGGATCGGCGATGCCCAGCCCGGCCAGGATTTCCGTTTCCAGCCCTTCCATTTCCTCGGCTTCCTCGTCGTCCATGTGGTCGTAGCCCTGTGCGTGCAGCACCCCGTGCACGATCAGGTGGGCGGCGTGCTGCTCCACGGTCTTGTGTTGTTCGGCCGCCTCTTTTTCCAGCACGTCGGTGCACAGGATGATGTCGGCGCGGGTCGGCTCGTCGTCGGCCAGTTCCTCGCCCTCGTTGTAGGCAAAGGTCAGCACGTTGGTGGCGTAGTCCTTGCCGCGGAAATCGCGGTTCAGGGCCTGGCCTTCCTCGGCGTCGACCAGGCGGATGGCCAGTTCGGCCGGGGCGTACAGGGCGGCCTGCACCCAGCGCCGGATTTTGGCGCGGGTCAGCAGCTCTTTCAAACGGGGATCGGCGTACTGCACCGACAGGGTCAGCTTATTTTTTTCGGACATTTTTCAGGGCGGTGGCTTTCAGCAGGGGTGCGATCTCGGCTTCGTGGGCGTTGGCGGTTTCGTAGGCGTCGACGATGCGCGCCACCAGCGGATGGCGCACCACGTCCTCGCTGCCGAAGTGGCTGAAGGCCACGCCGCGCACATCCTTCAATACCTGGATGGCGTCCACCAGTCCGCTTTTCTGGCTCTTGTGCAGGTCGACCTGGGTCACGTCGCCGGTGACCACGGCCTTGCTGCCGAAGCCGATGCGGGTCAGGAACATCTTCATTTGCTCGACCGTCGTGTTCTGGGCCTCGTCCAGGATCACGAAGGCGTGGTTCAGGGTGCGGCCGCGCATGTAGGCCAGCGGGGCGATCTCGATCACCTGCTTTTCGAACATCTTCTGGGTGCGGTCAAAGCCCAGCAGGTCATACAGGGCGTCGTACAGTGGACGCAGGTAGGGATCGACCTTCTGGGTCAGGTCGCCCGGCAAAAAGCCCAGGCGTTCGCCAGCCTCTACCGCCGGGCGGCACAGGATGATGCGCTTGACGGCGTCGCGCTCCAGGGCGTCCACCGCGCAGGCCACGGCCAGGTAGGTCTTGCCGGTGCCGGCCGGGCCGACGCCGAAGCTGATGTCGTGCTCCAGCACATTGCGCAGGTAGCGTATCTGGTGCGGGGTGCGCCCGCGCAGGTCGCTGCGGCGGGTTTTCAGCACCGGGCTGTTGATCTCGGGTTCGACGAAGGGCGCGGCCGGGGCCGGCTGGTCGGCGCCGGGGGCCGCCGGCGCACTCAGGCCGGCGCGCTGCTCGACCAGGGCCAGCTGCACTTCCTCGATGGGGACCACCTTGTTGGCGATGGCGTAGAACTGTTCCAGGATCTGCACCGCGCGTTCGGCGTTGACCCCGCTGACGATGAATTTCTCGCCGCGGCGGAAAATGGTGACGTCCAGCGCGGCGGAAATCTGGCGCAGGTTCTCGTCCAGCGGGCCGCACAGGTGCGCCAGGCGCGTGTTATCCAGCGGCTCGGGAATGAAATAATGCGGCTGGACCGGGGTCTTGGTTTTCAATGGTGTGCTTTTCTCGGTGTGCTGTTACGGGGGCTGGTGCCTGTAGTTTACCGTAATTCGTCGGCCGGACGCCGCCTGTAAATCCATGTTCTGCTTTGTAACAATTTCCTACAGTTTCTTGCGTGCGCCACTTGCGGACGTCATATGTTGAAATGGCATTGTTGTTAAGGTTTCTCGCCACTGATTGATGTTTAACAATCTTCACTCTGGGGCCAGGGGCTGCAACCAGGCTTTTTGGGCATATCATTGCTTGAAAGGCAAGCATTAGAGAGGACGCCCGGAAGGCAGTTTTGCCGCCTGCCGCAATGAAACTTGATTGACGGGACTAAGTCTTCCTTAAGTTCGGCGCAGCACTATTTCATCACCAACACAGACGAGGAAAATATCATGGCACACCACGCTCTCGCTTCGCAAGAAAGCTACAATCCCAACCACCTGCTGGACATCCTGCTGGGCAAAATGCAGCTGAAAAATGATGCTGCGTTGTCGCGCCTGCTGGAGGTCGCCCCGCCGGTCATCAGCAAGATCCGCCACCACCGCCTGCCGGTCGGCGCCTCGCTGCTGATCCGCATGCACGAGGTGACCGGCATGAGCATCCGCGACCTGCGCGACCTGATGGGCGACCGTCGTACCAAGTACCGCCTGTCCGACGCCCAGGGCCGTCCCAAAGCGGAAGACCGCAGCGACAAGCCGGCCGCCGAGGCGCCCGCCGCAGCCAGCACGAGCAACTACGCCCGTCACTGATGCGCCAGCCTGTCCCGGGGCCATGCCGGGCCGGCCGGCGGGCCGGTGCGGCTCCCCGGGCAAGCAGCATTCGTGATCACGGCCGCTAGGCCAGCAGCACCATCGCAGTCTCCTCATACTGCAGCTCCGTCTCGCGGAACAGATGCAGGTACACTTCTTCATCCAGGCTGAGCGCCAGCCATGCCACGCTGGACACCGGCGGCACCAGGTCGTCCGTGACCCGCGCCAGGTCGAGCGCGTGCACAATGGCGTCGGCCACGTGGATGATGGCGGCCAGGAAGCCCGCGCCCGGCGCTTCCGGCTCGTGGTGTCCGGCGATCGCCAGCCGCATGGTATCGGAAAAATTCCAATGTTCGGCCAGGGCCACGCCGGCCTCCACATGGTCCACGCCCAGCACCTTGCGCTCGGCTTCCAGCAGGTAGCAATCGCGTTCGCTACGGTATGCCAGCACTGCCGCATACTGCTGCGGGAAGCAGGACACCAGCACCAGCCGGCCTATGTCGTGCAGCAACCCGGCCGTGAACGCGTAATCCTGGTTGAAGCGCAGCTGGCGCGCCAGCAGCCTGGCGCAGGCCGCGGTGGCGATCGAATGGCGCCAGAAGGCCTTGTGGTCGAAGCCGGGGCAGTGCCCTTCCGGGAAGCAGCCGGTGATGGCGGCCGCCGTGATGAGGTTGCGGGTGGTCTGGAAGCCCAGGTAGGTGATGGCTTGCTGGATGGTGGTCACCTTCACCTGCAGGCCGTACAGCGAGGAATTGGCCAGGCGCAGGGTCTTGGCGGTGAGGGCCTGGTCCTGCGACACCTTTTTTGCCAGTACGGCGATATCAAGGTCTTCCTGGTCTATGCTGTTGAGCAGCTCCATCACCACCGCCGGCAGCGAGGGCAGGTCGTCCAGGTTGCGCACCATGTCTTCATGGCTCAGCTGGCCGGGCTGGATGGCCTGGGGGCTCATGGCTGCGCTCCGGGCACGCGGCCGAGACGGTAGTCGGTGACGAAGCGGCGCAGGGTGGCGGTGGCCCAGTCGTCGCTGCTGTCCGGATCGTTCTTGCGGAATAGCTGGTTGAGACGCTCACCGTACTGCAGGGCCGCGGCCGCCAGCTGCTCCGGCGTGGCCGCCGCCAGCGCGATCGGCAGGGTGTGGATGCCGTGGCGCGGCATCAGCGCCAGCATGGGTTCGGTCAGCACCGTGCCTTGCGGCAGCAGCAGCTTGCCCTGCACGTCGAGTAATTCGTCGGACAAGACCATGCCGGGCTGGACCTGTTCGAGCGCGAGTTGCTGGTAACTGGCTGTCATGCGATCTCCTGGGGCTGCGTGGCGGCGTCGCCTCATCTTACCATGCAAGCGTGCAATGCCGGCCCGGCCGCCGCCTTGTCATTGGTCAAGTTCTTGCCAAGCAGCAGTGCATCCCGTACATTGGAACATCCTTACCGGCGGAGGGCTTGATGTTTGGGATACAAGGAAGGCTGACCCTGCTGTTCGTGGTCATCGTCACCGTGGTGCTGGCCATTTCCGGCACCTACGCCCAGTACAGCCTGGGCCACGAGCTGGAGGTGGCCAACCAGCGCCTGCGCCAGGGCGTGCTGACGCGCCTGCAGACCAGCCTGCCTTCGGCACTGTGGGACCTGGACAAGACCAAGGTCGACAACATCGTGGCGGCCGAGATGCTGCCGCCCGAGCTGGTGGCGATCCGCGTCTACGACACCTCGGTCGGCCTGTTCTCGGGCCGGCTGCGCAACGACAACGGCGCCGTGGTGGCGCTCGAGACCGACGCCGCCATCGGCGGCTCGGCGGTGGTGGCCGACCTGGCCTACCGCGATTCCGGCGCCGCCGGCGCGGCCTTGAAGCCGGTGACCGTGGGCCGGGTGGTGGTCAACTTCAGCCGGGCCCAGATCGAGGCCACCCTGGCTGCCGAGGTGCGGCGCAAGGTGATCGAGGTGCTGCTGCTGGACCTGATACTGGTGGCGGCCCTGGCCCTGTCGCTGCGCATCGTGTTCGATCCCCTGAAGCGGCTGCGCGACGGCCTGTTCGACTTGGCCACGCGCGGCAGCGATGAGGTGGAGGAATTGCCGGACCACCGCCACGACGAGCTGGGCGAGGTGATACGGGGCTTTAACGCCATCCAGCGCAAGGTGAAATCGAATATCCAGCGCATCCGCGAGGCCGAGGACGAGGCCCGCAAGGCGGCCCAGGAAACCGCCAGCGCCCTGGACGACCTGCGCCGCACCCAGGAATCGCTGCTGCAGGCCGAGCGCCTGGCCTCGCTGGGCAGCCTGGTGGCCGGGGTGGCGCACGAGATCAACACCCCGGTCGGCATTGCCCTGACCAGCGCCTCGGTGCTGATGGAGGCCACCGAGAAGGTGCAGCAGTCGGTGGAGGGCGGCAACATCAAGAAATCCGACATCACGCGCTACCTGGAGACGGCCGGGGAAAGCAGCCGCCTGATCATGAACAACGCCTACCGCGCCGCCCACCTGATCCACAGCTTCAAGCAGATCGCGGTGGACCAGGTCAGCGAGGCGCGGCGCCGCTTCGAGCTGTCCGACTACATCCACGAAGTGGTGTCCAGCCTGCAGCCCAAGCTAAAGAAGACCCATATCGAGGTGGTCATCAACTGCCCGCCCGACATCATGCTCGACAGCTATCCTGGCGCGCTGGCCCAGATCATCACCAACCTGACCCTCAACTGCGTCGAACACGCGTTCGAGCCGGACGCCAGCGGCCGCATCGCCATCAATGTGCGGCCCGAGGGCGATTGGGTGGAAATGCAGGTGGTGGACAATGGCAAGGGCATCCCGCCGGACATGCTGGACAAGGTGTTCGATCCCTTCGTCACCACCCGCCGGGGGCAGGGCGGCACCGGCCTGGGCCTGAACATCGTGTTCAACCTGATCGCCAAGCAGTTCGGCGGCAGCATCACCGTCAGCAGCACCCTGGGCCAGGGCGCCAGTTTCGTGCTGCGCATCCCGTGCGTCACGCCGGCGGAGGAAGGGGCGGCGCCGCATGCCGACGCCCGCCTGCACGCCTGAGCGGCGTCCGCCCCGCGCCCGGCGCAGGCAAAAAAAATCCCGCCGCAGGCGGGATCGGGCAGGCGCCGAGGATGGCTCAGCTGCTGAACTTTTCGGGGAGGTCGCGGCGTGCCGAGGCAAAGCCCAGCAGCACCAGTCCCAGCATCATCATGACGAATGTTTGCGGCTCGGGCACCGGAGCCGGGGCTTCCCGCTGGGCCTGGGCAGGCTTGGCGGGCGGGGCCAGCAGATCCTCGTCGCCCAGCGCAGTGAGCACGGGCGTGCGGCGGCCATAGGCCAGCTCCAGTTCCGCGGCGGCGATGCTGCAGGTGTAGGGCGAGACACCGGCCCGGCATTCCAGGTCGCTCAGTTCGAGCGCGGGCGGCGACAGCAGCGCTGAAACAGACATGGCGGAGCCGGGTGCGGCGGCTTGGGCGGTGCTGTGCAGGCCGGCTGCCAGCAATGCGAGCGTGACAACGGTGTGGACTTTCATGTTCGAACTCCTGCATGGGGAGGTGATTTTGGCATGAAACGTATTAAACCATAACGGATACCAAATTGGCATCGATATTTTTCTTAAGGAAATAAAATATTGCAATGCACTACCAAATTAAAGTGCTTACCCAGGGAGGGTGGGGAAGTTGTATAGGCAATTCGTTGCGTGCGCGCCACGGCGGATTTAAGCCGGGTCTAAAACCGCAGTGCATGAATTCGGTTACACTGAATGATTGCCCTTTTAGCATACGCCTATGAAGTTTTTTGCTCGTACAGTTGCGCTGGCTGCCCTGGCGGCTGCCCTGGCCGCCTGTGCCGGCGGCGGCCGGCTTGCCCCCACGGCCGCGCCGGTGCTGTCCGGCCATCCCCAGGTTTGGTTGCTGGGCGAGGTGCACGACAACGCCCAGGGCCACCGCAAGCGCTATGACATGCTCAAGCGCGAGGTGGAGGCGGGCTGGCGCCCGGTGATCGTGATGGAACAGTTCGACCGCGAAAACCAGGGTTTGCTGGACCAGGCCCGTGAAGGCTGCCTGGACGCCCAGTGCGTGATCAGCACCGTGGCCGGTCCGCGCTGGGACTGGCAGCTGTACTATCCGCTGCTGCAGCTGGCGCTGGACTACAAGCTGCCGCTGGTGGCGGGCAACCTGTCCCGCGCCGACGCCTCGCGCGTGGTGCGCGACGGCGTGGCGTCCGCCTTCGACCCCGCCAGCGTCAAGGCTTACGGCCTGGACCAGCCGCTGCCGGCCGACATCCGCGCCGTGCAGTTGCAGGAAATCGCGGCCGGCCACTGCGGCATGCCGCCCGATTTCATGCTGGCGGGCATGGTCGACGCCCAGGTGGCGCGCGACATCTGGATGGCCAAGCTGATCCGCGCCCAGCTGCCGCGCGACGTGGTGTTGATCGCCGGCAATGGCCACGTGCGCAAGGACGTGGGCGTGGCGCGCTGGCTGCAGGCCGTGCAGCCGGCCGTCACCGTGCGCAGCGAAGGTTTCGTCGAGGGCGGCGCCCAGGACCCGGCGCGCTACGACGTGACCCACACCCTGGCGCCGCAGACCCGTCCCGACCCCTGCGCCAAATTCAAGGCAAAATAGCCATTCCGTCTGAGGAGAGCCGCCATGGAACAGGTTTACCAGGAACAAGCACCGGGCCGGGCCGAGGTCGACGCCCTGGCCGGCCCCGTCCTGCTGGAATTCGGCGCCAACTGGTGCGGCTACTGCCGCGCCAGCCAGGCGCCGCTGGCGCAGGCTTATGCCGGGCACGAGCACGTGCGCCACATCAAGGTCGAGGATGGCCCCGGCCGCGCGCTGGGCCGCTCGTTCAAGGTCAAGCTGTGGCCCACCCTGGTGTTCCTGCGCGATGGCCAGGAAGTGGCGCGCCTGGTGCGGCCCACGGACGCGGACCAGATCGCGCGCGCATTTGCGCAAATCGCCTGAGCGCACGCCAGGACGGTTGAGCATGCTTGGCAGTGGGCAAGTGCCGTGTGTATGATGTGACGCACTTTCCACAGCCTGAGCATTCCTCCCATGAGCCAGCACCCCCACGGATCGTCCCCCGCCAATTCGCCGGCCACGGTGCTGTTTGCCAGCCTGATCGGCACCACCATCGAATTCTTCGATTTCTACATCTACGCCACCGCCGCCGTGCTGGTGTTTCCCAAGCTGTTCTTCCCGGCCAGCGACGCCGCCGCCGCCACCCTGCAATCACTGGCCACCTTCGCCATCGCCTTCTTCGCGCGCCCGGTTGGTTCGGCCGTGTTCGGCCACTTCGGCGACCGCATCGGCCGCAAGGCCACCCTGGTGGCGGCCCTGCTGACCATGGGCCTGTCGACTGTCCTGATCGGCCTGCTGCCGACCTACGCCAGCATCGGCACGCTGGCGCCGCTGCTGCTGGCGCTGTGCCGCTTCGGCCAGGGCCTGGGCCTGGGCGGGGAGTGGGGCGGGGCGGTGCTGCTGGCGACGGAAAACGCGCCGCCCGGCAAGCGCGCCTGGTATGGCATGTTTCCCCAGCTGGGTGCACCGATCGGCTTCATCCTGTCCGGCGGCAGCTTTTTGCTGCTGTCGCAATGGCTCAGCGACGCCGACTTCTTTGCCTATGGCTGGCGCATCCCCTTCCTGGCCAGCGCGCTGCTGGTCATCATCGGGCTGTACATCCGCCTGAAGATCCACGAGACCCCGGACTTCCAGAAAGTGCTGGACCGCAACGAACGGGTCAAGGTGCCGGTGCTGGCCGTGCTCACCGGCCACACCCGCGTGCTGGTGCTGGGCACCCTGATCGCCCTGGCCACCTTCGTGCTGTTCTACCTGATGACGGTGTTCGCGCTGAACTGGGGCACCACCGCGCTGAAATACCCGAGGCAGAGCTTCCTCAAGCTGCAGCTGTTCGCGGTGCTGTTCTTCGCCCTCACCATCCCGGTGGCCGCCGTGCTGGCCGACCGCCATGGCCGCCGCCCGACCCTGATCCTGGTGTCGGCCGCCATTGCCGTGTTCGGCCTGCTGATGCAGCCCATGTTCGGCTCCGGCGACACCATCATGGTGACCCTGTTCATGGCCCTGGGCCTGGCCCTGATGGGCATGACCTACGGCCCGCTGGGCACCATCCTGTCCGAACTGTTCCCGGCCGAGGTGCGTTATACGGGCGCCTCGCTGACCTTCAACCTGGCCGGCATCCTGGGCGCCTCGCTGGCGCCGCTGATCGCCACCGCCCTGGCGCGCGACTACGGCCTGCAGTACGTGGGCTACTACCTGTCCGGGGCCGCCCTGATCAGCCTGGTCGCGCTGGTGCTGACCGGTCCCACCCACGCCGAACGCAGCGGCCAGGCTTGATGCCCGGGCCTGTATGGTTCCGCTACCATGGCGCCGGCCTGCCGATCGGCGGCATGACTATCTGTTGCAAGCACATCTTTGTGCTTGCTTAACCATTTTTATAGTTGTACGATGACATACGACTGCATGATCTCGCCGGAGACACGAGAGAGATCATCACCATATTCCCATAACATGTGATGCCATGAACCTGAACGAGCCCGTCAACCAGCGCGCGCTGGGCCAAGCCGTCGGCAAATACCGCTGGACCATTTGCGGTCTGCTGTTTTTCGCCACCACCGTCAACTACCTGGACCGCCAGGTGCTCAGCCTGCTGGCGCCCATGCTGTCCAAGGAGTTCAACTGGAGTAACACGGACTATGCCAACATCACGGCCGCCTTCCAGTTCGTGTACGCGCTCAGCATGCTGTTCGCCGGCAGCTTCGTGGACAGGGTCGGCACCAAGAAAGCCTACGCCATCGCCATCGTCGTGTGGTCGCTGGGCGCGCTGATGCACGCCTTCTCGGTCCCCATGGGCGAGGGCGCCAGCCACCTGGTGAGCGCGCTGGGCGGGGCCGTGATACCGGCCTCCATCCTGGGCTTCATGCTGTCGCGCGCCGTGCTGGCGGTCGGCGAGGCCGGCAACTTCCCCACCGCCATCAAGGCCACGGCGGAATACTTCCCCAAGAAGGAGCGCTCGTTCGCCACCGGCATCTTCAACTCCGGCGCCAACGTGGGCGCCATCCTGGCCCCGATCACGGTGCCGCTGATCGCCGCCGCCTTCGGCTGGCAGGCCGCCTTTGTCGTCATCGGCGCCATCGGCTTCATCTGGCTGGCGTTCTGGATGGCCCTGTATGACAAGCCGGAACAGCAAAAGCGCCTGTCGGCCGCCGAACTGGCCTATATCCGCAGCGACCAGGCCCCGGCCCAGCCGGCCCCTGCCGCCGGCGGCAAGAAAGTCTCGTGGTTCAAGCTGCTGGGCTACCGCCAGACCTGGGCTTTTGCCTTCGGCAAGTTCATGACGGACGGCGTGTGGTGGTTCTTCCTGTTCTGGCTGCCGACCTATCTGTCGGCCCAGTACGGCATGAAGGGCGAGGCCATCGTGCTGCCGCTGGCGGTGCTGTACAGCATGACCATGGTGGGCTCCATTGGCGGCGGCTGGTTCCCGGCCTACTTCATGGCGCGCGGCTACGCTCCCTATGACGGCCGCATGCGCGCCATGCTGGTGATCGCCTTCTTCCCGCTGGTGGTGCTGCTGGCCCAGCCGCTGGGATCGATCAGCTACTGGGTGCCGGTGATACTGATCGGGATAGGCGCCTCGGCCCACCAGGCCTGGTCGGCCAACATCTTCACCACCGTGTCCGACATGTTCCCGCAAAAGTCGGTGGCCTCGGTGGTCGGCATCGGCGGCATGGCCGGCGGCATCGGCGGCGTGGCCCTGACCAAGCTGGGCGGCTGGGTGTTCGACTACTACAAGTCCGTCAACGATATCTACACCGGCTACATGATCATGTTTGCCATCTGCGCGCTGGCCTACCTGGCGGCCTGGATCGTGATGAAGGCCCTGGTGCCGCGCCACAAGGAAATCACCGACCTGTGATGCGCAGCGCCGCCGCCCCGCTGTGCTTGGCGCTGTCGCTGATGCTGGCGGCCGGCGCGGCAGGCGCCGGCGTCAGCGTCCAGCCCCGGGGCGTGGCGCCCGGCTACGACAAGCGCAGCCGCTGATTCTTGCCCCGCGCTGTAGACAGACTGTCAATCCGGGTGCGGGCGGCGTGATAAGATCGCGGCATGAAGAAATCCGTCCCCACCATACGCGACGTGGCCGCCGCCGCCGGCGTCTCGACCGCCACCGTGTCCAAGTTCATGAACGGCGCCCAGCGCTTCTCGCCGGCCGTGGAGGCCACCATCACGGCAGTGATCGCGGAGCTGGGCTACCGCTCCAATCCACTGGCGCAATCCATGATCACCGGGCGCACCCGCAGCATCGGCTTGTCGGTGCTGGACGTGACCAATCCCCACTTCACCAGCATCGTCAAGGGCGCCAGCCGGGTGGCGCTGGGCCAGAACTACACCCTGCTGCTGGTGGACACCGAGGAAAACCCCGAGCGTGAACGGCCGCTGCTGGAGGCGCTGAGCCGCCGGGTGGATGGCATGATCGTGTTTTCGCGCATGGCGGAGGCGGACATGGACTGGCTGCCGGCGCTGGGCAAGCCGGTGGTGTATTTCGGCCGGCCGGCCGAGCTGGAACTGCCGTGGGTGGCCAGCGACGACTACCGCGGCGGCTACATGCTGGGCCGCCACCTGGTCACCCTGGGCCACAAGCGCATCGGCTACCTGGGCTTTCCCCGTTCCCGGCGCGACCAGGAACGCAGCGGCGGCGTGCGGGCCTGCCTGGAAAGCCACGGCCTGGGACTGACCGTGTACAACGCCGACGCGCCCACCTCGCACGAGGGCGAGCGCATGTGCTCATCGATCCTGCTGGGCGGGGAGGCGCCGGACGCGCTGGTCTGCTACAACGACCTGATGGCGCTGGGTTTCATGAAGACGGCCGAGAGCCTGGGCTTCAAGGTGCCGCAGGACTTGTCGGTGGCCGGTTTCGACAATATCCTGTACGGCCACTACACGACCCCGGCGCTGACCTCGGTCGACCTGCAGAGCGAGCGCATGGGCGCGGCGGCCATGGAAAAGCTGATCGCCGCCATCGAGAACAAGCCGGTGCAGGCGCCCAGCATGATAGAGCCGCAGCTGATACTGCGCGACTCGACGGCGGCGCGGGCCTGAGCGGCGGCCCCGCCACGGCGTGGCGGGGGGGCCGGCTTGCAGGCTGCCAGGCTTACAAATTTACAAATAGGCGCTGACGTCGGGACGGCTGGCCAGGGCTTTCTGGACGATGGCGGTCACGCGCTCGCGCTCGGCGCCCTGCAGCGGCTGGCGCGGGCGGCGCACGTTTTCGTTGCCGACCCCGGCCAGCGCTTCCACCAGCTTGAGGTTCTGCACCAGCTTGTTCGATACGTCCAGGTGCAGCAGCGGCATGAACCAGCGGTACAGGGCCAGCGCCTCGTCATAGCGCTTGGCCTTCATCAGCTTGTAGAGGGCCACGGTCTCCCTGGGGAAGGCCACCACCAGGCCGGCCAGCAAGCCGTCGGCGCCGGCCGCCAGGCCTTCGAAGGACAGATCGTCCACGCCCATGAACAGCTGATAGCGCTCGCCCACGGCGTTGCGCAGGTCGGTGATGCGGCGCACGTTGTCGGTCGATTCCTTGATGGCGACGATCCACTCGCAGTCGGCCAGCTCGGCGAAGTTCTCTGGCGTCAGGTCGACCTTGTACGAGACCGGATTGTTGTACACCATGATGGGCAGCTGGGCCGCCTTGGCGATGGTGCGCAGGTTGTCCATGGCTTCGCGCGCGTCGGCCGCGTACAGCACCGACGGCATCACCATCAGGCCCTGCACGCCCAGTTCATGGGCCTGCTCCACGAAGCGGCAGGCAGTGGCGGTGCGGGTCTCGCTGACGTTGACCAGCACCGGCACCCGCCCGGCGGCCACGTTGAGCGCGGTCCGGGTCACTTCCAGCTTCTCGTCGAAGGACAGGGTGCTGGCCTCGCCCAGCGAGCCGCAGGTCAGCAGGGCGTGCACGCCGCTGTCGATCTGGAAGGCAAAGTGCTTTTCCATCTCGGCGTGGTCGAGGTCCTCGTTTTCCTTGAACTTGGTGGTAACGGCGGGGAATACGCCGGCCCATTTTGCTGCTGCCATGGTGATGCTCCTTGTAGATGCGGTTAGTCGTTGGTGTTGATCAGTGAATCGAGGCGGGCCGGCCAGAGCGGCAGGCGCACCGTCTCCGGCCGCCAGCCGTACAGCAGCTCGGTGGCGGCGCCGCAAACCCGTCCCTGGCACGGCCCCATGCCGCAGCGCGTGTGCAGCTTGGCGCTGCGCCAGCTGGCGTGCTGGCGCAGCTCGCCGTGGCGCACGTCTTCGCAGCGGCACACGATGGTGGCATCGTCGGCCAGTTGCGCCAGTTCGGGCCGCAGCGCGAAGCCGTGCGCCAGGCGCGCGGCAAAGCGCTGCCAGCGGGCGCGCTCGCCGAACAGCTGCCGCGCCGCGTCCTGTTGTCCGCTGGCGGCCAGGCCGGCGATGCGGCCCTCGGCCAGCGCCAGGTCGACGCCGCCCACGCCGGTGCCTTCGCCGGCGCAATAGATATTCGCCTGTGACGTCAGCTGCCACGGGTCGACCGTGACGGCGCCGCCGGTGGTGGCGCAGCCCAGCGCCTGCGCCAGTTCCACGTTGGGCAGCAGGCCGTAGCCGCAGGCTAGGTAGTCGCAGCCGATCTCGGTGGGACGGGCGCCGCCGCCACGCTGCACCAGTACCGATTCCAGCATCGCTGCGCCATGCGCGGCGCTGACATGGCTGCCGCGCCAGTAAGGCACGCCGCGCAGCAGGCCGCCCAGCTGCGCGGCCTGGACCAGCTTGGAAGGCGTCGCCAGCAGGCCGAGTGCAAAGCGCGCCAGCGCCGGCGTTTGCGCCTGTTCGACGATGGCGGCAACCTGCGCGCCTTTTTCCTTCAGGGTGGCTGCCACCGCCAGCAGCAGCGGGCCGCTGCCGGCCACCACGACGCGCTTGTTCTCCACCGGATAGCCGCCCTTGGCCAGCGCCTGCAGGCCGCCAGCGCCGGTCACCCCGGGCAGGGTCCAGCCGGGGAAGGGCAGCAGCCGTTCGCGCGCGCCGGTGGCCAGCACCATCCGGCCGTAGTGCAGCGTCTCGGAGGCATCCGGCGTCTGCACCTGCAGCTGCCCCGCTTGCGGCGCGTACAGCACCCGGTGGCGCAGCAGCACGGCCACGTTGGGCATGGCTTCCAGCGCGCGCCACAGCTGGCCCGCGCGCGGGTCCCGCTGGTGCGCCGCGCCGCCGCGCCAGACCTGGCCGCCGCTGGCCGGATTGTCGTCCACGATGGCGACCCGGCCGCCGTGGCTGGCCGCCGCGTGCGCCGCCGCCAGGCCGGCCGGACCGGCGCCCACCACCACGATATCGTGGCTGCTCATGGTGCGCCTCCACCGGTGCGCACGTCCATGCCGGGGCTGCACGGGGTCTGGCAGGACAGCTGGTGCGGGCGGCCGTCGATGGTGACCCTGCATTCCTGGCATACGCCCATGCCGCACAGGGGCGCGCGCGGCATGCCGCTGACCGAGCCGCGGGTGATGCCGCTGCCGGCCTTGGCGATGGCGGCCGCCACGCTGGTGCCGGCCGCCACGCATACGGTGCGGCCGTCCACGCTGAGGGTGAAGGCGCTAGCCATGGAAGCGCTCCGGCAGATAGGGGGCGGCGGGAATGGCGCACTCGCCGCCCACGACCTGCGCCGCCAGCAGCCGGGCCGTGGCCGGCGCGGTGGTGATGCCCAGGCCCTCGTGGCCGGTGGCCAGCCACAGTCCCCGGCGGGCCGGATGCGGGCCGATCAGGGGCAGGCCGTCCGGGGTGGCGGCGCGCAGGCCGGTCCAGCAGCGCAGCACGTTGAGCTGGGCCAGGGCCGGGGTGTACACGGCCGCATGGCGCAGCATGCGCGCCATCATGTGCGGATCGACTTCGGTGTCGGTGCTGCCGAACTGGCGCGAGGAACCGATCAGGACCTGGCCGGTCGGGCGGGGCTGCAGGTTGAATGCCACCGAATCGCCGCTGGCCGCGTGCGCGCTCTTGATGTAGCCCAGTTCCACCAGCTGATGGCGGATGAAGCCGGGATAGCGGTCGGTGATGGCGACATGGCCCTTCTTGGGCTGCAGCGGCAGTTCCGGCAGCAGGGCGCTGCTGCGGGTGCCGGCCGCCAGCACGATGTGCTGCGCCTGGTGGCGGCTGCCATCCTCGAGCAGCACGCCGTGGTCCTCGATGGCGGCCACGCGCCCGGCCTGCAGGCGGGCGCCCTGGCGCATGGCGCGTTCCAGCAGGATGCGCGCGCTCTTGGGCGGATACACCAGGCCGTCGCCGCCCACCAGCAGGCCGCCGGCCAGGCCGGGACGCAGCTGCGGCTCACGGGCGTACAGGCGGGCCGCCGTCAGCAGTTCGCAGTCCAGGCCGTGTGCCGCCAGCACTTCCGCCTTGGCGCGGGCGGCCGCCATTTCCTCCTCGTCGGCCGCGACCCAGATGGTGCCGCAGCGGCTGTATTCGTGGCTGGCCTCCTGGTCACGCACCAGTTCGTTCCACAGCGAGATGGAGTACGAGGACAGCGCCAGCTCGGCCGGGTTGTCGTCCATCACCACCAGGTGGCCCATGCCGGCGGCGGTGGCGCCGCCGCCGATGGCGTCCTGCTCCAGCACCGTCACGCGCAGGCCGTGCGCCGACAGGGCGTCGGCGCAGGCTGCGCCAATGATGCCGGCGCCGATCACGATGGCGTCGGCCCTGGGTGCCGTGTGTGCCGTGGCTGCCGCGGCAGTGTTCACCGTATGCCCCAGACGTAGGGATCGCTGGGGTCGAGTATCAGTTTGGCTTCGGCGTTGACCCAGGCCCGGCCGCGTATGCTGGGCACCAGAGCGCCGTCGCGGTAGCGGTAGGAGGCCTCGAACACGCTGCCGATCACGCTCTCCTGGCGCCACACCTGGCCCTCGGCCAGCTTGCCGTCGGCCGCCAGGCAGGCCAGCTTGGCGCTGGTGCCGGTGCCGCAGGGCGAACGGTCGTAGGCCTTGCCGGGACACAGCACGAAGCTCTGGCTGTCGGCCCCGCTGGCCGATGGCGAGAACAGTTCGATGTGGTCGATCAGGGCTCCGTCATCGCCGGTGACCCCGGCGCGCTGCAGGGCGCCGGCGATAGCCACGGTGTAGGCGGTCAGCGCCTCCACATTGTCGCGCGCGATGCGCTGGCCGTGTTCCGACACCAGGAAGAACCAGTTGCCGCCCCAGGCCACGTCGCCGGTCACCGCGCCGTAACCCTCCACCGGCACCGTGACCTGCGCCTGGCTGCGGTAGGACGGCACATTGTCCACCGTGACGCCGCCGTCCGCATGCAGTTCCGCTTCCACCACGCCCACCGGCGTGTCGATGCGGTGCCGTCCGGGCGCTATGCGACCCATGTGGGCCAGCGTCGCCACCAGGCCGATGGTGCCATGGCCGCACATGCCCAGGTAGCCGACGTTGTTGAAGAAGATCACGCCGGCCACGCACTCGGGCGCATGCGGTTCGCACAGCAGGGCGCCCACCAGCACGTCCGAGCCGCGCGGTTCGCACACCACGGCTGAGCGGAACGCGTCGTGCTGCCCGCGCAGCAGGCGCAGGCGCTCGTGCAGGGGGCCGCCGCCCAGTTCCGGGCCGCCCGCCACCACCAGGCGGGTGGGTTCGCCGCCGGTGTGGGAATCGATGATGGAGATGGTTTTCATGCCTCAAATGGTAGGCCCCCCGGGTCCCGCCTGTCTTGCACCGGGGCTGGTATGTTGATGACGAAATCTGCATAGTTGCAAAAAAGCCGCTGACCCGGCGCGGCGCTGCTGGCACAATGAAAGGCATGAAAATCACGATTGCACACGCGGCGGCCCGCAACGCCGCTTCCGGCGCCGATGCGCCCGGCGCCACGGCGCCGCGCGCAGCCCTGGCCGTCCGCCTGGCCGATCCCTTCTTCAGCGAGGCGCTGTTCGACGCGCTGCCGGACGTGGTGTTCTTCGTCAAGGACATCGAGGGCCGCTACGCCGTGGTCAACCAGACCCTGGCGCAGCGCTGTGGCCTCAAGCACAAATCCCTGCTGCTGGGGCGCACCGCCGCCGAAGTGTTCGCGGCGCCGTTCGGGCAAAGCTACCTGGCCCAGGACCTGGCGGTGCTGGCCGGGCAGGAGATCGAGGAGCAGCTGGAGTTGCACCTGTATCCGAACCGCGATCCCGGCTGGTGCCTGACCCGCAAGACCGCGCTGCGCGACCGCGAGGGCCGCATCGTCGGGCTGACCGGGGTGTCGCGCGATTTGGCCATGGCCGACCAGAAAAATCCGGCCTACCGCAAGGTGGCGGCGGCGGTGAAGGTGATACAGGAACAGTACGGAGAGCCGCTGCAGCTGCCGCAGCTGGCGCGCATGGCCAACATGTCGGTGGCGCAGATCGAGCGCTACTTCCTGCGCATCTTCCACCTGACGCCGCGCCAGATGATCATCAAGACCCGGCTGGACGCGGCGGCCCGCATGCTGGGCGGCGAGGCCAGCGTGGCCGAGATCGCGCAGGCCTGTGGCTATGGCGACCACTCGGCCTTCACGCGCCAGTTCAAGGCCACGGTGGGTGTCACCCCGCGCCAGTTCCGCCAGTTGCTGGGCAGCCAGGGTTCATCTAGGTGAGGCAGCGAACAAACTTTGTTTGGCGGGGGTGACAAAATGCCGGGACCGTAACAGCCACAGGATTAGCATCATGGAAATGTTGAAAGATGACCCCGCTTTGGCGGGCCAGTATGCCGGGCAGCCCGTGATCAATACCCGCGAGCGCGGTGCGCTCGATTACTGGGCTTCCGAGTTCGATGTGTCCGTCCACACGCTGATGGGCGTGATCCGCGAGGTCGGTCCGCTGGTCAAGGAAGTGCGGCGCTGCTTTTCGTTCTGACGACAAAAAAGCCCGCGTTCTCAGGGAGAAGGACGGGCTTTTTGTACTTCGAATTCTTGGTGGTGATAGCTGGACTTGAACCAGCGACCCTAGCATTATGAATGCTATGCTCTAACCAACTGAGCTATATCACCTGCAACGCCCAGCATTATCGGGGCTGGGACCGAGGCTGTCAAGGATGAACCCAAATCTTTTTCACGGCAAGCGTGCACGATTCAAATCCTGCAACGCCGCTTCGATGCGGGCCAGCATGGCCGCCGCCGGGTCCGCTGCCAGGCAGTCGAACACCTCGCGCTGCGGCATGGCGCGCAGCCAGGTCAGCTGGCGCTTGGCCAGCTGGCGCGTGGCGATGATGCCGGTCTCGCGCAGGGTGGCGTAGTCGATGGCCCCGTCCAGGTATTCCCAGGCCTGGCGGTAGCCCACGCAGCGCATGGACGGCAGGGCGGGGTGCAGGTCGCCACGCCGCCGCAGCGCCTCCACTTCCGTGATCAGGTTGCCCTCCGGGCTGTAGTCCAGCATCAGGTCGAAGCGGCGTGCGATGCGTTCATGCAGCACGGCGCGGTCGGACGGCTCCAGCGCGAAGTGCAGCAGGTCGAACGGCAGTTCGGCCTGTTCGCGCCGGGCCAGCAGCGCCGACATGGGCTGTGCGCTCAGGGTGCAGATTTCCAGCGCGCGCTGGATGCGCTGGGCGTCGTTGGGCGCCAGGCGCGCCGCCGTCACCGGGTCCAGCACGGCCAGGCGCGCATGCAGGGCCGGCCAGCCGTCGCGCGCCGCCTCGTCTTCCAGCGCGGCGCGCAGGGCCGGATCGGCGCCGGGCAGGTCGTCCAGTCCATCCTGCAGGCCCTTGAAGTACAGCATGGTGCCGCCCACCAGCAGCGGCAGCTTGCCGCGCGCGTGGATCTGGTCCACCAGGCGCAGGGTGGCGGCGCGGAACTGCGCCACCGAATAGGCATCGAGCGGATCGATGATGTCGATCAGGTGGTGCGGCACGGCCGCCAGTTCGGCGCGGGTGGGCTTGGCCGTGCCGATGTCCATCTGGCGGTACACCAGGGCCGAATCCACGGAGATGATTTCCGACGGGATGCGCGCGGCGATGTGCAGCGCGGCGGCGGTCTTGCCGGAGGCCGTGGGCCCCATGATGGCGACGGCCAGCGGCCGTGCTGCGGTGTGCTCCATGGCGCTTACTGCCCGCGCAGGAACAGCTTGTCCAGCGCGCTGATCTCGACCTGCACCCAGGTCGGGCGGCCGTGGTTGCACTGGTCGGCGCGTTCCGTGTTTTCCATCTGGCGCAGCAGGGCGTTCATCTCCTGCACCGACAGGATGCGGTTGGCGCGCACCGCGGTGTGGCAGGCCAGGGTGCCCAGCAGCTCGTTGCGGCGCTCGATCAGCACGCGCGAGCCGCCGTATTCGCGCACGTCGCGCAGCACGTCGCGCGCCAGGGTCTGGGCGTCGGCATTCTTCAGCAGCACCGGCACGGCGCGCACGGCCAGCGTGGTGGGCGACAATGCGGCAATGTCGAAGCCCAGCGATTTCAGGGTGTCCTGGTGTTCCTGGGCGGTGCCCACTTCCACCGCGTCGGCATAGAAGGTGACCGGGATCAGCAGCGGCTGTACCTGCATTTCCTGGCCGCCGGCCTGGCCGTCCAGGGCGTTCTTGAGCTGCTCGTACAGGATGCGCTCGTGCGCCGCGTGCATGTCCACCAGCACCAGGCCCTTGTTGTTCTGGGCCAGGATGTAGATGCCGTGCAGCTGGGCCAGCGCGAAGCCGAGCGGGAATTCTTCCTGCGCCATGGCGGCCGGCGAGGCGGTCCAGGGGCTGGCCTGGGGCAGGGCGTATTCCGCCTTGGCGCCGGCCTGCGTCCTGGCCTCGGCGCGGTAGGCGGCGCCGCCTTCGCTGGCGGCCGGCGCCGCTGCGTCGCTCTGGCCGCCGTCGCGGAACAGGGCGCCGTAGCGCTCCGTGCTTTGCGCCACGCCACCCGGGGGCGCGCCGCGCCCGAACGGCGAGGGCGAGAAGCTGGGCGTGTAATCCGGCTTGAGCAGCGATCCGAACGAGGTCTGCTCGCCGCGCCACACCGGCGTGGCATGCAGGGTATCGGCGGCCGGCAGCGGCGAGGGCGCGCTGCCGTGTGCGGTGGCCGAGGTCTGGGCCAGGGCGCGCTGCACCGCGTGGAACACGAACTGGTGCACGGCGCGGCTGTCGCGGAAGCGCACCTCGATCTTGGACGGGTGCACGTTGACGTCCACCAGCGCCGGGTCCAGGTCCAGCGCCAGCACATAGGATGGGAAGCGGTCGCCGTGCAGCACGTCGGCATAGGCTTGCTTGACGGCGTGCACCAGCAGCTTGTCGCGCACGAAGCGGCCGTTGACATAGAAGTACTGGCAGTCGGCGCGCGCCTTGGAGGCGGTCGGCAGGCCAACGTAGCCGTGCAGGCGCAGGGTGCCGGCGCTTTCATCAAGGTGCAGGCGCGCATCGGCGAAGCTGTCGCCCAGGATGTGGGCGCAGCGCTTGGCCATCTCGGCCACGTTCCAGTGTTCGATGGTGCGGCCGTTGTGGCTGAGCGAGAACGCCACGTCCGGCCGCGACAGCGCGATGCGCCGCACCACTTCCGCGCAGTGGCCGAATTCGGTCTGCTCGGACTTGAGGAACTTGCGCCGCGCCGGGGTATTGAAATACAGGTCCTGCACGTCCACCGTGGTGCCCTGCGCGCCGGACGAGGGCGACACCGTGCCGTTGTGCGAGCCGACCAGTTCCCACGCATGCGGCGCGTCGGCCGTGCGCGAGGTCAGGGTCAGGGCCGCCACCGAGGCGATCGAGGCCAGCGCCTCGCCGCGGAAGCCCAGGGTGCCGACGTTTTCCAGGTCGTGCAGGGAGGCGATCTTGGACGTCGCGTGGCGCGCCAGCGCCAGCGGCATCTGCTCGGGCGGGATGCCGCGCCCATTGTCGGTGATGGCGATGCGTTTCACGCCGCCTTCCTCCAGGCGCACCGTGATCTGGGTGGCGCCTGCGTCCAGCGCGTTTTCCAGCAGCTCCTTGACCACGGCCGACGGGCGTTCCACCACCTCGCCGGCGGCGATCTGGGAAATCAGCTGGTCAGGCAGGGCCTGGATGGGGCGGGGGCGGGCGGACAGGTCGGGCGCATTCATGCCGCAGATTATACCCGCCTGCGGCGCGCGCCACGCCGTCAGGGTTTGGGCTGCTCGCGCACCGGGATGGGCGCATTGCACAGGTCGACGTGGTTGACGGCGAACTTGTTCCAGGCCCCGCCCCGGTTGCGCTGGGCCTCGACCACGGCCTCGTAGGTCTTGCTCTCGGTACGCATGACTTCCAGCTTGCTGCGCTCGGCCTCGGGTACCTCGGAGGCCAGCCGCACCGACTTGATGGCCAGGCGCTGCTCGGGCTGCTCATAAAATCCCATGGCGCCGCCGCCGCGCGGCAGCGAGGACAGCAGCGGCATGCCCCACACCACGCGTCCGACCACGGTGATGTTGCGGTCCAGCTGGCGCGGCGCATTGCCGGTCACGGCATACAGCTCGGCGCCGTTGCCGCTGTCGCTGTCATTGTCGCGGCCCACGCCCACCATGGCGTAGCAGTGCGCCAGCCAGGTGGTGCCGGACTTGGGATCGCGCCCCACCGGGAAGCCGTTGGAATGGCCGATCTGCGGCGCATAGCCGTCCACGTCGCGCTGGCGCACGAAGTGCTTATCGTTGCTGATGGGGACGGTGAACTCGCCCGGCACCTTGGCCTTGGCCGAGCCCAGCGATTTGGGATTCTTTTCGTTGGGGTCGCCCCACTGGGCCACGAAATTGTCCTGCGAGCGCAGCACGGCCAGTCCGTCGTAGTAATGCTCGCGGGCCAGCAGCTTGATGTTGGCCACGTTTTGCGGGGCGAAGCTGGGCGCCAGCTCGATCACCACGCGGCCGGTGGGCAATTCCAGGTACAGGGTGTTGTCCGGATCCAGCGGCCGCCAGTCGGACGGCTTGGACGCCTTGATGACGTCGCTGACCGTGGGTTTGCTGGCCAGGTCGGCGGCATGGGCGGCGGCCAGGCCCAGGGCCAGGGCGGGAATGGCGCAAAGATGACGTGCGGGGTGCATCCGGATCTCCTGAAATTGATGCTTGCGCTTGCTGCGCAGGGCCGAGGAATTGTAAACTGCAAGATGGACAGCCAGGAAACTGCCCCCTGGCCGTAGTGTATGATTCCGGCGGCTACCTTTTTGGGAAAAATATGGATTTTATGCAATTCTTTGACATGATACTTCATGTCGATAAGACGCTGGAAATACTGATACAACAATACGGAACCCTGATTTACGCCGTCCTGTTTGCCATCATCTTCTGCGAAACGGGCCTGGTGGTGCTGTTTTTCTTCCCTGGCGACACCCTGCTGTTCATTGCCGGCGCCCTGTGCGCGGTGGGCGAGATGAACCTGGGCCTGCTGATCGTGCTGCTGGTCACGGCGGCCGTCACCGGCAACACGCTCAACTACTGGATAGGCGAGAAAATCGGCCAGCGCGTGTTTACCCACGACTACCGCTGGCTCAACAAGGACGCCCTGCGCCGCACCCACGAGTTCTTTGAGAAGCATGGCGGCAAGACCATCGTGCTGGCCCGCTTCGTGCCGGTGGTGCGCACCTTCGCACCCTTCGTGGCGGGCGTGTCCGACATGACCCATACCCGTTTCCAGCTGTACAACATCACCGGCGCCACGCTGTGGGTGGTGCTGCTGACGGTGGCCGGCTACTTCTTTGGCAACATGCCGGTGGTGCGCGACCACCTGACCGAGATCGTGCTGGTCGGCGTCGGCGTGGCCGTGGTGCCGATGGCGCTGGGCACGGCCTGGAAGTTGTCGCGCCGCGTGCTGGGCCGATAGTCAGCGTCCTGCCGGGCGATGCCCGGCAGGACGCCGTGGCGTGTCCGGCAGTTTTTCTTGCGCCACACTCAAGTTTTTCCTCAGTGCATCCGTAAACCAGTTGTAATCGCTTACTTCTGGACATACATGCGCACTCTGATCGCCATCATCGCTTGCAGTTTCGCCGCCGCGACGGCCAGTGCGAACGAGCCGCAACCCAAACCCGCCGCCGCGCCCGATTCGGCCCCCAGGAACGAGATTCCGCTGTCGCCCTCGGCCCGGAATCCCGGCGTGAAAGGCGTGCAGGCGATCCGCACGGCCGCCGCCGCGCAGGCCGCGCCCGCCGGTGCTTCCAGCTCCTCCTCTGCAGCGGCATCGGCGCCGGCGCGCAAGCTGTCCGAGCGCGAGCGCGAACAGCAGGCTGAGGCCGAGCTGTCGGCCCGCATCGCCGAACGGCTGGCCATCATGCGCGCCAACCAGGCCGCGCGCGTGGCCCAGCAGGCCAAGGCCAAAAAGGCCGCCGCCGCCGCCGAGGCGGCCAGCGCCGCCGCAGCAGCAGCGGCCGCCGCCAAGCCCAAGGTTTACAGCGACCGCTGGTCCTACGAAGGGGACACCGGCCCGGCCCACTGGGGCGAGATCAACCCGGCCTGGGCCAAGTGCGGCAGCGGCAACCGCCAGTCGCCGATCGACATCCGCGACGGCATGAAGGTGGACCTGGAGCAAATCGTGTTCGACTACCATCCCTCGTCCTTCAACGTGACCGACAACGGCCACACAGTGCAGGTCATGGTCGGCGGCGGCAATTACCTGACGGTGCAGAACCGTACCTATGAGCTGGTGCAGTTCCACTTCCACCGCCCGTCCGAGGAACGCATCAACGGCAAGATGTACGAGATGGTGGTGCACCTGGTGCACAAGGACCTGGAAGGCAAGATCGCCATGCTGTCGGTGCCGCTGGAACGCGGCCGCCAGCAGCCGGTGGTGCAGACGGTGTGGAACAACCTGCCGCTGGAGAAGTTCGACACCCTGGCGCCCAACGCCGTGCTCGACCCCATGGAACTGCTGCCGCAGCGGCGCGACTACTACACCTACATGGGATCGCTGACCACGCCGCCCTGCACCGAGGGCGTGCTGTGGATGGTGATGAAGGAGCCGGTGCAAGCCTCGCCGGCCCAGATGGCGCTGTTTGCGCGCCTGTATCCGATGAACGCGCGCCCGCCGCAGCCGGGTAACGGCCGCATCATCAAGGAATCGAACTGAGGGCGTTCAGCCCACGCTGATGCGGGTGGCGCCGCGCCAGCTCTGGCCGGCGCCCAGCGGGCGCTGGTCGCAGATGGCCGGCTCTATGCACACGAAGCGCAGGTATTCGTCGTCGGCCAGGTCCACCAGGGCTGCGGCGTCGGCCTGGCCCGGATTCCACACCACCCAGTTGACGAAGCCCTGCTGGTCCAGGCGCAGCGTGGCGTCGGCCGTGTTCAGGGTCAGGTTGGGCGTGGCCTGGTACAGGCGGTCGTGCTTTTCCAGGAAGTGCAGGGCGGGGAAATCCTGGGTGCGCGTGTTCAGGTGGTGGTCGGTGTACTGCACGTGCTGCAGGCCGCTGATGCTGGTGGCGGCCAGCTGGCCGACCTCGTAATAGGTGTGCAGGGCGCAGCCGAAATCGAAAGCCGTGTCGCCGGTGTTGCGCACCGTGTAATCCATGTCCAGCGCGTCGCCGTGCAGGGTGAAGCGCAGGCTCAGGGCGAAGGCGTGCGGCCAGGCTGCACGCAGCTCGTCCGGGACGTCGGCCGGGGCCAGTTCGAACTCCAGCCACGATTTTCCCCCGTCGCCGCCGCTGCCGGCCAGGCGCCAGGTCGACACGCGTGCGAAGCCGTGCCGCAGGCCGGGGCCGCGCACGTTAAATTGCGGGAAGATCACCGGCACGCCGCCGCGTATGGCCTTGCTGCCGTCCAGCGGGGTCTGGCGGCTGACGAACAAGCGCTCCTTGCCGTCCGCCGTCTTCCACGACAGCAGGTGGGCGCCGAAATGCGATACCGTGATTTCGGCGCCATCGGCGGCCGTCAGGCGCACCGCGGACAGCGCGCCGTATTCCGTGTTGCTTGCTTCTGCCATGTCTTCTCTCTCTCTCAAGTCAGCCGGTTCTTTGCCAGCGGTGGATTTTTCGCGAAGTAGCGCCGTATGCCCTTGACGATGGCGTCGGCGATCTGGTTCTGGTAGCCGTCATCGAGCAGCTTGGCCTCTTCCTCCGGGTTGGAAATGAAGGCGGTCTCGATCAGGATGGAGGGAATGTCGGGGGCTTTGAGCACGGCGAAGCCGGCCTGCTCGACCGCGCCCTTGTGCAGCCGGTTGATGCCGCCGATTTCGCTCAGCACGGCCTTGCCCAGCTTCAGGCTGTCGTTGATCTGGGCCGTGGTGGACAGGTCGAACAGTACGCTGGCCAGCTGGCGGTCATGGTTTTTCACGTTCACGCCGCCTATGGTGTCGGCCAGGTTTTCCTTGTCCGCCAGCCAGCGCGCGGCCGAGGACGAGGCGCCCTTCTCGGACAGCACGAACACCGAGGAACCGCGCGCGGTCGGCTGCACGAAGGCGTCGGCGTGGATGGACACGAACAGGTCGGCCTGCACCTTGCGCGCCTTTTCCACCCGGGTGCCGAGCGGCACGAAGTAGTCGCCGTCGCGCGTGAGCATGACGCGCATGTTGGGCAGCTCCTCGATCTTGCTCTTGAGGCGCTTGGCGATGGCCAGCACGATATCCTTCTCGCGGCTGCCGTTCTTGCCGGCCGCGCCGGGATCCTCGCCGCCGTGGCCGGGATCGAGGGCGATGGTCAGCATGCGTACCAGCTTGCCGTTTTTACTGTCGGCGGCGCGCTCCACGGCCTGCAGCTCGCGCTTGATCTCGGCCCTGGGGTCGGCCTTGGCATCGGCCCTGGGATCGGGCTTGAGCTCGGACTTGAGTTCATCCAGCGTGGGCTGGGGCGCGGCCGCCAGGCGCTCGGCCTCGGACGGCTTGAGCGGCAGGTCGGCCTTGGGCAGGCCCGGCGGCGGCTGCTGGCCCGGCGCCGCGCCGGGCGCCGCCACGCCGTCGCCGGACCAGTCATGCTTTTCTATCATGGCTGCCAGCGGGTCGGCCGGCTTGACCGGATACAGGTCGAAGATCAAGCGGTGCTTGTATTCGCCGGCCGGGGCCAGGGTGAACACCTGCGGCTTGACCTCTTCCTTGAGGTCGAACACCAGCCGCACCACGTTGGGCCGGTTCTGGCCCACCCGCACCTGGCGGATGTAAGGATCGTTGGACTGTATCTTGGCCACCAGGCTTTTCAGGGTGGGATTGAGTTCCAGTCCCTCGATATCGACCACCATGCGCTCCGGATCCTTGACGATGAAGTGGGTTGCCTTGAGCACGCTGTCGTTTTCCAGCGTGACGCGGGTGTAGTCGTCGGCCGGCCACACGCGCACGGCCAGGATCTGGGCCGCCCAGGCGCGGGCCGGCGCCAGCAGCGACAGCAGCAGGGTGGCGCCGGCCTTGAGGACGGTGCGCCGCGATCGTTGCGCGCTCACGGCTGGGGGACGAAGTGGAGGCGTTGCAGGCATGACTGACCCAGAGCGGTGGACGCCCACAATTCTACATCACGGCCATGGCCCGCGACGCTCAGCTGGATGTCCAGGTCGGGCGGCGGCAGCAGCATCCCGGCCTTTTCCGGCCACTCGACGATGCAGATATTGTCGCCGTCGAAGTCTTCGCGGAAGCCGGCGTCCAGGAATTCCTCCGGGCTGCCCATGCGGTACAGGTCGAAGTGGATCACGTTGACGGCGCGCCCGTCCAGCTGCACGCGGTAGGGTTCGGACAGGGTATAGGTCGGACTCTTCACGGTGCCGGCGTGGCCGGCCGCATGCAGCAGGGCGCGCGTCAGGGCGGTCTTGCCGGCGCCGAGGTCGCCGTGCAGGTGTATGGACATGCCGGGCGCCAGTGCGCGCGCCAGGGCGGCGCCCAGGGCGGCGGTGCGGGTTTCGTCGTGGAGGTGGGCTGTAAAATGCTGCATCGAATAGAATACCGTCTGTCTGTCCAATCCGGCGCGCGCGGCGCGCTGGTTCTGCCTGTAACCGCCGCATTGTAACCGCCCGTCCGCGACCATGTCCTCGTCCCTCCCCAATTTAACCGAACTGGCGGCCCGCATCAAGCGCTGGGGCGTGGAGCTGGGCTTTGCCGAACTGCGCATCGCCGACATCGACCTGTCCGCGCACGAGGCCGGGCTGCAGGCCTGGCTGGACGCCGGCATGCACGGCGAGATGGACTACATGGCCGCCCACGGCATGAAGCGGGCCCGTCCGGCCGAGCTGGTGCCGGGCACGGTGCGCGTGATCAGCGCCCGCATGGATTACCTGCCGCAGTCGCTGCCGCCTGAGTGGAGGGAGCGCGAAAGCGCGCGCCTGGCCGATCCCGGCGCGGCCGTGGTATCCATCTATGCGCGCGGGCGCGACTACCACAAGGTGCTGCGCGCCCGCTTGCAGCAGCTGGCCGACCGCATCCGCGCCGAGGTGGGCGAATTCGGCTATCGCGTGTTCACCGACTCGGCGCCCGTGATGGAGCTGCCGCTGGCGGAAAAGGCCGGCCTGGGCTGGCGCGGCAAGCATACCTTGCTGATCAGCCGCAGCGCCGGCTCCATGTTCTTCATGGGCGAGATCCTGGTCGACCTGCCGCTGCCGGCCGATGCCGCCACCGGCGCCCACTGCGGCCAGTGCAGCGCCTGTATCTCGGTGTGTCCGACCCGGGCCATCCTGGGACCGGGGCGGCTGGACGCGCGGCGCTGCGTGTCCTACCTGACCATAGAACTCAAGGGCGCCATTCCGCTCGAGCTACGGCCCCTGGTCGGCAACCGCGTGTACGGCTGCGACGACTGCCAGACCGCCTGCCCGTGGAACAAGTTCGCCCAGCGCGCGGCGCTGCCCGACTTCGAGGTGCGCAACGGCCTCGATGGCGCCTCCATGCTGGAGCTGTTCGCCTGGAGCGAGGAAGAATTCAACCGGCGCATGGAAGGCAGCGCGATCCGCCGCATCGGCCACCAGCGCTGGCTGCGCAATCTCGCGGTCGGCCTGGGCAATGCGGCCGCCTCCGGGGCGCGCGGCGACGCCGCCATGCTGGCGGCCCTGCGCGCGCGCCTGGACCACCCCTCGGAACTGGTGCGCGAGCATGTGGCGTGGGCGCTGGCCTGCCACCTGGACCCTGCTTCAGCCGAATAGCTTGCGCAGCCAGGAGCTGCCGGCGCCATCGTAGGCAATGGCGGCCGGCACCCCCAGCGTGACCGCCGTGCCGCCGTCCGCACCGGCGCCGAACTCGAACTGGGCGCCCAGGCGCCGCGCCCGTTCGCGCATGCCCTGCAGATCCCAGTGGCGCACGCCGTCAGCGCCGGCCGCCGCGCCTGCGCCATGCGCCCCGCCCGTGTTGCTTTCCCCAGCACGTCCATCACTGGCCACCGTCACGCGGAAGCGCTCCACGCCATAATCCAGGCTGACCTCGACCCGGCCGGCGCCGGCGTGGCGGAAAGCGTTGCGCAGCGCCTCGCGGGCGATGGCGCACACTTCCTCGGCTGCCTGCGGCTGCAGGCCGGTGTGCGCACCTTGCACCCGCAGCAGGAAGGCGGTGTCGGGATGCTGCTCGCGCAGCAGCTGGCTTTCCATGCCCAGGGCCTGGACCAGGTCGATGCCGCGCCCCTCGCGCAAGCCCTGCGCCTGGGCGCGGCCCTCGGCCAGCACCTGGTCGGCCTGGTCCAGCAGCGGCTCCAGGCCGGCGCGCGCGCCGCCGTCTTCCGGCAGCACGCTGCCATAGGCTTGCAGGCGCAGCACCAGGCCCTGCACGGCCTGCAGCAGGCTGTCATGCACGGTGCTGGCGCTGCGGTCGCGCTCCGACATGCGCGCCAGCAGGCGCTCGTTGACGCGGCGGGTGGCGGCGCGCAGGCGGGCGCGGTACAGCGCGGCCAGCAGCAGCGCCGCCGCGGCCGCACACGGGATGCGGAACCACCAGGCCTGGTGCCAGGCCGGCGCAATGCCGAATTCCAGCAGCGCTTCCGGCCCCATTACGCCATCCTCGTTGGCGGCGCGCACCCGGAAGCGGTGCCGGCCCGGCGCCAGCCCGGTGTAGTAGGCGGTGCGGCGCGCGCCGGCCTCCTGCCAGCCCTCGTCCACGCCGTCCAGTTGGTACTGCACCCGTATGTGCTCGGGCCGGCCCAGGCCGGGCGCGGCGAAGTCGATCTCGATGTTGCGCGCCAGCGGCGGCAGCTCCAGGCCGGGGCGGGCGCCGAAAGCCAGCGCGCCGCTGGACAGGCGCTTGACCTGCGCCATAGGCGGCACCGGGTTATGCCGCAGGGCGGCGCTGTCCAGGGTGACGATGCCCTCGGTGGTGGCGGCCCACAGGCGGCCGTCGGGCTGGGCGGCCAGGCTGGCCAGGCGCAGGTCGAGCGCGGCCTGGCCGGGGTAGCCTTCCACCACGTCGTACAAACGGTAGCGCAGCGGCGTGCCGGGATGGTCGACGGCGGCGCGCCAGTCGTCGCGGCGGATGTGCACCAGGCCCTTGCCGCCGTTCAGCCAGCGGTCGCCGTCGGCCGTCACGGCCAGGCCGCTGACGTTGCGCAGCACCTCGGGCTGGGCGGCCGCCAGCAGCTGGAAGCGGTCCTGGCGCAGCACGGCCAGGCCCTTGACGCCGCCCACCACCACCTCGCCGCCCTGGCTGAAGATGCCGGTGACATAGCCGGCTTCGGACACGTCGTAGCGGGTCAGCCTGTCGTTGTCGTAGAAGTTCACGCTGCCGTCGCCCGAGCCCAGCCACAGCTGGCCGGGACCGGCGGCGGCCAGCAGGAAGATGCGCGGCGGAAGGTTGTAGTCCTTGCGCGACTTCCAGCGCCCATCTTCCCAGGCCTGCAGCCCCAGTTCGCCGGACACCATCCACAGTCGCCTGCCGTCGTCCACCAGGCGGTACACCTGCAGGTCCATGGGCTTGCCGTCCGGTCCCGGCGGCAGGGCGATGGTGGTGGTCTTGCCATCCTTGCGGCGTTCGATGCTGCGGCGGGTGGCCAGCAGCAGTTCGCCATCCAGGCCGGGCTGCACCAGCTGGTAGCGGCCGTGGCGGTCGGGCAGGGGTGCGGCGCCGGGCCGCAGCTGCCAGGCCTGTTCCGATTGCAGGTCGGCGGCCCACATGCGGCCGTCGCCGTCCAGCGCCATGCTCAGCATGTTGCTGGGGTTGGGCAGGCGCACCGGCAGCAGGGCGTTCTCGCGCAGCCGTTCCAGCCCGGTCTGGGTGGCGATCCACAGGTTGCCCTCGCGGTCCTCCAGCATGGCGGTGGCCAGCAGCGAACCCATTTGCAGCGGCTGGTCGAACTTGTCGCTGGCCATCAGCGAGGGTCGCAGTTCGCGCTCCTGGCGCTGGCCGGCCCTGGCCATCAGGCACAGGCCGCGCGGACATTGCAGGGCCCACAGGTTGCCGTCGCGGTCGAACTGGCCGGCCCAGCGCGATTCCTGCTGGTTGTAGCGTTCGGCGCGCGGCTGCGGGGTGGCGCTGGCGATAGCGGTGGGCTGGGGCACCAGGCGCAGGCGGTCCGGTTCGGCCAGCCACAGACGGCCGTCGGGAGAGGCCAGCAGGGTGGCGCGGCTGTGCCGCATGCCGGTGTCGATAAAGCGGCCGCTGGCGCGGTCCAGGCGGAACAGGGTGTCGCTGCCGGACACCCACAGCTGGCGGTACTGGTCGACCAGCACGGTGGTGGTGGCGCCGGACGGCAGGCCGCGTCCCTCGGCGATCTTCGTCCAGGCGCCGTTCAGATAGTGGTGCAAGCCATACGGACCGGCCGCCCACAGGCTGCCGTCGCCATCCACCGCCAGCGACTCCACCGGCCCGATGGCTGAATCCAGGGGCGCCAGCTGTTCCAGCTCGCCGTTGGCGTGCAGCACCGAGACGCCGCCGCCGATGTAGCAGATCAGCAGGTCGCCGTTGGGCTGGGCCAGCAGGGTATAGATGCGCGGACGCGGCAGTTCGGCGCCGTCGCCGGTGACGTAGCGCTCGAAGCGCACGCCGTCGAAGCGGTACAGGCCGACCGGAGTGCCCAGCCACAGCCAGCCGTCCGGAGTCTGCGCCATGGAAGTGATGGACGGCGGGGCGCCATCGCGGGTGCTCCAGATGGTGTGGTTGAAGTCCTGCAGCCTGGTGGCGGGATTCAGGGCGGCGGCCGGCCGCGCCAGCGCCAGCAGCAGCGCCAATCCAGCCAGAAGAAGCAGACGTAGTGACAAGATCATCCCGCGTAGTGATGGACACGCCGCCCATTATAGGCAAACTCGCCCATCGCGAGACCGTTCACAGGTGTTTCAAGGTTTTACGGCAAGCTTGCGCACGAGCTGCGGGATCAGGTGGTGCTCACCGGGCCGGGTGATGACGCATTTGGCAAAATAAGCGTCGACGGCAGCGTGGTCCCTGACGTCATAGGGTTCGTCATCGTCCTGGACCACTTCCTCGGGCGCCAGTGCGACCAGCCCCTCAATTTGCTCATCGGTCAAGTTGCGTGGATCTGAAATATTTGCGGCTTTCATATCGTTCTCCGTAACGGCAGGAAATGACACGGGTGGAATCGCCAATTTGCTGCCAGACCAGCACCACGACTTTACCCTTGAACAAGCCCATGCTGCGCAGGCGCTGCTCGTGGGGCGTGAAATCCGGGGACGTCAGCATATCGGAATCGAACACGGCGTCGAGTTCTGCGAAATCGATGCCGTGTTTCCTGAGGTTCTCGCGCCGCTTGTTTTCGTCCCATATCAGCATCCAGCCATGGTGTCATTCCATGCTAGGCCGCCTACTGTGATAAATCAAGCAAGCCTTACTTGAGCAGGCCGGCCAGCTCGACGGCGGTCTTGACCTGCATCTTGTCGAAGATGTGGGCGCGGTGGACTTCCACCGTGCGCATGCTGATGCCCAGCTGGTCGGCCACCACCTTGTTCATCTTGCCGGCCAGGATCAGGTCCAGCACTTCGCGTTCGCGCGCCGACAGGGTGGCCAGGCGCGCGTGCACCTGGGCCATCTCACCGGCGCGGCGCGATCCGGCCAGGCCTTCCTGGACCCGGTCCATCAGCTGGTTGTCGTTGAAGGGCTTCTCGAAAAAGTCGAAGGCGCCGCGCTTGAGGGTGTCCACCGCCATCGGCACGTCGCCGTGGCCGGTCAGGAAGATCACCGGCATGCGCTGGGTCAGCCCGCGCGCGGCCAGCTGGTCGAACACCGCCACCCCGTTCATGTCCGGCATGCGCACATCGAGCAGCACGCAGTCGCCGTCGGTCTCGAACTGGCCCAGCTCCACGTGCGCCAGGAACTGCAGCGCGCCGTCGTAGGTGCGGGCCGGAATGGCGCGGGTCGAGGCCAGCCAGGCCAGCGAATCGCGCATGGCTTCTTCATCGTCGACGATGTGCAGCATAGGGGTCTCCTTAAAGGACAGCGACGGCGGCGATGGCCGGCAGCGTGAATGTGAAGATGGTACCGCCTTCCGGGTTGGCGCGGTGGGCCAGCGTGCCGCCGTGGAATTCCAGCGCGCTGCGGCACACGTTCAGGCCCATGCCCATGCCCTCGGCCTTGGTCGAGAAGAAGGGCGAGAACAAGCGCTCGGCCACGCCCTGCGGGATGCCGTGCCCCTGGTCGATCACGGCCACCGTGACCTGCTCGGTGGCGGCGTCGTGGCTGGCCACCACGCGCAGCAGGCGCCGCCCGACGGGCGCATCCTGCATGGCTTCGATGGCGTTGCGGGTCAGGTTCAGCAGCACCTGTTCCAGCATGGTGCGGTCGGCCGACACGTCCGGCAGCCCGGCCGGGATCTCGGCGCGGAATTGCACATAGGCCTTGCGCGCCTGCAGCTCGATCAGGGTGCGGATATCCTCCACCAGCGCCGCCATGGCGATGGCCTGGCGCTGCGGCTCGCGCTTCTGCACGAATTCATGCACGCTGCGGATGATTTGCCCGGCGCGCCGGGCCTGGGCCCCGGCCTGCTCCAGCGCCGGCTGGATGGTGGCGGCGGCCAGCGTGCCGTCGCCCTCGCGGGCGCGCGCCAGCAGGTTGAGGGCCCCGGTGGTGTAGCTGGAGATGGCGGCCAGTGGCTGGTTCAGCTCATGCGCCAGCATGGAGGCGATCTCGCCCATGGTCGACAGGCGCGCCGCCGTCTGCAGCTTTTCCTGCTGCTGGCGGTTCAGTTCCTCGACCCGCCTGCGGTCCGAGATATCGAGGATGGAGCCCATCCAGCCGGTCTGCTTGCCATCCTTGTCCACCAGCGGGGCCTCGAACACAAGCACCGGCACGCGCTCGCCGTTGGGGCGCTGGAAGATGGTCTCGAACTGCGGCTCGGCGCGCCCGGCCAGCACTGAGGCGAATCGCTGCTCGTATTCGGCCATGGCTTCCGGCGCCCAGTAGGGCATGGGTGGCAGCTTGCCGACGATTTCCTCGGCCGGATAGCCGACGATGTGGCAGAAGGCCGGGTTGACATAGGTGATGCGGCCATCCAGGTCGCGTGCGCGCAGGCCGGTCACCAGCGAATTTTCCATCGCGGTGCGGAACGCCATCTGCTGGCGCAGCGCGCTTTCGGCCGCCAGTCGGCGCGAGATGTGGCCCCACAGCGCCAGCAGGCTCCATAGCAATCCCAGCGACAGCACGATGACCGAGCCGACCAGCAAATTGGGCAGCAGCTTCGGTTCGCTCTTGACGCTGTCGGTGACCAGGGTGACCGAGGCGCCCGGCAGGTCGAGCGCGCGCTTGTGGGTGTAGACGCCGTGGCCCGGCCCGGCGGCGGCGCGCCGCGCCAGCACCCTGTCGTCGCGGTCCACCAGCGAGACCTGGTTGTCCTGGGCGAACCACCACGGCACCATCTCGTCCAGCAGGGCGCTGGTCTGGTAGGTGGCCACCAGGGTGCCCAGGTAGTCGGCGCCACGGTACAGCGGCACGTGGTAATCCATCAGCACCGCCGACGGCGCCGCCGCCTGGTCCGGCGTCTGCGCCTCGGGCTGGGTGTAATAGGAGCGTTTGGTCTCGCGCGCCAGTTCGGCGGTGGCGCGCGAGGCGGGGCTGAGCTCCACCGGCAGGTTGTCGCTGCCGGCCACGACCTTGCCCTGCGGGTCCAGCCAGGTCACGCGCAGCAATTCGTGGCCGTTCTTGAGCAAACGCGCCATGCGTTCGCGCTGGCGCTCGCGCGGCAGCGTGCCGGCGCCGATTTCCAGCGCCAGCGCGCGCAGGCTTTCCTCGTCGCGCCCGAGCTGGAAGCGGATGGTCTGTTCCACCCACAGGGTATCGGCGATCAGCTGTTCCTGGCGCTCGTTGCTCTCCATCTGGCGCGCCTGCCATGGCAACCATATCAGGATGGCCAGGAAAAACAGCACCAGCACCATGGGCAGCAGCCAGCGCAGCGGATTGCTCATTTTCAGGCGGCGCAGCAGGGTAGGCGGTTTGGTCATGGGCGCTCAGGGTAAAGCGTGGCAGGGGCGCTGCCATTGTGGTTATCCACAGTTGCCGACCTTGCGGCGAGTCGTGAGAATCCTTCAGGATAGAACAATAGTGTAGTTGAAAACCACCATGGAGACCTCATGAAACTGAAAGCCACCCTGCTCGCCGTCGGCGCCGCCCTGAGCCTGAACGCCTTTGCGCAAGCACCCATCGTCATCAAATTCAGCCACGTGGTGGCGGCCGACACGCCCAAGGGCCAGGCCGCCGAGCGCTTCAAGCAGCTGGCCGAGAAAGCCACCAATGGCCGCGTCAAGGTCGAAGTCTATCCGAACAGCCAGCTGTACAAGGACAAGGAAGAACTGGAAGCGCTGCAGCTAGGCGCGGTGCAGATGCTGGCGCCCTCGCTGGCCAAGTTCGGTCCCCTGGGCGTGAAGGAGTTCGAGGCGTTCGACCTGCCGTACATCTTCCCCTCCAAGACCGCGCTGTACAACGTGACCGAGGGCGAGATCGGCAAGAGCCTGCTGAAGAAGCTGGAGCCGAAGGGCATCACCGGCCTGGCCTACTGGGACAATGGCTTCAAGGTGATGTCGGCCAACCGTCCGCTGCACAGCGTGGCCGACTTCAAGGGCTTGAAGATGCGCATCCAGTCGTCCAAGGTGCTGGACGCGCAAATGCGCGCGCTGGGCGCCAATCCGCAGGTGCTGGCCTTCTCCGAGGTGTACCAGGCCTTGCAGACCGGGGTGGTGGATGGCACCGAGAATCCGCCGTCCAACATGTACACCCAGAAGATGCACGAGGTGCAGAAGCACGTCACGGTATCCAACCATGGCTACCTGGGCTACGCGGTGATCGTCAACAAGAAGTTCTGGGACGGCCTGCCGCCCGACATCCGCGCCGCCCTGGACAAGGCCATGAAGGAAGCGACCACCTTCGAGAAAGCCATCGCCCAGCGCGACAACGACCTGGCGCTGGAAGAGATCAAGAAGGCCGGCAAGACCACCATCTACACCCTGAGCGTGAAAGAGCAGGCCGAATGGCGCAAGGCCCTGCTGCCGGTGCAGAAGGACATGGAAAGCCGCATCGGCAAGGACCTGATCTCCGCCATCAACAAGGAAGCGGCCAAGTAAGTCAAGGCGCTCCAATGACAACGGCAGGCTGCGCGCCTGCCGTTTTTTTTGCGCCGCGTTGCCGCGCCGTTATCGCGTGCCCACCGCGGTGTCAGGTCACCGCGGTGTCAGATCTGCCAATGGTACATGGGCCTGCCATGATAAGCGGACTCATGTACCAATGGCAGATCTGACACCTTGGGTGGACACCTTGGGTGGACAATAAGCGGACTCATGTACCAATGGCAGATCTGACACCTTGGGTGGACACCTTGGGTGTGGACACCCTGGGTGGACACCAGCGAGGCTACATCAACCCCATGGCTTTCGGCAGCCAGAGCGACAAGCCGGGCCAGTAGGTGACGATCACCAGGAACACGATCATGGTGATCAGCCACGGCATCACGGCCACCGTCAGCTCCGAGATGCTCATCTTCGAGATGCCGCTGGCCACGTACAGGTTCAAGCCCACCGGCGGGTGGCACAGGCCCACTTCCATGTTGGCGTCGATCATGATGCCGAAGTGGACGGCGTCGATGCCGAGCCGGATCGCGGCCGGGTGCAGTATGGGCGCCATCACCAGGATGATGGACGAGGGTTCCATCACGTTACCGGCAAGCAGCAGCAGTATGTTGGTGAAGAACAGGAAGCCGGCCTGGCCCAGGTCCTTGGCCAAAATCCAGTCCGCCATCGCCTGCGGAATGTTTTCGTGCGCCATCAGGAACGAGAACAGCACGGCGTTGGTGATGATGTACAGCAGCATGGCGCTCAGGCTGGCCGATTTCTTCAGCACTTCGGGCGTCTTGGACAGGGGCATGTCCTTGTACACGAACACCGAGATGATGAAGGCGTACACGGCGCTCATGGCGGCCGCCTCTGTCGGCGTGAAGATGCCCTTGGTGATGCCGCCGATGATGATCACCACCAGCATCAGCCCCCACACGCTCTTGCGGAAGGCGGTCCAGCGCTGGCCCCAGCCGGCCTTGCGCATGCGCGGGTAGTTGTTCTTCTTGGCCAGCACCCAGGTGGTGCCGCACAGCATGACCGTCAGCAGGATGCCGGGGAACAGGCCGGCAAGGAACAGCGCGCCTATCGAGGTGTTGGTGGAAATCGCGTAAATCACTTTCGGGATCGACGGCAGCATCAATATGCCCAGCGAACCGGCCGTGATGATGACCCCGGCGCCGAACTGCTTGGGATAGCCCTGCTTGACCATGGCTGGCAGGATGATGGAGCCGATCGCCACCACGGTTGCCACCGAGGAGCCGCACACCAGGGCGAACATGGCGCAGGCGATGATGCCGGCCAGCGCCAGGCCGCCGTGCCAGTGCCCGATCAGGCTGGTGGCGAAGGCGATCATGCGCTTGGCCACGCCGCCATGGGTGAGGAAATTGCCGGCCAAAATGAACAGCGGGATGGCCATGATCTCGAATTTCTCGATGCCGCTGAACAGCTTGAGGGCGACCGCCTCCACCGGCACCTGGGTCAGCAAATACATGAACATCAGCACCGTCAGGCCCAGCGCGATGGAAACCGGGATCCCGGTCAGCATCAGCAAAATCAGCAGGGCAAACACGATGCCCACCTTGCCGCCCAGGATGCACAGGCCCAGCAGCAGCCCGGCCAGCACGGCCAGGATGGTGCCGGCCTTCTTCTTGGTCCAGGCGGGGATTTCCGGCATGGTCACGGTGCTCATCGCGCACCTCCATGGGCCGGCGCGGCGGCAAACAGGTCATCCTCGTCGTCATCCAGGCCATCCACGTGGGCTTCGTTGTGGTGCGGCAGCTCGCCATGGCGCAGGAAGGTCCAGCCGACCTGCATGAAGCGGAAGCACATCAGGTAGGACCCCATGGGCACCACGGAATAAATGAACCAGGTCGGCCACTCCAGGTCCGGCGTGGTCGGGCCTTCGGGCACGTCGGTCACGTCCCAGCCCAGCAGGTGGAAGACGGCGTAATGCATGCCGTTTTCCCACACGAAGCGCAGGCCCAGGGTGCCGATGATGCCGGTAAACAGCATGCCGCACACCAGGGCCAGCATCACGGTGGCGCGCCGCCAGTCGGCCGGCAGCCGGTTCACCAGCACGTCCACGCCCACGTGCACGCCCATGCGCACGCCGTAGGCGGCGCCGAACTTGGCCATCCACACGAACATGATGATGGCCAGCTCCTGGGCCCATTCGAAGTGCAGCGATAGCAGGAAATCTTGCACGAAAGGAATCGGCAGGCCTGTTCCATAACGGTGCACGACGGAGAAGAAGATGAGCAGCGTGGCGCCTCCCATCAGGAAGGTGATGATCCACTCTTCCAGGTGATCCAGCAATTTCATGAACATGGTTTGTCTCGCTATGTTGTTGAACTCCGGTCAGACGCCGGGCTTGCCGCTAACATAACAGCTACGTAACCATGGGCAATTAGGGGTAGTACTAGGTGTGGTTTTTGCTGCATCGCAGCAGATATATCTCCCATTACCACAACTTATGACTGCTGGCGAGAGGGTTTTTTTTGCCTCCGTACGGCTCTCTCAAAAGGCGCAAAAAAATGAGAAAAACGTAAACAGATGCGCTATGATGGCGTCGCTTTCAGGGAAATACAGACGAGAACAAATCACCGCCCGGAAGCTCGCCGCACAGAATTGTAGGTGGGGAGTGTGTAGAAAACGGTTGTCAGAAAACCGGCATATATTGAGGAGACACACGTTTTACAGAATGTCGTTGCGATAGCGACTGCAGGCCGCCATAAGCGCGCTACGGGAGCAGGCAAACGACCGGGAACGTGAAGCAGGATTGAAAGCGCATCGCGAGATGCGCTTTTTTTTATGCCTGCGCCGTACAATAGCCGCTGGAAAGCCACCGCTGCTGTGGCTTGCATGCAACAAGTAAACGCAACATGTTGGTGCAAGAATACAACAGTGGCTAAGTGCTAAGTCCTATTTTGGTGCATACAACTGTGATGAAAATACAACGGGATCAGGAGTACGCGGCCATCGTGCCGTTGCCATTCGGAAAACTAGGCGTGCGGACCGCAGGCGATGTGGTGGCCGAACTGGCCTATCTGCCGCCCGATGTGGCGGTGTTGGCGCCGCGCGACGCACTGGCCGAGCGCGCCGCGGCCCAGGCTGAACGCTACTGCCTGAACCCGGACTACATATTCGATCTGCCGCTGGCGCGCCACGGCACCGCCTTCCAGCAAAAGGTGTGGGACACCTTGCTGAGCATTCCGCGCGGCGAGGTGCGCACCTATGGCGAGCTGGCCCGGCACCTGGGCTCGGTGGCGCGTGCGGTCGGCCAGGCCTGCGGCGCCAACCCTTTCCCGCTGGTGATACCCTGCCACCGGGTCACGGCCGCGGACGGCCTGGGCGGCTTTGCCAACAGCGACGATCCCCACGGCTACCTGCTGGGTGTGAAGCGCTGGCTGCTGGCCCACGAAGGTTCGCGCGAGTACGCATGGCAGCAGACGACCTTGCTCTGATCGACGAGTTCTGCGACAGCCTGTGGCTGGAGGACGGCCTGTCGAAAAACACCCTGGCGGCCTACCGGCGCGACCTGGGCCTGTTCTCGCACTGGCTGGCGCAAACGCGGCCCCAGGTGGGCGGCCTGCTGGGTGTGACCCGGCCCGACATCCAGGCCTACCTGGGCGCACGCGCCGGGCAGGGCAAGGCCACCTCGGCCAACCGGCGCCTGTCGGTGTTCCGCCGCTTCTACCAGCTGGCCCTGCGCCAGAACAAGGTCAGCGCCGACCCCTGCCAGGCGGTGGCGGCGGCGCACCAGCCCATGCGCACCGTGCACACCCTGAGCGAGGCCCAGGTCGAGGCCCTGCTGGCCGCGCCCGATATCGCCACGCCGCTGGGCCTGCGCGACCGCACCATGCTGGAACTGATGTATGCCAGCGGACTGCGGGTGTCGGAACTGGTGGCCCTCAAGACCCTGGAAGTAAGCCTGAACGATGGCGCGCTGCGCATCACCGGCAAGGGCGCCAGGACCCGCATGCTGCCCTTCGGCGCCCAGGCCCAGCAATGGGTGGAGCGCTACCTGCGCGAGGCCCGCGGCCAGATCCTCAATGGCCAGGTGGACGACGCCCTGTTCGTCACGGCGCGTGGCGGCGCCATGACGCGCCAGATGTTCTGGGTCGTGGTCAGGAAGCACGCCCAGCGCGCCGGCATCACGGCGCCGCTGTCGCCGCACACCCTGCGCCACGCCTTCGCCACTCACCTGCTCAACCACGGCGCCGACCTGCGCGTGGTGCAGCTGCTGCTGGGCCACGCCGACATTTCCACCACCCAGATCTATACCCACGTGGCGCGCGAGCGCCTGAAGCAACTGCATGCGCAACATCATCCGCGCGGCTGAAAAACTTGCGCCGTTCACGACTGCGTCATAATGTGCGGTAAGCAGCATCCATCCACCATAGGGGTTTTCCATGGCAAAAACGAATTTCCAGTATGAAAAGCGCCAGCGTGAGTTGGAAAAGAAACGCAAGGCCGATGAAAAAGCCAGGCGCAAGGCGGAGCTGAAGAACAATCCGCAGGCCGGCGAAGAGCCGGGAGAGCCCGAGGAACAGGGCGCAGGGACGGCGCCGCAGGAAGAATAAGGGAGTGCCATATCGTCCCCGCCAGCGCGGGGACGCCTCAGGCAATCTTCAGGCCGCTTCCGGTCGGGAGGGCTGCGCCTCGGCCGGCTCCGCGTGGGGGGCCTTGCCGAGGTAGCGCTGGGCGCGCCGGCCCAGGTTGTCCAGATAAGTGTAGGCCACCGGCACCACCACCAGCGTCAGCAGGGTGGAGGTCAGCACGCCGCCGATCACGGCGCGGCCCATGGGGGCCTGGGTCTCGCCGCCGTCGCCCATGCCGATGGCCATCGGCAGCATGCCGAACACCATGGCCAGGGTGGTCATCAGGATGGGCCGCAGGCGCACCTGGCCGGCCTCCATCAATGCTTGATACTGGGTCATGCCGGCGCGCTGGCCGTGGTTGGCGAAGTCCACCAGCAGGATGGCGTTCTTGGTCACCAGCCCCATCAGCATGATGAAGCCGATCACGGAAAACACGTTGAGCGTGCTGCCGGTGGCCAGCAGCGCCACCAGCACCCCGATCAGCGACAGCGGCAGCGACATCATGATGGCCACCGGCTGCAAGAAGCTGCCGAACTGCGAGGCCAGCACCAGGTAGATGAAGATCACCGCCACGCCCAGGGCCGTGATGGCGCCCGACATGGTTTCCTCCATTTGCTGGGCGTTGCCGGCCACGTCGAAGCGCACCCCGGCCGGCAGCACGATATCCTTCATGGCGCGCCGCACGTCGGCGTCCACGTCGCCGCTGGGGCGGCCCTGGGTGCCGGCGTACACCGCCACCCGGCGCTGCAGGGCCTGGCGCTTGAGCACCTGCGGGCTGAACGAGGGCACGAATTCCACCACCTGGCGCAGCGGCACCATCATGGGCTGGCCGTCCGGCCCCAGCCTGCTCGAGGCCAGCGACAAATCGGCCAAATCGGCCACCTTCTGCCGGCCGGACTTGGGCAGCTGCACGTTGACGTCGTAGTTCTGTCCATCGTCGGCCAGCCAGTGGCTGATGGTGTCGCCCGCCACGAAGGGGCGCAGGGCGGCGCCGACCTGCTGCACCGACAAGCCCAGATCGCTGGCCAGCTCGTTGTTGATCTTGACCGTGGTGGACGGGCTGGCGCCTTCCTGGCTGTATTCCAGGTCGACCAGGCCGGGGATCTTGCGCATCTTGTCCATCAGGCGGTGCGCCACGTCGTCCAGCTGGGCTTCGTTGGTGCCCAGGATGGCGATGAAGATGGGCTTCTGGCCGAACGCCAGCGTGATGCCGGGAATGGAGGCCAGGCGCTCGCGCACGGCTTTTTCCAGCTCCTGCTGGCTGCGCTTGCGCAGCTTGCGGTCGGTCAGCTTGAGGTCGACCTGGGCCGTGTTGCGGCCATCCCAGGTGCCGGCCACGGTGGCCATGCTGTCGATCTCGGGGAAGGCCTTCAAGGCTTGCTCGACCTGACGGACCTTGCCGTCCACGTACTCCAGGCTGGAGCCGACCGGGGTCTTGAAGTGGATGTTGATCCAGCCCTCGTCGGTTTCCGGGAACATTTCGCCGCCGATCTTCGGCACCAGCAGCAGGCTGCCGGCAAACAGGGCGAAGGCCAGGGCCAGGGTCAGCTTGCGCCAGCGCAGGGCCAGCGCCAGCACGCCGCCGTACCACACGTGCAGGCGCTCGACGCCGCGCTCCAGGCTGGCCATGCAGCGGCCCAGCCAGGGCACATACTTGAAGCGGTCCTTATCGGGATCCGGCCAGACCGAGGACAGCATGGGGTCCAGCGTGAAGCTGACGAACAGCGACACTAGCACCGCCACCGCCACCGTGATCCCGAACTGCAGGAAGAAGCGGCCTATGATGCCCTGCATGAAGGCCACCGGCACGAACACGGCCACGATGGCAAAGGTGGTGGCCATCACGGCCAGGCCGATCTCGTTGGTGCCATCCTCGGCGGCCTGGCGGTGGCTCTTGCCCAGGCCCAGGTGGCGCACGATGTTCTCGCGCACCACGATGGCGTCGTCGATCAGCAGGCCTATGCACAGCGACAGCGCCATCAGGGTCAGGAAGTTCAGCGTGAAGCCGAAATACTTCATGGCGATGAAGCTGGCCAGCACCGAGATCGGCAGGGTCAGGCCGGTGATGATGGTGCTGCGCCAAGAGTGCAGGAAGAAGAACACGATCACCATGGTCAGCACGGCGCCTTCCAGGATGGTCTCCTTCACGTTATTGAGCTGGCTTTGCACGCGTTCCGACTGGTCTTCCAGCACGCGCAGGTGGATGTCGGACGGCAGCGACTGCTGCAGCTCGTGCGCCACGCGCTGGATGCCGCGTCCCACTTCCACCACGTTGGCGTCCTGCACCTTGGTGATTTCCATGCTGATGGCGCGCCGGCCGTTCAGGCGCGAGATCGATAGCTCCTCGGCCTCGCCGTCCACCACGGCCGCCACCTGCTCCAGGTAGACCGGGCCGCTGGCGCGGCGCGCCACGATGATCTTGTTGAAGTCGCGCGCCTGCTTCATCTTGCCCTCGACCCGCACCAGCTGCTCGGTGGCGCCGTAGGCGATGCTGCCGGCCGGCAGGTTGGTGTTGGTGGCCTGGATGGCGGCAATCACCTCATCGACGCCGACGGCCTGGGCCCGCATGTCGTCCGGGCGCAGGCTGACCAGGATCTGGCGCGAGGCGGTGCCGCGCAGCTTGACCTGGCCCACGCCGGCCACGGCCTGGAAGCGCTTGACGATGTACTGGTCGGTCATGGTGGACAGTTCGCGCAGCGTGTGGGCGTCGGCGGTCAGGGCCAGGGTGGCCACCGGGCGCTCGTTGTCGCCTTCCTCGCGCACGATGAACGGGTCCTTGGCCTCCTTGGGGAAGCGCGGCCGCACCTGGGCCACCTTGTCGCGCACGTCCTGCATGGCGCGGTCCATATTGGTGGACAGCTCGAATTCGAGGTACACCCCGGCGCGCCCCTCCCACGAGTTGGCGCGTATGGTCTTGATGCCGCTGACGGTGTTGACGGCTTCCTCGATGGGGCGGGTGATGTCGTTCTCGACCGCTTCCGGCGAGGCGCCGGGATAATTGACCTCGATGGCGGCAAACGGGAACTGCACATTGGGCATGCTCTCCACGCCCAGGCCGCGGTAGGAAAATACGCCGAGCACCATCAGGCCTATCATGACCATGGTGGCGAACACCGGGTTGCGGATGCTGACTTTGGTGATCCACATGGCTCAGCCCTTGGCCGGGGCCGCAGCGGAGGCGGCCGGCAGCTTGACCCGGCTGCCCGGCTTGACGCTGTCCAGGCGCGCGATGATGACCTGGTCGCCGGCCTGCAGGCCGGCGTTGACCTCGGCCAGGCCCTCGTCCTCGTTGCGCAGGCCCAGGGTGACGGGCTGGGCCACCACCTGGCCATGCTCTATCTTGTGCACCAGCGGGCGCTCCGGCGTGCCGCGCAGGGCGGCCAGCGGCAGCAGCGGCTTCTCGGCCGAGCGTTCGGTGACGATGCTGCCCTTGGCGAACATGCCGCCCAGCAGCACGCCTTCCTCGTTGGGCACGCTGATGTAGACCAGCATGGCGCGCGAACCGGCCTCCGTGGTCGGGTTGATGCGCGCCACCTTGCCGTGGAAGTCGCGGCCGGGGAAGCCGTCGACGCGGAAGCGCACGTCCTGGTCCACTTTTACGCGCGGGATTTCGGCGGCCGGCACCTGGGCTTCCAGCACCAGCTCGGACAGGTTGACAATGGTGTACACCGGCATGTCGGGCGCCAGCTTTTCGCCGGGCTGCACGTGGCGTTTGCTGACCACGCCGGACAGCGGCGCGCGTATCACGCCGTCATCGAGCGCGATGCGGGCGATCTCCACCTGGGCGGCGGCCGACTTCACGCTGGCGCGCGCCAGGTCCACCGCGTTCTGGGTGGTGTCGTAGGCCGTTTGCGAAATGTATTTCTGCTTCAGCAGGGCCGCGCTGTTGGCTTCATTCTTGGACGCCATGGCCAGCCGGGCCTGGGCTTCGTCCAGGGCAGCCTGCTGCTGGGTCAGGCGGGCGCGCAGGTCGGCCTGGTCGATGCGGGCCAGCACCTGGCCCTGCTGCACGCGCATGCCTTCGCGCACGGCGGTGAATTCCACCTGACCGGATACCTTGGACTTGATGGTGGCTGAACTCAGGGGCGTCAGCGAGCCGGACAGGGGCAAGCTGAGCGCCAATGAACGGGTGGCGATGGCCGCGACGTCGCCGCTGGCCAACTCGAACACGGGGGCTACCTCTTTACTGGCGGCGGCCGGCGCCGGCGCAGTGGCCGCCGGCCGGTGCAGCCAGGCCCAGCCGCCGGCCAGCACCGACAGGACGGTCACGGCCAGCAGGGGCGCGCGCCAGCGGCGCGCGTGGGTGGCGTGGGCGGAGGCGGGCGCAGCCAGGGGCAGGGTTTCGATTTTCATGGTGTGGGAATGCGGTGCAAAAGTTTGCATGCTGGCACTGTATGGATATTCAAGACCGGCGGCAGCCGGAATGCGACAGGCGGCGTAAACACGGTGCTGAACTGCAGAAAGCAGCAGATGGCAGGTCATGGCGCTTCCTTGATGAAAGTCAAAGACGCGCATCCACCAGCGGCAAAAATGGGCCATGCCGCAGGGCGCAACCACGACGGAGGCAGGGTGGCTGAAGGTGCAGACGAAGCGGACATGGAGACGGCGCCCATGCTGTCCGCCCACACGGAGGCGCTATACGAACGTTCGTGCGACGCCATGCTGATATTGCGCGATGGAAGGGTGCTGGCCGCCAATCCGGCCGCGCTGGCCTTGTTCGGCTGCGGCGCGGCCGAGCTGCTGGGCCGTCCGCTGGCCGATTTCTCGCCCCTGAACCAAGCCGGCATGCTGTCGGCGCCGCTAGCGGCCGTCCATGCGGCGCTCGCCGCGCGGGACGGCAACGGCCGCCACGAATGGCGCTACGTGGCCCTGGATGGCCGCGTGTTCTGGGCCGAGGTCACGCTCACGGCGCTCGGCGGCCCGCTGTTGTTTGCCGTGCTGCGCGATATCTCCGCCCGCAAGGAGGCCGAGCTGCACCTGGCGTTGGCGGCGCAGGTGTTCGAGCACAGCCGCGAAGCCATCGTGCTGGCCGACCGCGATCGCCGCATCGTGGCCGTCAACCGCGCCCATGGCGCCATCACCGGCCATACCCCGGCCGAGGTGCTGGGCCAGAGCCTGATGCAATACCGCCTCGGGATCGAGGACGAGACCCTGTACCGCCAGGCCTGGGCCGACGCCGCGCTGCACGGCAACTGGCAGGGCGAGGCCTGGGCCGTGCGGCGCGGCGGCGAGCGCTATCCGGCCTGGCTGGCGCTGGCCGCCATCACGGCCGGCGACGGCGGCAGCTATATGCTCACGCTGTCCGATATCGGCGACCGCAAGCGCAGCGAAGCCCATACCCGCCACCTGGCCGAGCACGACTTCCTGACCGACCTGCCCAACCGCGTGCTGCTGCTGGACCGCCTCAGCCTGGCGCTGACGGCGGCGCGCCGCCGCAACAGCATGCTGGCCATCCTGTTCCTGGACCTGGACCGCTTCAAGGGCATCAACGACAGCCTGGGCCACCACGTCGGCGACCTGCTGCTGCAGGAGGTGGCGGCGCGCCTGGTGCGCTGCGTGCGCGCGGTGGACACGGTCAGCCGCCAGGGCGGCGACGAGTTCGTGATCATCCTGGCCGACATCGGCGGCATCGGCCAGGCCGCACATGTGGCGGCCACGGTGCTGCAGGCTATCGCCCAGGAATTCGTGCTGGACGGCCACCGCCTGCAGGTCAGCACCTCCATAGGCGTCAGCATCTACCCCAACGATGGCGCCGACATCGACACCCTGATGAAAAACGCCGACCTGGCCATGTATCACGCCAAGCAGGGCGGGCGCAACGGCTTCCAGTTCTTCAATCCGGAGATGCACGCCCAGATCGAACGCCGCGCCGGCTTCGAGAACGAGCTGCGCCAGGCCCTGCAGCGCCACGAGTTCACCCTCGATTACCAGGCCGAACTGGATCTGGCCAGCGGCCTGACCATGGGCGCCGAAGTGCTGCTGCGCTGGCGCCATCCGGTCCATGGCCTGCTGCTGCCCGAGCGCTTCATGGCGCAGGCCGAGGAGGGCGGACTGATGGTGGCAATCGGCGACTGGGTGCTGCGCCAGGCCTGCCAGGTCGCGCGGCGGCGCCAGCAGGCGGGCATGCCGTTGGTAGTGGCCGTCAACCTGTCGCCGGCCCAGCTGCTGCACAAGGGCCTGGTGGACAGCGTGCGCGGCGCCCTGGCCGACAGCGGATTGGCGCCGGCCCTGCTGGAGCTGGAAATCACCGAGGCCAGCCTGATGAAGCAGGGCGGCGCCGCGCTGTCCAACCTGCACGCCCTGCACGCGCTGGGCGTGCACCTGACCATGGACGACTTCGGCACCGGCTACACCCGCCTGGGCCAGCTGAAGGATTATCCGGTGAACAAGCTCAAGATAGACCGCTCCTTCATTGCCCAGCTGGACAGCGGCGGCCCCGGGCGCATCGGCAGCGAGGCCATGGTGGGCGCCCTGATCGCGCTGGCCCGCAGCCTGGGACTGACGGTGGTGGCGGAAGGGGTGGAGACGGCGCGCCAGCTGGCCGTGCTGCGGCGCCTGGGCTGCCAGCGCTACCAGGGACGGCACGCGGCGCAGGCGGCGCCGCAGGCCTTGCAGGGGCTGGCCGGCGGTTAGCGGCAGCCGGCCAGCGATACCGCCAGTGCCGCTCCGTCATAGCTGACCAGCTGCCGGGTGGCCGCATCGCCGCCGCACTGTACGGCAAACGCCTGGCGCGCCGGCATGCCGGCAAAGCTACCTTGGCGCCGGGCGAAGTCCAGGCGCTGCGCGGCCTGGTTCCAGGACAGCTTGAGGATGCTGTACTGGCCCTCGCGGTAGGCGTGGCCGTCGCCCGCGTCGTCATACAGTTCATAGCTGCCGTCGCGGCCCGGGTAGACCCGCAGCTCGACGGGTTCCGTGCTGGGCGCATCCGCATATTGCTTGACCGGACCCAGCGGCAGGATGCTGCCGGCGCGCACGAACACCGGGATGGTTGCGATGCCGGCCCTGGCGCTGACGGTCTGGCCGCCCGCCAGCCGGGCGCCGCTCCAGAAGTCGTACCAGTCCTCCTTGCCCGGCAAGTAGACGCCGCGCGCGTCCGCCTTGGCCTGCAGCACCGGCGCCACCAGCAGCGCCTTGCCGAACATGTACTGGTCGGCCAGGCGGATGGCATAGGGGTCGTCGCGGAAATCGAACACCATGGCCCGCATCAAGCTGCCTTGCCGGCTGGTGACGTCCCACGAGGCCGAATAGATATAGGGCAGCAGCCGGTAGCGCAGGCGGTCGTACTCGGCCAGCAGGGCCGAGGTGGCGCTGTCGAAGGCGTACAGTTCCTTGCCGGCGCCGGTGCCGTGCACGCGCAGCATGGGGGTGAACACAGAGAACTGGTACCAGCGCGTAAACAATTCCGCGTAGGCCGGGTCTTGCGGCTTGCCGCCGAAAAAGCCGCCTATGTCGGACGACCAGTAGGGTATGCCGCTCAGGCTGAAGTTCAGGGCCGCCGGCACCTGGCGCTTCAGGGTTTCCCAATTGCCGTGGATGTCGCCTGACCAGGTCACGGCGGCGTTGCGCTGCTGTCCGGCGTAGGCCGAGCGGGTCAGGATGAAGGGGCGCTTGCCGCCCTGGTCGCGCCGCATGCCGTCGTACACGGCCGTGGTATGCAGCAGCGGATAGGCATTGTAGACCTCAGCGCCCGGTCCGGCCGCCGTCTGCAGCGTGCGCATTTCGCCCCAGGCGCCGCCCAGTTCGGCCTCGGAGGCGTCCAGCCACCAGCCATCGAAGCCCGCCTTGCCCAGCCGCTCCATGATCTGGTGCCAGTACAGCGCGCGGGCCTGCGGGTTCCAGGCGTCATACCAGCGGCCCTGGCCGGCCGGGTAGACATTCGGATAAACCTTGGGGAACAGGCCGCCGATCCGGTCCAGCGCCGCCGCGTTTGCCGTGCCGGTGTCGAACCGGGCCCAGACCGACACCATGGCATGCAGGTGCTGGCCGTGCAGTTGGCTCAGCATGCCGGCCGGGTCCGGGAAGCGCGCCGGGTCCATCTGGTGCGAGCCCCACTGGCCCTCGGTCCAGTACTGCCAGTCCTGCACCACGGCGTCCAGCGGGATGCCCAGTTCGCGGTAGCGGCGGGCGACGCCCAGCAATTCTTCCTGCGAGGTGTAGCGCTCCTTGGATTGCCACATGCCCCAGGTCCAGCGCGCCATCAGCGGCGCGTCGCCGGTGAGCGCGCGGTAGCCGGCGATGACCTGGTCCACTTCGGGGCCATAGATGAAATCGTAGTCGACCCCGCCGCCCGCCTCGGAACGTATCACCAGCGGCGCCGGCGCCGCCGCCTGGCCCACGTCGACGTCGGTGACCGAGGCGTTATGCCACAGCAGGCCGTAGCCGCGCGGCGAGACCAGCATGGGAACGGCCACGTCGCGGTTGGCCTGCTGCAGGTGGACGGTCGACTCGGCGTAGTCGAGCATGCCGTTCTGGTGCTGGCCCAGGCCGAAGTACAGCGAGTCGGTGCGGAAGGCTTGCTGCACGCCGCGCCGCAGGTCGCGCGCGCCTTCCTCGGCAATGGGCTTGCCGTCGCGGGTTTCGAAGCGCAGGTGGCCGTCCGCGCGCGCGATGCGCACCTGCATGGCGGGCGTGGCCAGCAGGTAGCCGTCCGCGTCTTCGGACCAGGTGTATGGCGTGGCGGCCGGCGCCGCGATGACGGCCGGGTTGTAATTGCCGGCGTAGCCGTCCGGGCCGAAGCGCACGTGGATGGTACGCTCGCTGCGCGGCTCCACGCTCAATATCCCGTCGGAAGTCGTGAGGCGCAGGCCGCTGCTGCCAGCCTGGGCGCCGGTGACCTGGCCGGCCTGCGCGCACGTGCCGATGGCGCCCAGCAGGGCGCCCGCGATGATGGTTGCTCTGAACAAGTTTGTCTCCTGCCGCTGCGATATCGCACGGTGTTCTGGTGGTTGCCGGCTGGCGGCAGCCAAGGTAGCACGGGGCGGGAGACTGCGGAGGAGCGATGCCGTTATTTCATCGGGCGATACCGGAAGCGCGCCGGCCTCAGGCCGCACCCGCACCGTACAGGCGCAGCCGCACCAGCACCTGGCCGTGGTCGGACGCTTCCGGCCGCTGTGGCTGCAGGTGGTCGTTCAGGTAGCTGACATCCAGCACTTCGCCGATGGCGTGCGGCGCATCGGGATGGAAGGCGTCCGACACCAGCACATGGTCGATGGTGCTGTAGCGGCCCTCGTGGACGTTGGTGTAGCCGGCATGCCGCAGCCAGTCCTGGCGGCGCTGGATGCGGCCGCAGTCGTACAGGCGGCCGCTGCTTTCCTTGCCCGGCTGGCAGGCTGCGCCCCCGCCCAGCACGATGGTGGTGGTGACGGCGTCCAGGGTGTCGTTGAAGTCGCCCAGCACCACGCAGGGGCGGCCGCTGCGCTGCAGTCCGCTCAGCAGGGCGCGCAGGGCCACGGCCTCGGTACCGCGCCGCACCAGCGAGCGCAGGTGGGCCTGGGCGTATTCCAGCGGATCGTGGGCGCAGTCGGCGCCGGCTTCCGTGGCCGGGCCGCCGCGGTAATCGGGCCGGCGCGATTTCAAGTGGACCACCAGCACGTCGGCCACGCTGCCGTCCGGCAGGCGCACCAGGGCGTGCAGCGGGGCGCGCGCATAGCGGCCGGCGTCGCGCTCGCTGCCATGCCCGGCCGGCAGCGCCACGCCGTCCGGGAACACGGCGTAGGCCACCGGCGGCGCCGCGAATGGCAGGCGCGACACCAGGGCTACCTGCGGCGCCAGGCGCGCCTCGCCGGTGGCGGGATCGGGGGCGGGATCGAAGCCGGCCAGGTGGGCGTCGCGGTAGCGGACGCTGTGCGACAGCACCTCGCGCAGGGCGGCCATGGAAAAGATTTCCTGCAGGCCGATCACGTCGGCGTCCAGCTGGTCCAGCTGGCGTGCGGTCCAGGCGATCTTGGCGTCGTATTCGGCCTGCGTCAGCGGGGCGAGATTATCGTACAATTTCGCGCCCGGCTGGGAAAGGTTGCAAACATTGAAAGTGGCAAGCCGAATTTCTTGCTGCATAATATGGAACTCCCGATAGATCACTTAGCGTAGCACGCATGGCCAAAAAAGAGCACATTTCCGAGACCCCCGCGACCCAGATGCTGCGCAAGCACAAGGTTGCGTTCAGCGAACACCCCTACGCCTACGAGGAGCACGGCGGCACCGAAGTGTCGGCGCGCGAGCTGGGTGTGGACGAGCACCACGTGGTCAAGACCCTGGTCATGCAGGACGAGGCGGCCAAGCCGCTCATCGTGCTGATGCACGGCGACCGCAAGGTCTCGACCAAGAACCTGGCGCGCGGCATAGGCTGCAAGTCGGTCGAGCCGTGCAAGCCCGAGGTGGCCCAGCGCCACAGCGGCTATCAGGTCGGCGGCACCTCGCCGTTCGGCATCCGCAAGGCCATGCCCATCTATGTGGAGGAAAGCATCCTGGCGCTGGAAACCATTTATATCAATGGCGGCCGGCGCGGCTACCTGGTCGGCATCGCGCCGGCCGTGCTGAGCGAACTGCTGCAGGCCAGGCCGGTGCACTGCGCCCTGGCCGACTGAGGCCGGCGCGTGTATAGTCCGCCTGGCCCGGCATGCCGGGTTGTCAACTTTTGAGGAAACAATGAATACTGTATTACTGACCGTGGCCGCCTACCTGATCGGCTCGATCTCGTTTGCCGTGGTGGTGAGCAAGCTGTCCGGCATTGCCGATCCGCGCACCTATGGCTCGAAAAACCCCGGCGCCACCAACGTGTTGCGCAGCGGGAATAAAAAAGCCGCCATCCTGACCCTGCTGGGCGACGCCGCCAAGGGCTGGGTGGCGGTGTTCCTGGTCTCGCACTTTGCCGGCCGCCTGCAGGTGGGCGACTGGACCATCGCCCTGGTGGCCATCGCCGTGTTCCTTGGGCACCTGTGGCCGGTGTTCTTCCGCTTCGTGGGCGGCAAGGGCGTGGCCACCGCGCTGGGCGTGCTGATCGGCCTGGACCCGTGGCTGGGCCTGGCGACGCTGGCGACCTGGCTGGCGGTGGCCTTCGCCTTCCGCTATTCCTCGCTGGCGGCCCTGATCGCGGCCCTGTTCGCGCCGTTCTACTATGGCCTGCTGTTCGGCACCGATCCGCAGCTGGGCGCGGTGGCCGCGATGAGCGCGCTGCTGATCTTCCGCCACGCGAAAAACATTTCCAACCTGCTGGCCGGCAAGGAAAGCCGCATCGGCAGCAAGGCCAAGTAAACGCCCCTGGTATAACCCTGTCCACGGCGGGCTTGATTTCGAGTCCGCCATCGCCATATGCTGCTGTTGACAAGAACAGCGTAAGGCCGCCATGACCACTCCCCTGAAAATCGACGTCGTCTCCGACGTTTCCTGCCCCTGGTGCGCAATCGGCACCCACGCCCTGCTGCAAGCCCTGCGCAACATCGGCGGCGAAGTGGCCGTCAACCTGGAATTCCAGCCCTTTGAACTGAACCCCAGCATGGGGCCGGAAGGCCAGGATATCGATGAACACCTGAGCGAGAAATACGGCTCCACCCCCGAGCAGCAGGAAGAGGCGCGGGCCCGCATCCGCGCCCGCGGCGCCGAGGTGGGCTTCGACTTCGCCATGGGCAAGCGCAGCCGCATCTACAACACCTTCGACGCCCACCGCCTGCTGCACTGGGCCCACCTGGAGGGCAAGCAGCTGCAACTGAAGCTGGCCCTGTTCGACGCCTATTTCACCAAGGGCGAAGACCCCAGCTCGCGCGAGGTGCTGGCGCGCGTGGCCGGCGAGGTGGGGCTGGACGCGGCCCGCGCGGCCGAGGTGCTGGCCTCGGATGCCTACGCGGCCGAGGTGCGCCAGGCCGAGGACTTTTTCCACCGCCACGGCATCAACTCGGTGCCGGCCGTGATCATCAATGAGCGCCACCTGATCTCGGGCGGGCAGCCGGCCGCCGTGTTCGAGCGCGCCCTGCGCCAGATCGCCGCCGGGACCTGAGCCGCCGCCATCCGGCCACCACGCGGCGCCGCGCGGCCACTATCGCGGCGCTCCCGTTTTGCGCTACACTGGTCAGAATGACCATGCCGCTGAAGGGGAGGGCCCATGCTGGCCGCTGAACAAGAACAGGCGCCTGGCGTCATCCAGCCTGCCGGTGCGCGGGTCGCCGGTGATCCATCGCGCCTGGCCGCACTGCACCGCTACCAGGTGCTCGATACGCCATCCTGCCAGGATTTCACCTTCCTGACCGAGCTGGCCGCCAAGGTCTGCGACGTTCCCTATTCCTTCATCTCGCTGGTGGACGCCGACCGGGTCTGGGTCAAGTCCTATACCGGCCTGCCGGTGGACGAGATGCCGCGCGACCAGTGCTATTGCTCGCTGGCCGTGTTGGGCGACGGCGCCACCGAGATCCCCGATCTCAGCCTGGACCAGCGCACCGCCCACATGCCGCTGACCGTCAACGCGCCATACCTGCGCATGTACAGCGCGGTGGCCCTGCTGTCCTCGGACGGCTACGCCATCGGCACCCTGTGCGTGATGGATACGCGGCCCGGCCGCCTGGGCGAGCAACAGAAGCGCATGCTGCAGCGGCTGGCGCGCCAGGTGATGGCCCTGATCGAGCTGCGCGCCAACGAGCGCGCGCTCAAGGCCTCGGTGCACGAACTGGAACTGCTGGCCACCACCGACGAGCTGACCGGCTTGTACAACCGGCGCGCCCTGCTGGCCAAGCTGAAATTCGAAACCGCGCGCGCGCGCCGCTTCCGCACCCCGCTGGCCGCCGTGATGGTGGACGTCGACCACTTCAAGCGTGTCAACGACCGCCATGGCCACGCGGCCGGCGACATGGTGCTGCGCAACCTGGGCCGCATGCTGCGCGAGTCGGTGCGGGTGATCGACATCCCGGGCCGCTACGGCGGCGAGGAACTGTGCGTGGTGCTGCCCAACACGCCGCTGGAGGGCGCCTGCAAATTCGCGGAAACCCTGCGCCTGCGCATCGAAACCCAGGTGCACGAGCTCGACGGCGAGCTGCTGCGCGTCACGGCCAGCCTGGGCGTGGCCGCCTTCAACCACCAGGACATCAACGACGCCGAAAGCCTGCTGCGCCATGCCGACGAGGCCCTGTACCGCGCCAAGCGCGGTGGCCGCAACCGGGTAGAATGCTGATACCACATCCGGGAGAGTGAGCATGCCTACAGCCATCTGGAACGGCGCCGTGATCGCCGCAGCGCAGGACGACGAAGTGCAGATCGTCGAGAACAACGTCTACTTCCCGCCTGCCAGCGTCAGGCAGGAATACCTGCGCCCCAGCAGCCACACCAGCAAGTGTCCATGGAAGGGCCAGGCCAGCTACTACAGCCTGGAAGTGGACGGCCAGCGCAACGACAACGCCGCCTGGTATTACCCGGCGCCGTACGACGCCGCCAGCCAGATCAAGGACCACGTCGCCTTCTGGCGCGGCGTCGAGGTGCGCCGCTAGATGGCGCTGCAGGCCAGGCCCTATCTGCAGCGCGTCAGCGCCGATTTTGGCGACGATGTCGATTTCAGCCGCCATCCTTATTCCGTGGGGGCGGTGCGCACCCTGTCCAGTATCGATTTCCATCCCAGCGTGACTTTCTTTGTCGGCGAGAATGGCGCCGGCAAGTCCACCATGCTGGAAGCGATCGCGCTGGCGCTGGGCCACGGCAATGAGGGCGGCACCCGCAACGTCCGGCTCAACACCTCGCGCGAGAGTTCGCCCCTGCATGCCTCGCTGCGGCTGTCACGCAGCTTCAAGAAGCCGCGCGACGGCTATTTCTTCCGCGCCGAGAGCTTCTTCAACGTCGCCTCCTACATGGACCAGGTGAATTACCTGGAGGGCTACGGCGGCCGTTCGCTGCACGCCGGTTCGCATGGCGAAGCCTTCATGGCGGTGCTGCTGCACAAGCTCAAGGGCCATGGCCTGTACCTGATGGACGAGCCGGAGGCGGCGCTCTCGCCCAACCGCCAGCTGGCGGCGCTGACCGCCATCCACCAACTGGTGCAGCAGGAGTCGCAATTCATCATCGCCACCCACTCGCCGATATTGCTGTCCTATCCGGACGCCAGGATACTGCTGTTCGACAGCGGCGGCATCACCGAGGTGGCTTACGAGGATACCGAGCATTACGCTGTCACGCGCGACTTCCTCAACCACTACCCACGGCGGCTGGAACAGCTGCTGGCGCCGGATCAGGATGGATAACCTCACCCATACCATCATCGGCTTCGGCGCGGGCGAGCTGGTGCACCGCAGCCTGGCGGCGGAACAGACGCCGGCGCGCCAGCAAACCCGGCACCGCCTGCTGCTGCTGGCCTGCGCCCTGGCCAGCAATTTTCCCGACCTCGATCTGCTGCTGACGGGACGCCTGGCGCAGCCGCTGGGCTATTTGCTCGAGCATCGCGGCCATACCCATACCTTGCTGTGGGCCATACCGCAGGGCCTGCTGCTGGCTGCCCTGCTGTGGCTGCTGTGGCCTGGGGCGCGCGCCCTGCTGCGGCACAGCCGCCCGGCGCGGCGCGGCCTGGCGTGGCCCGGCCTGGCCGCCAGCATCGCCGCCGGCCTGCTGCTGCACCTGCTGATGGATTACACCAATTCCTACGGCGTCCATCCCTTCCATCCCTTCGATGGCCGCTGGTTGTATGGCGACATGGTGTTCATCGTCGAGCCCTGGTTCTGGGTGACCATAGGCGCGGCCATGGCTTTCGTCATGCGCTGGCGCGGCCTGCGGATTGCCGGGTTCGGGCTGCTGGCGCTGGCGCTGCTGGCCTTTGTCCTGCAGGGCTACCTGGGCTGGACCTCGCTGGCGGCCCTGCTGCTGGCAGCCGCCGTGTGCGGCTGGGCGCAGTGGCGCAGCGGCCCGCACGGCAGGGGCGGGCTGCTGCTGGCGCTGCTCTTGTCTGTGGGCTTCATCGGCGTGCAGGAACTGGCCTCGTCGGCGGGACGGCGCCAGATCACGGCCGCGCTGCAGCGCATCGACCCCGCCGCGCGCGTGCTGGACGTGGCCATGACGGCTTTCCCCTCGCAGCCGCTGTGCTGGGCCTACGCCTCGGTGGAAACCGACCAGGCGGCCGGCACCTACCGGCTGCGGCGCGGCGTGGCCAGCATCGCGCCGGACTGGCTCGCGCCTTCCGCATGTCCGGCCGCGCTGCTGGAGCGGCGTGCCATGGCGCAGCTGGCGCCGGGCGTGCTGCAAGCCGATAGCGCCTCTGCCGGGATCGCCCTGCTGCGGCGACTGCGGCAAGCCGACTGCCGGGTCGACGCCTGGCTGCGCTTCGGCCGCCTGCCCGCGCTTACCGATCATACCTTGTCCGACTATCGCTTCGCCGCCACCCCGCGCGGCAACTTCTCCGACCTGGCGTTGAAAACCCCGGCAGGGGACTGCGGCGGCGTGCCCGGCTGGGGCTATCCGCGCGCCGACCTGCTCGATTAAAAATAGTGCAGCCGCTGTCGTTATTTCACCAGTTTGGTACGCGTAAAGTGGGCTTGCTCACATATGGCTGCTGAAAAAGCTGGCACGGCAATTGCATCCGGCCATGGAATCGACGATGATGGGTCAAAAGGGAGAGACATCATGAGCACCACCAACACCGCCACCAAACCGGCTGCCGAACACTTTCCGGACGAGCACCGCCCGCGCAGCGAGCGCATCGCCGCGCGTGGCGTCCATCTGGGTAACCAAAAGCTGAAGTATGTGCTGCCGCTGGTCGGCCTGGCGCTGCTGGCTTCCGTGGCCTTCGCCGCCCAGGGTTAAACCACCCGCAGCTCTTCCAAAGGCCAGCGCGGCCGCACATTGAAGGAATAGTCGCGCTTGGCCGCGTCCGGGTTGATTTGCAGGCGCATGGCGCCGGCAAAGGCGATCATGGCGCCGTTATCGGTGCAAAATTCCAGCTCCGGGTAATACACCTGGAACTTCTTTTTCGCCGCCGCCGCGTTCAGCGCGGCGCGCAGCTGGGCGTTGGCGCCCACGCCGCCGGCGATCACCAGGCGCTTCAGGCCGGTATGCTTGAGGGCCAGCACGCACTTGGCGGTCAGCACGTCCACGATGGCGTCCACGAAGCCGCGCGCGATGTCGGCCTTGTCCTGCTCGCAGATATTGGCCACCACTTTTTCCTCGTGGTTGCGGACCACCGTCAGCACGGCCGTTTTCAGGCCCGAAAAGCTGAAATTGAAATCCTTGGAGTGCAGCATGGGGCGCGGCAGCTTGTAGGCGTCCGGATTGCCGAACTCGGCCAGGCGCGAAATGGCCGGACCACCGGGATAGCCCAGGCCCAGCAGCTTGGCCGACTTGTCGAAGGCTTCGCCGGCCGCGTCGTCCAGGGTTTCACCCAGCAGGGTGTACTGGCCGACCCCGTCCACCCGCATCAGCTGGGTGTGGCCGCCCGAGACCAGCAGGGCGATGAAGGGAAATTCCGGCGGCCTGGAGGCCAGCAGCGGCGACAGCAAATGGCCTTCCAGGTGGTGCACGCCCAGCACCGGCTTGTCCAGCGCCAGCCCCAGGCTGCAGGCCACCGAGGAACCGACCAGCAGCGCGCCGGCCAGGCCCGGGCCCTGGGTGTAGGCAATGGCGTCTATGTCGTCCAGCGACTTGCCGCCGCCTTCCAGGGTCTGGCGCAGCAGCGGGATGGCGCGCCGGATGTGGTCGCGCGAGGCCAGTTCCGGCACCACGCCGCCATATTCCTCGTGCATGGCCACCTGCGAATGCAGGGCGTGGGACAGCAGGCCGCGCTCGGTGTCGTACAGCGCCAGGCCGGTTTCGTCGCAGGAGGATTCAACGCCAAGGACTATCATGGAAAGCAGTGCTATGTGGATGGGCAGTCCGCCATTGTAAGCCAAATGGGGGGGCGCCGTCCCGCCCCGCCTTGATGCGCCGCCATGCACCAGCGGCCCGCGCCGCGCACTGGCGCAGTGCGAAGTTTTGCCAAATGGTCAAAATTGGATGACAGGATAGTGCCTGAAAAGTTGGCACTTCTCTTGCTTCATGATGGTCTTGAGCATGACGCGGGAGGCGGCGATGTCGGGACAATGGAAACAGATCTGCAAACTGAAGGATGTGCCGCTGGAGGGCGTGCGGCTGGTGCCGCGCGGCCTGGCGTGGCAGGAATTCCCCGGTGTGGCCTTGTTCCGCACCGCCGAGGAACAGGTGCACGCGGTGCTGGAAAACGACCCCATGCGGCGCTACACGGTCAAGGTGCAGGATGGGCGGGTCTACCTGGACCTGGCCGAGCTGAACGCCCCGGCCAGCCGCGCCGAGGCGGCCCTGACCGGATGCTACGGGGTCACCACCCCGGCCCTGGCGTATTTATAAAGCTCAGGGACGCTGCAGCAGCTGGGCGTGGGCGTCGCGCAGCATTTTTTCGGTGGTGTTCCAGTCTATGCAGCCGTCGGTCACCGAGCAGCCATAGACCAGCTGGCCCAGGTCGGCCGGGATCTTCTGGTTGCCGCCCACGATGTTGGATTCGATCATCACCCCCACCAGCGACTGGTTGCCGTGCACGATCTGGTTGATGACGTCGGCCATCACCAAGGGCTGCAGCTCGGGTTTCTTGTAGCTGTTGGCGTGCGAGCAATCGACCACCAGGTTGGCCGGCAGCCTGGCCTTGGCCAGCGCTTGCTCGGCAATGGCGATGGAGACTGAATCGTAGTTGGGACGGCCGTCGCCGCCGCGCAGCACCACGTGGCCGTAGCCGTTGCCACGGGTACGCACGATGGACACGTTGCCCTGGGCGTTGATGCCCAGGAAGGAGTGCGGATGGGCTGAGGACAGGATGGCGTTGATGGCGATGCCGATGTCGCCATCGGTGCCGTTCTTGAAGCCGACCGGGGTCGACAGGCCGGATGACATCTCGCGGTGGGTCTGCGATTCTGTGGTGCGGGCGCCGATGGCGGTCCAGGCGATCAGGTCGCCCAGGTACTGGGGCGAGATGGGGTCCAGCGCCTCGGTGGCGGTGGGCAGGCCCAGTTCGCACACGTCCAGCAGGAACTGGCGCGCCTTTTCCATGCCGACGTCCACGCGGAAGGAATCGTCCATGTCGGGATCGTTGATATAGCCTTTCCAGCCGGTGGTGGTGCGGGGCTTCTCGAAATACACCCGCATCACCAGCAGCATGGTATCGGCCACCTCGGCCTGCAGCGCCTTCAGGCGGCGCGCATAGTCCAGGCCGGCCACCGGGTCGTGGATGGAGCACGGGCCCACCACCACGAACAGGCGCTTGTCCTTGCGGTCCAGGATGTTGCGCAGGGCGGCGCGGCCGGCCATGACCACGTCCGAGGCGCGGTCGGTCAGCGGCAGCTTGGCATGCAGGGCTTCCGGCGTCGGCATGGACGCGAAGGAAGTGACGTTGATGTTTTCGATATCGGGGGAAATCATGGGGCGGTCTTCTCTACGTGGATGGCTTTCCGGGGGACCATAGTGTAGCTGAATTGGGCTGAAATCGTTTAAGCTAGCTGCCATGACGACCTCCACCCCCTCCACGGAACCGTTCCCGGCCGCCCGCCTGATCAAGGAAATCGGACGCGGCAAGAACGGCGCGCGCAGCATGAACCGCGACGACGCCCACGATTTGTACCAGGCCATGCTGGACGGCCGGGTCTCCGACCTGGAGCTGGGCGGGGTGCTCCTGGCCATGCGCATCAAGGGCGAGTCGGTGGAGGAAATCGCCGGCTTCCTGGACGCGGCCGAAGCCTCGTTCGCGCCGCTCATGGCGCCGCCGGGCCAGTTCGCCCCGGTCGCCATCCCCACCTACAACGGCGCGCGCAAGATGGCCAACCTGACCCCGCTGCTGGCCATGCTGCTGGCGCGCGAGGGCGTGCCGGTGCTGGTGCATGGCGTGGCCCGTGATCCGGGCCGGGTGTCCACCGCCGAAGTGTTCGAGCAGCTGGGCGTGCTGCCGGCCGCCGACCATGCCGAGGCCGAGGAGCGCCTGGCCCAGGGGCAGGTGGCTTTCATCACGATAGATACGCTGTCGCCCAAGCTGGCCTATCTGCTGTCTCTGCGGCGGCGTCTGGGGGTGCGCAATTCCACCCACACCCTGGTCAAGATCATGCAGCCCTTTGCCGGGCCGGCGCTGCGGCTGGTGTCCTACACCCACCCGGAATACCTGGAAATGCTGGGCGAATACTTCAGCACGGCGGCCTTGCCGGAGCGCGGCGACGCCTTCCTGATGCGCGGCACCGAAGGCGAGACCGTGGCCAACGCCAACAAGGCCCAGCAGATCGACTGGTTCCACGGCGGCCTGCGCACCATGCTGGTTCCCAAGCAGACCCAGGTGATCGAGCTGCCGCTGCTGCCCGAGGAAAAGGACGCCGCCACCACGGCCAACTGGATCAAATCGGTGCTGGCGGGCGAGGTGCCGGTGCCGGCCTCGATTGCGGAACAGGTGGCGCAATGCCTGCTGGTGGCGCGCACGGTGCAGTCGCGGCAGCACGTCAGCGAACCCATCGCTTAAAGAGAGAGGGCGTTTCAAAATGAGCGTGGCTGGGCGCAGGCCAAGGCCGGGGCGGCGAAGGCAGTGCGCTTGCACGGCGAGGAGCTGTAACGACGCCATGGTCAATTGAAGCGTCCTCTAGCGTACAATCCCGCCTTTTTCGGAAAATAATATGGCGCAACAGTTCGATGTGGCGGTGATAGGCGCGGGCGCGGCCGGCATGATGTGCGCCGCCACGGCCGCCCGGCGCGGCCGCCGCGTGGTGCTGGTCGACCATGCGGCCAAGCTGGCGGAAAAGATACGCATCTCCGGCGGCGGGCGCTGCAATTTCACCAACATCAATACCGGGCCGCAACACTTCCTGTCCGAGAACCCGCACTTCTGCAAGAGCGCGCTGTCGCGCTACACGCCGCAGGATTTCCTCGCACTGGTGAAAAAGCACCGCATCGCGTACCACGAAAAGCACAAGGGCCAGCTGTTCTGCGACGACTCGGCCGAGCAGATCATCCATATGCTGCGCCGCGAATGCGAGGACGGCGGCGTGCAATGGCGCATGCCGGTCCAGGTGGAGGGCGTGCAGGCCGGCGAGGGCGGCTACCTGCTCGACACCAGCGCCGACCAGATCGCGGCGGCCAGCGTGGTGGTGGCCACCGGCGGCCTGTCCATTCCCAAGATAGGCGCGACCGACCTCGGCTACCGCATCGCCAAACAGTTCGGCCTGAAACTGGTGGAGACCCGCCCGGCCCTGGTGCCGCTGACCTTTGATCCCGCCGCCTGGGCGCCGTTCGTGCCGCTGGCCGGCATCGCGCTGGAAGTGGACGTGGAAACCGGCTCGCTCAAGGGCCGCAACCCGTCCGGCGCGCGCTTCCGCGAAGACTTGCTGTTCACCCATCGCGGCCTGTCCGGCCCGGCCATCCTGCAGATTTCGAGCTACTGGCAGCCCGGCACGCCCATCCTGGTCAACCTGCTGCCGGAGCTGGACCTGGCCCAGGCCTTGATCGAAGGCAAGACCACCATCAAGAAGCAGCTGGGCAATGTGCTGGCGCAGTGGCTGCCCTCCCGCCTGGCCGAGGGCTTGCTGCAGATCCAGGGCCTGTCGCCCGAAGCGCGCCTGGCCGATTTGCCGGACGCCGCCCTGCGCAAGCTGGGCGCCGCCGTCAACCAGTGGAGCCTGGCGCCCAACGGTTCCGAGGGCTACCGCAAGGCCGAGGTCACGCGCGGCGGGGTCGATACCCGCGAGCTGTCGCAGCAGAGCATGATGGCCAACAAGGCGCCCGGCCTGTACTTCATTGGCGAGACGGTGGATGTCACCGGCTGGCTGGGCGGCTACAACTTCCAGTGGGCCTGGGCCTCCGGTGCGGCGGCCGGCGCGGCGGTGTGATATAGTCCGCGCTCGTTGTTTTTGCGCTGCAAGCCGCATTCCAGGCCGATCCGGCAGCCAGGGAGGGGCTTTCTTTTTGCGCAAAAAGCTGCTATAGTCTCTTTCTCCCTCAACCTCAAACGGTTTGAATTTTTACATGACCACTATTCGCCTTAAAGAAAACGAGCCGTTCGAAGTCGCCATGCGTCGCTTCAAACGCACCATCGAAAAAACCGGCCTGCTGACCGAACTGCGCGCACGCGAGTTCTACGAAAAGCCGACCGCTGAGCGCAAGCGCAAGCTGGCTGCCGCTGTCAAGCGTCACTACAAGCGCATCCGCAGCCAACAGCTGCCGAAAAAACTGTTCTAAGATTGCTCACGCAAGCCTAACCCGGCAGGCCTCGCACTACGGGTTACCCTTGCGGCATCTGGAAAGATACCCGCTCCGGCCTGGCCGCGGCGGGTTTTCGCATTTTGCCACCGACATTTAAGGAATTGCCATGGGCTTGAAAGCACAAATCACCGAAGACATGAAAACCGCCATGCGCGCCAAGGAAGCCGGCCGCCTGGCCACCATCCGCTTGATCCTCGCCGAGATCAAGCGCAAGGAAGTCGACGAGCAGATCGACGTGAGCGATGAGCAGACTGTCGCCATCGTGGAAAAAATGATCAAGCAGCGCAAGGATTCCATCACCCAGTTCGAAGCGGGCGGCCGCGCCGACCTGGCCGACATCGAGAAGGCCGAGCTGGTCGTGTTGTCGGCCTACATGCCGGCCGGCCTGTCGGACGAGGAAATCGCCGCCGAGGTGGCGGCCGCCGTGGCCGCTTCGGGCGCCGCCGGTCCGCAGGACATGGGCAAGGTGATGGCCATCGTCAAGCCCAAGGTGGCCGGCAAGGCCGACATGACGGTGGTGTCGGCACTGGTCAAGAAGGCGCTCAGCCCGGCATAATCGTAGCGCCCGCCGCTGCGCGTTGAGATCGCTCAATACTGGTCCCGCGCTGCGGTATAGCCTGATTTGGAACAACCCCGCCGCAATTTGACGTGATCCCCATTTGACGTGATCCCCCAATCATTCATTGCCGACCTGCTCAACCGCGTCGATATCGTCGATGTGGTGGGGCGCTATGTGCAGCTCAAGAAGGGCGGCGCCAACTATATGGGGCTGTGCCCCTTCCACAACGAAAAATCGCCCAGCTTCACGGTCAGCCCCACCAAGCAGTTCTACCACTGCTTCGGCTGCGGCGCGCACGGCACCTCGATCGGTTTCCTGATCGAGTATTCCGGTATGGGCTTCGTGGACGCCGTGAAAGACCTGGCCCAGGGCGTGGGCATGGTGGTGCCTGACCAGGATGACAAGATTCCGCCGGCCCAGCGCGCCCAGCAGGCAGCCCAGGCCCTGGCCCTGACCGACGCCATGGCGCGCGCCTGCGATTACTTCCGGGCCCAGCTGCGCCAGGCCCCCACCGCCATTGCCTATTTGAAGAACCGCGGCCTGACCGGCGAAGTGGCGGCGCGCTTCGGCCTGGGCTATGCCCCGGCCGGCTGGGACAACCTGCGCGCCGTGTTCCCCGATTACGAGGCCGTGGCCCTGGCCGAAGCCGGCCTGGTGATCGACCGGGTCGACGAGGATGGCGGCAACCGCAAGCGCTACGACCGCTTCCGCGAGCGCGTGATGTTTCCCATCAAAAACACCAAAGGCCAGGTGATCGCCTTTGGCGGCCGGGTCCTGGACCAGGGTGAGCCCAAGTACTTGAATTCTCCGGAAACGCCTTTATTTTCAAAGGGCTTCGAGCTGTATGGCCTGTTCGAGGCGCGCCAGGCGATCCGCGACGCGGGTTATGTGCTGGTGACGGAAGGCTACATGGACGTGGTGGCGCTGGCCCAGATGGGGTTCCCGCAGGCCGTCGCCACCCTGGGTACGGCGTGCACCACCCACCATGTGCAGAAACTGCTGCGTCAGACCGACACGGTGATTTTCAGCTTCGACGGCGACAAGGCCGGCCGCCGCGCGGCCCGGCGCGCGCTGGAAGCCTGTCTGCCCCACGTGTCGGACGACAAGACCATCAAGTTTCTGTTCCTGCCGGCCGAGCACGACCCGGACAGCTATGTGCGCGAGCACGGCACCGAGGCGTTCGAACAGGAAATCCACGAAGCCATGCCGCTGTCGCAATTCCTGCTGCGCGAGGCCATCGGCGAGCACGACCTGAACAGCCCGGAAGGCCGGGCCCGGGTCCAGTTCGACGCCAAGCCCATGCTGCAGGCCATGGCGCCCAGCGCGCTGCGGTTGCAGATCGTGCGTGGCCTGGCCCAGTACACGCAGAGCACGCCCTCGGAAATCGAGGCCCTGTTCGAGCTGGCCAAGCCGGTCGCCACGGTCAGGAAGGCGCCGCCGCGCAGCGGGCGTCCGGTGCCGGTAGGGCTGGAGGCGCGCATCGTGCGGCTGCTGGTGGCGCACCCGCCGCTGGCCATGGAGGTGGACGAGTCGGCCATTGCCGCGTTCAGCTACTTCGGCCAGGAAGAGGCGGAGCGGCTGGCCTGGCTGGTGGCCTCGGCCCAGGCGCTGGGACCGCAGGGCGGCTTTGCCGCCTTTGCCCAGCACCTGAAGTCGGCCAGCGAGGAGTATGACGCCATCATTGCCGCCATCCTGCGCGAGCCGGAAGCGGAACTGGAGGCGGACCGGCTGTTCCTGAGGAGCGCCATCCGGCAAGTGAAGATGGATGCGCTGAAACAGGAATTGAACCAGCTGTTCGCGTCCGGGTTGTCGTCCGACGAGATCGGCGTGCGGTATAGGGAAATTACTTCGCAGCAAGATCAATTGCTGCGCGAGGCCGAAGCAGAACTGCGTCCGCGCTAGTGTGGCAGAGGGGAACGCACGGTTTCTGCCCCCTGGAAATTGAAAAGTCGCGTGCTATAATAAAACGCTAAGTGTTGTATGTTTTGGCATGGTTTTTGCGGTCCAGTCGGGGCCGACAAGGTGTAAGTCAGTCTGTAAGCAAGTGCAGTAAGCAGGGGTCCGCAAGGGCCAACTTTATCCTCAAGCAAGTCGTTGTGTAATCGAAAGCGCCTGTGCCAATCAAGAAACCTGAATCCCAAGCGGCTGTAAAGCCGACCAAAGTGACCGCCAAGGCCGCCAAGGCGGCAGACAAGCCGGAAACGCGCGTCGCCGCCAGCTCACCGCCGGTCAGCCAGACCACCGATGCCGCCACCCTGGCCGCCATCGACACGTCCGGTTATGTGCTGCCGTCGGTCAAGGTGCCGGGACGGCGCGGCCGCAAGCCCAAGGAATTCCAGCCCGAGAACGACGAGGTCGCCGCGCTGAACGCGGTCGAACGCGCCGAACTCAAGGCCGTGGACAAGGCCAAGGCCAAGGACCGCAAGGCCAAGGAAAAAGCCCTGCTCAAGGATGCCTTCTCGTCCGACACGGAAGCCTCCGAGGAAGAACTGGAGCGCCGCCGCCAGAAGCTGAAAACCCTGATCAAGTTCGGCAAGGAGCGCGGCTTCCTGACCTACGCCGAGATCAACGACCATTTGCCCGACAACATCGTCGATCCCGAAGCCATCGAAGGCATCATCGGCACCTTCAACGACATGGGCATTGCCGTCTACGAGCACGCGCCGGACGCCGAGACCCTGCTGCTGTCGGATAACGTCGCCACCGTCACCAGCGACGACGAAGCCGAGGCTGCCGCCGAGGCGGCCCTGTCCACGGTCGATTCCGACTTCGGCCGCACCACCGATCCGGTGCGCATGTACATGCGCGAAATGGGCTCGGTCGAGCTGCTCACGCGCGAAGGCGAGATCGAGATCGCCAAGCGCATCGAAGATGGCCTCAAGGACATGATACAAGCCATCTCGGCCTGCCCGGTCACCATCGCCGAAATCATCGCCGCCTCCGACCGCATCCGCGCCGACGAGATCAAGATCGACGAGATCGTCGACGGCCTGGTCGACGACAACGAGGAAGCTGCCGCCCCGGTCGCGGCCGCCCCGTCCGACGACGAGGAGGACGAGGAGGAAGAGGAAGAAGAAGAGGAAGAGGAAGAAGAGGAAGCCAGCCCGGCGGGCGCGGCGGCCGGCTACTCGGCCGAACAGCTGGAGCTCATGAAAGCCGCGGCGCTGGAGAAGTTCGACACCATCTCGCTTCAGTTCGACAAGATGCGCCAGGCCTTCGAGAAGGATGGCTACAACTCCAAGGCCTACGTCAAGGCCCAGGAAGCGATTTCCTACGAACTCTTGGGCATACGCTTCACGGCCAAGGTGGTGGAAAAGCTGTGCGACACCCTGCGCGGCCAGGTGGATGAGGTGCGCCACATCGAGAAGCAGATCCTGGACGTGGCGGTGAACAAGTGCGGCATGCCGCGCGCCCACTTCATCAAGGTCTTCCCCGGCAATGAAACCAACCTGGAATGGGTGGATGGCGAAGTCGAGGCCGGCCACGCCTACAGCGCCATCCTGGGCCGCAACATACCCACCATCAAGGAGCTGCAGCAGCGTTTGATCGACCTGCAGGCGCGCGTGGTGCTGCCGCTGCCCGACCTGCGCAACATCAACCGCCAGATGGCGGCCGGTGAAATGAAGGCGCGCAAGGCCAAGCGTGAAATGACCGAGGCCAACCTGCGCCTGGTGATTTCCATCGCCAAGAAATACACCAACCGCGGCCTGCAGTTCCTGGACCTGATCCAGGAAGGCAATATCGGCCTGATGAAGGCGGTCGACAAGTTCGAATACCGCCGCGGCTACAAGTTCTCTACCTATGCCACCTGGTGGATACGGCAGGCCATCACGCGCTCCATCGCCGACCAGGCCCGCACCATCCGCATTCCGGTGCACATGATAGAGACCATCAACAAGATGAACCGCATCTCGCGCCAGATCCTGCAGGAAACCGGGGCCGAACCCGATCCCGCTACGCTGGCGATCAAGATGGAAATGCCGGAGGACAAGATCCGCAAAATCATGAAGATCGCGAAAGAACCGATCTCCATGGAAACGCCGATCGGCGACGACGACGATTCCCACCTGGGCGACTTCATCGAAGACAACAACACCCTGGCGCCGTCGGACGCGGCCCTGCACGCCTCCATGCGCGGCGTGGTCAAGGATGTGCTCGATTCGCTGACGCCGCGCGAGGCCAAGGTGCTGCGCATGCGCTTCGGCATCGAGATGTCGACCGACCATACGCTGGAAGAGGTGGGCAAGCAGTTTGACGTCACGCGCGAGCGTATCCGCCAGATCGAAGCCAAGGCGCTGCGCAAGCTGCGCCACCCGAGCCGCTCCGACAAGCTGAAGAGCTTCTTGGAAGGCAACTAAGACTTGACGCGAAGGCACGCCAGCGCTTATGCTAGCGTGCTCTATTGCCGGGCTGTTAGCATATGCCGGGTAAAAGATACAGCATAATGCATTAAAAATAGTTTCAGGGCCTCTAGCTCATGCTTGGTTAGAGCAGCGGACTTAGCAAATTGTCACCTAAGACTCCTACGAGGACGGTGAAAATTGATTGGGTTGCCTTGGGGTAAGTTCACTCTGCCCCTTGGTAGAACTGCTCAAATTCGGGGAAACCTCTGTTGTCTCGGCAACGTGGCAATCCCGAGCGAAACTCCCGAGAGGGAGGACGTGTAGAGACTGTACGGGCAGGTCGTAAAGACAAGAGACAGTCCAGACCACAAACCCGAAAGGGGTGGCGAAAGCCATAGTTGGTAAGCATAATCCGTTGGTGCCGTGTTCGACTCACGGGAGGCCCACCAGACAGTAAAGCCGCAGCATGGAAACATGTTGCGGCTTTTCTTTATGTGCGATTGCAAGTTATTATTGGAAGTGCACAGGCAAGCAATTTATCAGCGCGAAATGCCTGGCATTCCGAATCTCGACTTTGATAAGCGATGAACCTGCAATCGAAGCTACTGCTCGACATCTACAACTGCGCCACCGATGCCAATGCCGCTGAGCTCAATGATTATGTGCTGAACAGAATCAAGTCGGTCATTGCATTTGATTCCGGGACTATCGCGGATTTGGAATACTCGGAAGAACATGGTTTCATGATCTCTGGGTTGTATCTGCACAAGGCACCTGTCGAAAAATTCCTGCAACGACGAGAGGTGATGGGCGTTGAGAAACTGGACACCGAAGGGCGGTTGCAGAGTCTGGATATCGTATATCAGGCAGCCTTCGCAAATCGTGGCCGCAGCGTGCGCGCGGACCTGACAGCGCTGCGATTCCAGACCGATATCGAAAAATATATAAAGCGTTACGACACGGCCCAGTCTCTTGTTTTCGTGTCGCCGCACACATCCAGTCCCAAGGCGACGACGGTTGCCCTTTGGCGTGCCGGCAAGCGGCGTGCCTATGACGACGTGCATGTGAACCTGGCGGACAACTTGCTACCGCATGTGCTGAAAGCACGCCAGATCAATCAGCAGCTAAAGCTTACGGCTCTTGATCAACGAGCTGATACCACGATTGCATTTTCGGATTATCACGGTTGCGTCCAGTTTATCGAACCCGCAGCCGTCCAGATGCTGCAACGTGAATGGTCCAATTGGGAACCTCCAGTCTTGCCGGCTGTATTAATGGAAAGGCTAGGGGCTGGCAATCCTGCTGTCTATGCAGGTACTGCTGTTCAGGTGAGGGCCGTGCGCCAGGAAGATATCCTGTGTCTCCTCGTTTCTCTGAGGCAGCCCCCATCCGCCACCCTGACCTCCGCCGAAATGCAAGTTTCTTCTTTGGCAGTGCAAGGCATGCAAAACAAGGAAATAGCGCGTGCGCTGGGTACGTCACCGGCGACCGTGCGCAATCAGTTGCATGCGGTATACCGCAAACTTGGCGTGGCCAGCCGGCATGGGCTGATCGCTGCGATGCATGGCAGGGGATGGGTGTAGGACATCTGTTCTATAGGCTGTGTCGTGTATTTTCGCTATGATTTCAAAAATTGCCCGATTAAAGCAATTTCAAGAGAGAATATTAGACTAATCAAAAGCCGAAGGGTGTCCTGGTGCTGGCAATTTAAAAAGCGATGAAACTTTCAAATATTATTGGTGGTGTTTTTGCTATTGCGCTGAGCGCATGTGGCGGTGGTGGTGATAATAATTCCTCAGGCGGAAACGGTTCAAATTCAACCGGCGTGCAGGCCGGCGTGCTGACTGAGGCCCAAATTATTGCTGATATTAAAGCAACAAACAGCAACTATGATGTAGGCCCGGACGGACGTCTTTCCAATGGGCGGCCGCCAGGAACTTGGCGATGGCCGTCTACTCCCAATCAGCATATTTTAGTATACATTCCTCCTGGAAACACTGCTGTCGAACAGGAACTGGCAAGAAAAGTCAACACTGCCATTGCCATTTATAACAGTAAATTAAGTGCTTATTTTGTTCTCGAGCCTGTAAATGCTCTGCCGGCAAGCGGCAATGTGATCCAGGTTGGTTACAATAATTCCTGGATTCCTCCGGGCAGCACTGATTACAATAGTTATTGTGCAAACGTATCCAATGTTGCTGGGGCTGGCAGCCTGATTACTCCAGATTCCAAGAACAATATCACAAATCCCGTATATATAAATCTGGGAAATAATCACTGTGACGTTACCCAGGATATCGTTAATCACGAGTTCGCTCACGCGCTGGGCTTTAACGTTCATTTCGATGTTTTTGGAAACACGAAATCTCCGGATAATTTCTGGGATGTGCTTGCCACTTTGTACGGCAATCCGCAGTCTACGATAGCCGAGAATCTCGTGATAAAACGCGCTGCGAAATGATCTGAAGAGCTGCACCATACTTGCTCGTCCGGATACAGGTGCGGTACCGCTCCGATCAGCGATAAGGCTCCCAGTCCGCAGTCGAATTTGAACTGCTGCGGCGAGTGTTCAAGTATGTTTTGTGCAGCCAGGTCACTCCCCTCCGGATCTCCTTCGACGGCGGTGGCCCGGACCATCGCCATGATGGCAGAAACCGAGGGTTTCTTGTCGCTTTCAATGGTATAGCCAATTCTATAATTGGCCCGCGCTGGCCCTCCAGCGCGGACGCGGCGCGGTTGGCCCGCTTCTTTCCATCTGAATAAGGACACCATGCCCAAGCTGCCTGGCAGCGTGCCGATCCGGCACACGATAGACGAGCGCGATGCCGATGGCGGCCATCCAGCCGCGCCTTTGTTGGTAGCTATCCATGCCAGCGCCCAGCGGTTTGCCTGAGGGGCAGGGAAGGCCGCACGCAGCGGCGGCGCGGATATCGGTGCAAGTGCTGCATGCCGAGGCCATCGTCAACGCCGGGCTGGTCGCTCTGCTGGCCGGCATTCCTCAGGTGCGCGCAGCCTGCGCGCCGGACGATGGCGCGCCGCCGGTCCGGGTGGTCATTACCGATTACGCCGACGCCATGGCGCGCTTGCCGCTGGCGCCGGCAAGGGGAGAGCGGGTGATGATCGTCAGCCAGCGCGAGCGCGAATGGGATGTGCGTCACGCCATGGCGGCCGGGGTGCACGGCTACCTGCCGCAACGCTGCGACGCGGCCGAATTGCACACCGCCCTGGAAGCGCTGAGCCAGGGCAAGCGCTATGTCAACCAGGAGTTGCTGGCGCTGGCGACGCAGAACCCGCCCGGCGACGGCCTGACGCTGCGCGAAAGCCAGGTGCTGGAATTGCTGGCGCTGGGATGCTGCAACAAGCGCATCGCGATCCGGCTAGGTATCGGTGTGGGTACCGTGAAAAGCCATGTCAGATCGGTGTTTACCAAACTCGGCGCGACGGCCAGGACTCACGCCGTTGTGCTGGCTACCCAGCGCGGCATGGTATCCTGAGTCTCCGCCCGGATTTTCTTTTTTAATAGGCGAGGCATCAGTGGCAGCCAGGATAGCGTTGGTCGTATTCCCCAAATTTCATATACTCGACTTGTCCATCCTGTCGGTGCTGGGCCTCGCCAACCACTACGCGCCGGGCGCCTATGAGGTGGACATCGTGTCCATGCAGGGCGGACTGGTGCACAGCATGAGCGGCGTCGGCATCGATACCAAGCCCTTCCTTGATCAGCACTACGACACCGTCATCGTCGCCAGCATGCCCGGCGTGCCCACCCCGTGCCCGGGCATGGTGGAACGGCTGCAGGCCGCTGCCCGCGATGCGCGCCGGGTGGCCGGCATCTGCACCGCTGCCTTCCTGTTGGCCGAAGCCGGCTTGCTGGACGGCCGCTCGGCCACCACCCACTGGTGCCATGCCGACACCCTGGCACAGCGCTATCCCAAGGTGCAGGTGGTGCCGGACAAGATTTTCATCCGCGACGGCAACATCTGGAGCTCGGCCGGCATGACGGCCGGCACCGACCTGGTGCTCGGCCTGGTGGAGGCCGACCTGGGCCACGACGTCACCCATCAAATCTGCAAAATGATGGTGCTCTACCACCGCCGCTCCGGCGGCCAGAGCCAGTTCTCGCTGCTGGCCGAGATCGATCCCAAGCAGGAGCGCATCCGCCGCGTGCTGACCTTCATCAAGGACAACCTGCGCGAACCGCTCAGCGTGCAGCAGCTGGCCGACCACGTCAGCTGGAGCCCGCGCCATTTCAGCCGCGCCTTCCAGGCCGAAACCGGCATGTCGCCGGCCAAGGCGATTGAAAAGCTGCGGGTGGAAGCGGCCAAGGCGCTGATCGACAGCGGCCACGCCTCGGCCGCGCGCATCGCCGCCCAGACCGGCTTTGGCGATGACGAGCGCATGCGGCGCGCTTTCCAGCGCGTGCTGGGCGTCTCCCCGCAAACACTGGTGCGCAAGGCACAGCCCGACAGGGTGTCCGTGGTGCGCTGACCCCTGCTATGGGAGAGGCCAGCTGGCCTGTTTTGCGGCTTTTTCGTCCGCTGGTGCTTGCAAGCAGTTCCTATAATCAATGGACATTGTGCCAAGGAGCCTTGCATGACCAATCGCCGCCTTTTCCTGCTATCCATGGGCACCGCCGGCGGCAGCTTGCTGCTGCACGTGGCCATCCCCAACGCCCGCGCCCGCGACGCCGCGCCGTCCACCGCGTGGGAACCGAATGCCGTCGTGCGCATCGGCGGCGACGGCAAGGTGCACATGACCATGCCCTACGTCGAGATGGGCCAGGGCACTTACACCTCGATTCCGATGCTGATTGCCGAGGAGCTGGAAGTCGACCTGAAAGACGTGGTGCTGGAACACGCGGGCGCCGACGACAAGCGCTATGTGAATCCGGCGCTGGGCTTCCAGGTGACCGGCGGCTCGACCACCATACGCGCCGCCTGGATGCCGATGCGCCAGGCCGGCGCCGCCGCCCGCATGGTATTGATACAGGCTGCCGCCAACCAGTGGCAAGTCGACCCCTCGGCCTGCCGCGCCGAGCACGGCATGGTGATCCACGCGCCTAGCAATCGCAGGCTGGCATACGGCAAGCTGGCGGCCAGCGCCGCCACGCTGCCCTTGCCGCCAGCCGAGTCCATCGTGCTCAAGCAGCCCAGGGATTCCGCCTGATCGGCAAGGCCGCGCGCCGCCTGGATACGCCAGGCAAGCTGAACGGCACCGCAGTGTTCGGCATCGACGTGCGCTTGCCCGGCATGAAAGTGGCAGCACTGGCCATCAGTCCCGTCTATGGCGGCCGCCTCGCCGGCCTGGATGAAGCGGCCGCGCTCAAGGTGGCGGGCGTACGCAAGGTGGTGCGCCTGGACGATTGCGCCGCCGTGGTGGCCGACAACTATGGCGCCGCGCACAAGGCCCTGTCCCTGCTGGCGCTGCGCTGGGACGAAGGTCCGAACGCCAATCTGGGCACGGCCGATATCGTGGCCGACATGCAGCGGGCCGCCCAGGCCGGCCGCGCCAGGGTGCGCAATGAGGGCAATCCGGAGCAAGCCTTCGGCAAGGCCGGCCGCGTGATCGAAGCCACCTATGAATTGCCGTTCCTGGCGCACGCGCCCATGGAGCCGATGAACTGCACGGTGCATGTGCAAGCCGACCGTTGCGATGTCTGGACCGGCACCCAGGTGGTCACGCGCGCGCGCCGTGGCGGCCAGGGTGACCGGCCTGCCGGAAGAGAAGGTGCAGGTCCACAACCATCTGCTGGGCGGCGGTTTCGGCCGCCGGCTGGAGATAGACGGCGTCGAGCGCGCGGTGCGCATCGCCCGCGACGCCGGCTATCCGGTCAAGGTAATCTGGAGCCGGGAAGAAGATATCCAGCACGATATGTATCGTCCTTATTTTTACGACCGCGTGCGCGCCGGCCTGGATGAGCAGGGTGCGCCGGTGGCGTGGTCGCACCACCTGACCGGTTCCTCGGTGCTGGGCCGCTTCCTGCCGCCGGCTTTCAACAACGGCTACGACCCGGAAACCGTGGATGGCGCCGAATCCCCGCCGTATGCGCTGCCGGCCATCCAGGTCGATTACACCCGCCACGAGCCGGGCGACATTCCCACCGCGTTCTGGCGTGGCGTCGGTCCCACCCACAATGTGTTCGTGGTGGAGAGCTTCATCGATGAACTGGCCGCCGCCGCCAATGCCGATCCGCTGCAATACCGGCTGGCGCTGCTCAAGCACAATCCGCGAGCGGAACATGTGCTCAAGCTGGCGGCGCAAAAGGCCGGGTGGCAAGGGCCGAAGAGCGCCCGTGGCGGCCGAGGCTTGTCGGTGCAGTTCGCCTTCGGCACCTATGTCGGCATGGTGGTCGATGCGCACATCGAGAACGGCGAGGTCAAGGTGACGCGCGTGGTGTGCGCGGTGGACTGCGGCGTGGTGGTCAATCCGGATACGGTGCGGGCGCAGATCGAAGGCGGCGTCATCTTCGGCATCTCGGGCGCGCTGTATGGCGACATCACCTTCAAGAATGGCCGCGTCGAGCAGAGCAACTTCCACGATTACCGCGTGTTGCGCATGCACGAAACGCCGGTGCTGGAAACCCATATCGTCGCCAGCAACGAAGCGCCGGGCGGCATCGGCGAGCCGGGCACGGCGGCAGTAATGCCGGCCCTGGCCAACGCCATCTACGCTGGCAGCGGCCAGCGCATACGCAAGCTGCCCATCGCCACCGCCTTAGAAGCCGTTTCAAAATGAGCAGGGCTAGGCGCAGGCCAAGGCCGGGGCGACGAAAACAGTGCGCCTGCACGGCAAGGAGCGGCAACGACGCCATGGTCTTTTTGAAACGGGTTCTTACGGGAGAAACAAGCATGATTTCACTCAACATCAATGGCGCCAACCTGCGGGTCGAGGCGGAAGCCGATACTCCCTTGTTGTGGGTATTGCGCGACGAGCTGCACCTGTCCGGCACCAAGTTCGGCTGCGGCATGGCGCTGTGCGGCGCCTGCACCGTGCATATCGACGGCCAGCCCACGCGTTCCTGCGTGATGCCCGTCTCGGCTGCGGCCGGCAAGAAAATCACCACCATCGAGGCGATCGGCGAGAGCGCCGTCGGCAAGCGCGTGCAACGGGCCTGGGCCGAGATCGACGTGCCGCAGTGCGGCTACTGCCAGTCCGGGCAGATCATGGCGGCCACCGCGCTGCTGAAGGCCATCCCCAAGCCCAGCGACCAGGATATCGACCAGGCCATGTCCGGCAATATCTGCCGCTGCGGCACTTATCCGCGCATCCGCGCGGCCATCCACAAGGCGGCGGGGCAGGCATGATGCGCCGCCTGGGTCTGATCTTGTGCATGGCGCTGGCGGGACCGGGCCAGGCGGCGCCCGGCCCGGCCGCCGGCGCGCTGTTCGATCCGGTGGCCAGCGTGGTGATGTCGCCGCGCTGCATCAACTGCCACCAGGCCGAGGCACCGCGCCAGAAGGACACCGGCGTGATCCATGCGCAGCAGGTGGTGCGCGGCAAGGACGGCCATGGTTCGGCGGTGCTGCAATGCGCGGCCTGCCACCAGGCCGGCAACACCGCGCAAGGCAAGGTGCCGGGGGCACCGAACTGGCACCTGGCTCCGCTCAGCATGCGCTGGCAGGGGCTGGACAAGAAGGCCGTCTGCCAGCAGATGCGCGACCCGGCCCGCAATGGCAACCGCAAGACCGGGGAGCAGGTGATAGAGCACATGAAAACCGATCCGCTGGTGCTGTGGGCCTGGAATCCCGGCAACCAGCGCACCCGGCCGCCTATGAGCCATGAAGAATTCGTGCAGGTGCTGGAAGCCTGGGCCAAGGCTGGCATGCCCTGTCCCGACTAGCCAGGGCACCGCCACCCCGGGCAGCCCTGGGACCGGCGCGCCATCAGGTAGCAATGACGGCGCGCGCATGGCCGCCCTTGATCCCTGCTGGCGTCCGTGCCAGTGCACGCCGGCGCAGGCGTAGGCCGCCAGCCAGTTGGCGTTTTCATCGATCACGGCCTTGCCCAGCGCGTGCAGCAGGTCACGCGCGCGTTCCCTGGACTTGCCTCGGACGCTGCGCTGCCGTATGGTAGCGCTGGTACCGGCCCTGAGCGCCGGCGTGGGCGCACCGATGGAGGATGGCATTGAAAACAACCCGGACACTCTGGGCGCGGCTGCTGGCCTGCGCCTTACTGGGCATGGCGCTATGGCTGCCGCAGGCCCAGGCGCAGTCGGTGGCATTCACCTTTGACGATGGACCGGACCTGGGGCCCACGCCTTTGCTGTCTCCACAGCAGCGCAACCAGGCCATGCTGGACGCCCTGGCCAGGCACCGGGTGCAGGCCGCGCTGTTCGTCACCGCTGCGCGCGGCGCCGTCACGCCCGAGGGACTGGCGCTGGCACGCCAGTGGGGCCAGGCCGGCCACTTGATCGGCAACCACACCATGACCCACCCCGACCTGCACCAGGTGCCACTGGAGCAGTACCAGCGCGAGCTGCTCGATTGCGACGCCATCATCCGTACCCTGCCCGGTTACCGAAAATGGTTCCGGTTTACCTACCTGCGCGAAGGGAACACGCCGGAAAAACGCGATGGCATGCGCGCCTTCCTGCGCCAGCATGGCTACCGCAACGCCTACGTCAGCCTGGACACTAGCGACTGGCGCCTGAACGCCAAGCTGGTCGAGGTGCTCGAGCGCGATCCCAAGGCCGACGTCGGGGCCATCAAGACCGCCTATCTGGGCCATGTGCGCCAGCGCGCCCTGGCTTACCGCGACCTGTCGCGCGCGCTGCAGGGACGCGACATCGCCCAGGTCATCCTGCTGCACCACAACCTGGCCAGCGCCCTGTGGCTGGGCGACGTGATCGCCATGTTCCGGGACATGGGCTGGAACATCGTCACGCCACAGGCCGCGTTCGATGACACGGTCTACCAGCTGGCCCCCGAGCGCAGCGTGGCAGGACAAAGCCTGTTGCTGTCGCTGGGGCGGCTGCTGGGACTGGGCAAATATCCTGGCGGCGAGCGCCTGGTGGACGACGGCGACTTCGAGATCGCCGCCCTCGAGGCGCAAGGCCTGTAGCGGCTCAGGCCGCCGACAGGCGCTGGTGGATGCGGGCGATCTGCTGCCAGGCCGATTCGATCGAGCCGGCCATCCAGCCGCCCAGGTAGCTCATATGCTCACCGGCCAGCAGGGTGCGGCCTTCGCCTTCCCACAGGGTGTTGTAGTAAGCCTCGCGCGCCTCCGGGGTCCAGTGGCTGGTGGCGCCCAGGTTGTACTTGACCAGGTGCCAGGAGATCGAGAAGCCGTGCTCGTAGGCCTGGCGGTACTCGCCGGGGAAGATTTTCTCGCCGGCCGCCAGCGCGTACTCGATGCGTTCCTTGGGCGTGCGCGCGCTCATCTTGGCGCCTTCCGCCCCGTAGCTGAAGTAGCCCAGCAGCGTGCCTTTCTGGCTCTGGTAGCCGGTGGAGGGCACCGAGATGGTGTTGATGCCGGCGATGTCGGTGAAGATGTGGCCGCCGTAGATGCCATGGTTGGTCTCCCAGAAGCGCTCCTTCATCTGCAGGCCCATCTTGCACAGCGGCGAGTAGGTGGGGCCGGACATGGCCTGCACGAACTTGGGCGAGAAGTCGTTCTCTATGCCGCGCAGCACCGACAGCGGGATGGTGCACAGGCAGTAGTCGCCGCTCACCACCGAGGCCTTGCCGGTGGCCGTGTTCCTGACGTGGACTTCGACCTTGTCCTTCAGGTTGACCAGCCTGGTCACCTCGGTGTTGTAGCTGATGCTCCTGGCGACCCGCTTCTCGAAGGCCTTGGCGATCATGTCCATGCCGCCCACCGGCTGGAACATGGTCTTTTGCTGCAGGAAGGTGCTGACCGACTTGTACATCAGGCCCAGCTTGGACTGCAGCAGGTCCGAAAAGCCGAGCGGATCGGAGGCCACGCCGGGACCGGGCGAGAGGCCGGCGCCGGGATTGACCTTGTAGCCGCGCCCGTCGGTACCCTTGTAGCTGAGGTCCTTCTTGTCCAGGTAGCCCTCGTTGACCAGGTAGTCGATCAGCAGCTGCTTGTCCTGCGGCGTCACCTTCTCGTCCATGAGGCCGGACTTGAGCGACTTGGCCAGCAGCTCGTCGACGTAGCCGCGCATGTCGGCCTTGACCTCGAACATGCGCAACCGGGTCTTGTTCAGCGGGCCGGCGGCGTTCTCGTTGTAGACGTAGGCGGCGTCGTTGTCGTTGTTGAACAGCTCCAGCGCGACATTGAATTCGCTGGTGTAGTGCAGGGTGGAATAATGGTTGAAGGGGATGCGCCAGGGGCCGAGGTTGATGTACTGGCCGGGGTCGAATTCGCATACCTGCTTGTGGCCGCCCAGCTCTTCCAGCACCTTGCCGCGCCGCGCGGTCTGTATGCGGCCGCCGGCGAAGTCGCGCGCTTCCAGCAGCTTGACGGTGTAGCCGGCCTTGCCCAGCTCGTAGGCGGCCGTCATGCCGGCAATGCCGGCGCCCAGCACCACCACGGTCTTGCCCTTGCCGCTGCCTTGGAGCAGGGGCGGCGTGCTGACGCGCGAGGCGATGTCCATGCCCCAGGCCTTCATGGTGGCCAGCAGCATGCCGGCGCCGCCCAGGGCCAGGGCCTTGACGAGGAAATCGCGCCGGGTCGGCGCGTTGTCGGGCAGGTGCTGCAGATCGGTGGCGGTGGCGCTGTGCGGATTCGACATGGGGCTCCCAAAGGTTGAGTGAACGAACTGCTGGTGCAGCTATTCACGCAAGAGCCATGCCATCTGTTTTTGTGCCGATATCGGCGCCCTAGCTGCGGAAAACGGCCCAGGAGGGCCAGCACGCGGTGCGGGCGGCGCACCGGCGCGGCGCATCCGTGGCCGCGCTACGAACAGGCCTGGCCCTGCCGGGCCGTCTCAGGACGGGGAGCGCAGCAGGCTGGCCGGGTCGGCGATGCGGTAGGTGCTGTGGCCGCCTTCCTCGGCCAGTATCAGCAATTCCACCAGTTGGCCGCCGCGCTGCATGCGGGTCAGCTCGGCGCTGCCCGGCGTGATCATGGACACCACGCGGTCCACCGCCAGCGCCACCGGCGCCGCATCGGCGCCGGATCGCAGGACCACCAGCGGCACGCTGCGCGGCCGCGCCGCCGCGGCCGATGCCTGGCGCAGGTCGTGCAAAGCGATGGCGGCGCCGCGCCAGTTGAAGGTGGCGGCCGGCGCGCCGGCCTGCGCCGGGACGCAATCGTCCGGCGCCGCCTGCAGCACTTCCTCCAGTGCGCCTATGGGCAGCGCCAGCCTGCCGCCGGCCTCCAGCACCACATAGGTTTGCTCGTTGCGCTGCCGGCCTCCGGCTTGCGCCTCATCCTGCAACTCCTGGCCCAGCGAGGCCTCCGGATGCATGGCGAACAGCGCTTCGGTGTCGACCAGGCGCAGGGCGCCGGCTTCGTCTCCATGCTCTTCCTCGCTGATGGTCAGGCAGGGCAGGCCGCCCGCCGTGCCGCTGCGCACGCCTTGCACATCGGCGGGCAGCTGGCGCAGTTCGCGCACTTCGTGGATGGGCAGGCCCAGCGCGTGCTGTCCCAGGCGCAGCACCGCCAGCAGCGGCGCCGCCGCAGCGGCCGGAGCGCCGCCCAGCAGGCGCGCCAGTGGCGCCACCGGCAGGTGGCTGCCGCGCCACTGGCACATGGCCACGCCATAGCTCCCCAGCACGCGGTCCTGCGGCGGCATGGCGATCACTTCCGCCAGGTGGTCGGCGCGCAGGGCCAGGCGCTGGCCGCCGGCGTCCACCAGGGCCCAGGTGTGGCTGGCGCCGCTGTTGGCCGCGCCGCCCGCGCCTGCATAGTCCTGATTCTCATCCTCCTGGTCCACGCCGCTGCCCGCGCACCAGCTGCGCGCCAGGCCGAACAGGGCGTCCACGTCCAGCAGGGCCAGGGTGCCGCCGTCGTCGGGCAGCACGGCGGCGCTGTGGAACAACTGCTCGGGGTCGTCGTCGTGGCACAGACGCACGATGGCGCTGGCTGGCAGCGCCGCCAGCGGTTCCAGGGTGTCGACCCGCAGCGCGGCCATGCGCGCGCCGGACTGCAGGATGATCACGCGCCGCAGCAGGCGGCCGGAGCCGGGGTCGGCCCCGGCCAGCGCCACCCAGCAGGCGATGTCGATGACCGGCACCGGCCGTTGGTCCACCGCCAGCATGCCCAGCAGGGCGCCCTGGCGGCGTGGCAGCGGCGCCAGCGCGTCCGGCGCGGACAGGGCGCGTAGCACGCAGCCGGCCGGTATGCCGATGCGCGCCGCGCCTATCCGCACCACCACATGCGGCGCCAGCGCGCCGTTGGCGTGGGCATCCATCTCAGCTCCCCGCCGTCATGCGCTCCAGGTCCTGCAGCAGCAGCGACACGTCCTTGGTGGCCGATGCCTGGGCGGCGGTCGATTCGTGGATGCTGGCGATCGACTCGCGCGTGGTGGCCACCGACTTGACGATGCGGGCGAAGGCTTCCTCCACCTCGTGCGACAGGCGGCCGCCCTCGTCCACGCGGTTGACGGTCTGGTTGATCAGCTTGGCGATCTCGCGCGCCGCGCTGGCCGACTTCTCGGCCAGCTTGCGCACCTCGTTGGCCACCACCGAGAAACCCTTGCCATGCTCGCCGGCGCGGGCCGCCTCGATGGCGGCGTTAAAGGCCAGCAAATGGGTCTGGCCGGCGATGTCGCCGATGGCGTCGACAATCTCCTGCATCTCGCGCGAGGAAGTCTGGATGGCCTGGTTGGCGGCGCGCGCCGATTCCACCAGGCGGCCGCCATCCTGGGCCTCGCTCTGGGTCTGGCCGGCCAGGCCGCTGGAGCGTTCGGAGCCGCGCGCGATCTCGTTGATGGAGCTGGACAGGCCATCGAGCACCTGGGCGATGGCATGCACCTTCTGGGTGATGGCCTGTTCGCGCCGCACCTGGTCGGTGATGTCCATGGCGAACTTGACCACCTTGTAGGGCTTGCCGTTCAGGTCCAGGATGGGATTGTAGGTGGCCAGTATCCAGACTTCGGCGCCGTGGCGCGCGCGGCGGCGGAAGCGGCCCGACTGGTACATGCCCTGCGACAGGTTGGCCCAGAAGTTGCGGTACTCGCTGCTCTGCACCAGCTCCGGCTCGCAGAACATGCTGTGGTGCTGGCCCAGCACGTCGTCCTCGGTATAGCCCAGGGTGCGCAGGAAGTTGGCGTTGGCCGAGATCACCTGTCCGCGCAGGTCGAACTCGATCACGGCCTGCGAACGGCCGATGGCGTCCAGCTTGCCCTTGATCTCGGCGTGCAGGCGCTTCTGCTCGGTGATGTCGGTGGCGAACTTGACCACCTTGTAGGGCTTGCCGTCGGCGTCGAAGATGGGGTTGTAGGACGCCAGTATCCAGACATCCTTGCCGGTCTTGGTATGGCGGCGGAATTCGCCGGCGTGGAACTCTCCCCGGCCCAGGCGCTCCCAGAAGGTGATGTACTCGGGGGTGTGGACGTAGGCCTGCTCGCAGAACATGCGGTGGTGCTGGCCGCGGATTTCCTCCAGCGCGTAGCCCATCACGTTGAGGAAGTTGTCGTTGGCGGCCAGCACCCGGCCGTGCAGGTCGAATTCGATCACGGCCTGGACCCGGTCCATGGCGGCGTTGCGGCCGGCGAAGTCGGCGTTGCGGGTCTTGGCCTCGGTGACGTCGGTGGCGAACTTGACCACCTTGACCGGCTTGCCTTCATCGTCCAGGATGGGATTGTAGGTGGCCTGTATCCAGATTGGCCGGCCATCCTTGGCCAGGCGCTTGAATTCGCCGCTGTGGTAACCGCCGGCGGCCAGGTGGCGCCAGAAGCCGTGGTATTCGGTGGACTGGCCGAAGGACGGCTCGCACAGCAGGGCGTGCGGGCGGCCCTGCAGCTCGGCCAGGGTGTAGCCGAAGGCGTCCAGGAAGTTCTCGTTGGCCTCCAGGATGCGGCCTTCCAGGTCGAATTCGATCACGGCCTGGGCCCGGTTCATGGCTGCTACCTTGCCGTCCGCCTCCAGGCCGCGCTGCACGGCATGGGTCACATCGGAGGCGTATTCGACTATCTTGACCGGCTTGCCGTTCGGGCCCAGCACCGCGCTGCAGGAAGCGCTGATCCAGATGCGCTTGCCGTCGCGGGTGCGGCGCTTGCAGCGGCCGAAGTGGTGGCCGCCGGCCGCAAGCTGCTGCCAGAAGTCGGCGTATTCGGGCGAGCTGGCTTCGTCGTGGTCGCAGAACATGCGATGGTGCATGCCCAGCACCTCGTCGCGGCTATAGCCAAACAGTTCCAGGAACCTGTCGTTGGCCGACAGGATGGTGCCGCTGAGGCTCAATTCCATCACGGCGTGCACGCGGTCGATGGCGGCCAGCTTGCCATCCTGGTCCGCCGAGTGGATCTTGCTCTCGGTGATGTCGCGCGCCAGCTGTATCACCTTGACCACCTGGCCGCTGGCGTCGTACACCGGATTGTAGGAGCCCAGCAGCCAGAGCTGGCGGTCGTCGCTGGCCAGGCGCAGGTATTCTCCGGTGTCGGACCCGCCCTGGGCCAGGCGGCGCCACAGGTCGGCGTGGGCCGGGCTGGCGGCGTAATCCGGGGTGCAGAACAGGCCGTGCTCGTGGCCGGTGATGTCATCCAGGCTGTAGCCGGTCAGCTTGAGGAAGTGCTGGTTGGCGTCCAGCACCTTGCCGTCCAGGCTGTATTCGACCAGGCACTGGGTGCGGTTGATGGCGTCCAGCACGGCGCTGGCCCGCTGCGGCATGGCGGCGGCGGCCGGCAGGGCGGAAAGATCTGTCATGGTAGGTAATCCTGGCAAAGGCCCCGCGGCGGCGTGGTTCGCTCAGCGAATTGGCTGGCAGCGGAAGAGGGCACGGGCGCGTAGCGGCGCCGGAAGCTGCCGCGGCACGGGATGGGGCGCCACGACGGAAGATGACGCTAGTGTAGCACCTTGGGTATTGCCCGCAAGCATTTGTTGTGCAGGCGCGACTTATCCCTCGCGTTTCCCTGCGGACCGCGCCGGCGCGCGTACTGGCAAGTTGAAAGCCGGATGGCGCGCGGCTCAGTCGGTGCCGGCCAGGCTGGCGGCGGCCAGCTGGGGCCAGTGCTGGCCCGGCGCCAGGCCGTGGCGCCGGGCGCCGCCGCTGGCCAGCTCCAGGCAGCTGTGGGCGCGGCGCAGCGCCGCCGCCCGCCAGGGCGGGACGCCTTCCGACACCGACAGGATGGCGCCGTCGCGGTCCAGGAACACCACGTCGATGGCGAAGCGCATCCAGGCCGTGTGGATATTCGAGCAGGGCAGCAGCAGCAGGGCTTCATCGGGCGCCAGTGCGCGGCGGCCCAGCAGTCCGACCAGGCGCTGCAGGAAACTGCGCGCGATGGTGATGCGCAGGCCGTTCAGCTGTATTGTCATGGGCATCGCCGCCTCCATGCGCAGCAGGACAAGATGGACAACATGGCCAGCAGCAGCGGCGCGTCGCCGGTGCGCATGTAAGGCGTGGCGCCATCGCGCAGCCCGGCGCGGCCGGTCAGCACGCCGGTGGCCTGGTCCGGCAGGGCGTCGACGATGGCGCCGGACGGGGAAATCAGCACGCTGGGGCCGCCGTTGGACGCCTGTACCACCCAGCGTCCCGTTTCCAGCGCGCGCAGCTGGCTGGCCTGGGTGTACTGGGCGGCCGCGTAGCTGCCGCGTCCCCAGGCCAGGTTGTTGAGGATGGCCAGCAGATGGGCGTCGCGGGCCTGGCGCGCCAGGTAGGGGCCAAACTGGTTTTCGTAGCAGATGCCGATCGCCACGCGCGCGCCGGACCGCTCCAGCCGCAGCGGCGCCTGGCCGCGCGCGCCGGGCAGCAGGCCGCCGAACTGCACATTGAGGCGCTGCGCCAGCCAGTCCATGGACTGCGGCATGCGCTCGCCCAGCGGCACCAGCTCGGCCTTGTCGTAGCGGTAGACGGGGGCCAGGCCAAGCGTGGCCCGGTCGGGCCGCGCCAGGCCGCGATGCGCCAGGCCACTTCCGGCATGGCCTGGCCACGCAGGGCTGTCCCTGGCGGGACTGTCGCCGGCCGCCACACCTTGCAGCGCGAAGGCGCTGTTGCTGCTGGCCCCGATCAGGCCGGGCCGTGGCACGGCGGCGGCCATGGCGCCCAGCAGGATGGCGCCGTTGCGTTCGGCCAGGGCCTGCCACTCGGCCAGCATGGCGGGCGGCATGGCGTCCCATTCGATGGGCAGGGCGGTTTCCGGCAGCACGGTGAGGTCGGCGCTGCCGGCGGCCGCCAGGTGGCTGTACAGGGTGTGGGCGCGCAGCACGGCTTCCCGGCCGCTGCGCTCGTCGGGCTGCAGGTCGCCCTGCAGGATGCGGATGTCCAGGGTGCCGGCGTCGCGGGTCCAGGCGTGCTGGCGCAGCAGCTGGCCGCCCAGCAGCAGCGCGCCCAGCGCCAGCAGCCCGATGGCGGCCTGGCGCGGCGGCCAGGCGATGCGCGGCCTGACCATCTGGCATGGGCGCCCAGCCATGCGGCCATGCTGTGCGCTTCTGCCTTGCGCGCCTGTAGGCAGCCACTGCGCCAGCACGGCCGCGCTCATGGCGTTCAGGAAGCCCAAGCCGTGCACCCCCGCCAGCGCGGCGTAGCCGGCCAGCGGTCCGCTGGCGTGGGCGGCGCCGCTGGGCAGCATGGGCATGCCGCCCAGCAGGTGGGCGCGCAGCCAGTCGCACAGGGTCCAGGCGCTGGCGGTGGCGGCGGCGCGCAGCCAGGGCCGGCGCTCGCCCTGCAGGGCGCCGATGGCCAGCGCGGCGGCGGCCGGATACAGGGCCAGGTAAGCGATCAGCAGCGCGCCCAGCGTCAGCGACAGCGCGGCGCCCGCCTCCGAGGTGGAGGCCAGGCCGGGCACCACCCACCACAGGCCGGCGCCGAACCAGCCCAGGCCGAAGGCCCAGCCGCAGGCGGCGCGCTGCAGCGGGCGCAGGGCTGGCAGCAAATAGAACAGGCCGGCCAGGCAGGGCGCGGCAAACCACCAGGCCTCGGCTGGCGCCAGCGACATGCTCATGGCGGCGCCCAGCAGCATTGATACCGGCAGCGCCTGCGCGTACGCGTTGCGCGCGGCGCCGCGCACCTGCAGGATGGCGCCGCCACCGGCCGGATGGGTGATGCCGCTCATCGTAGGGCGGCCAATTCGCGCGTCAGGGCGGCGATGTTCATGTCGTGGCGGTGCAGGATGTCGGCGGCGGCCTGGCGCGCGCGCGCCGCTTGCAGCGCTTGCCGCTCGGCCCGCAGTTCGTCCTCCAAAATGGCGCGGCGGCCGCCATCGAGTTCGCTTTGCTGCGCACGGCTGATGACCGGGAAGCTTGCCGCTGCGGCCAGGGCACGCGTGCCCGCCTGGCCGCCCAGCGTGTGCACGGCGCCGGCCTGGCCCGGGCCGGCGCTGGCCGGCATGGCCTGGCCCTGGCCCGCGGTGGCGCGCGGGCTGTAGCCTGTATTGCCGGCGTTTGCTGCGGCCCCGGCGCTGGCGCCTGTAGCGCGGCCGCTACGGCCAGCCCCGCCAGCCGCACTGGCGCCTGCAGCGGCTGCAGGCATGGCGGCCACGTTGCTCAGCACTTCCATGCCGCTGGCGGCGTCGATGTGGCGGTGGATGTCGGCGCGCGCGCCGCCCGTGGCGGTGGCAAGCAGGATGGCCAGCAGGCTGGCGCCGGCGGCGCAAGGGATAGTCATGGGACCCTCCTCAGTTGAAGTTGGAGGCCACCGGCGGCACCGTCATGCGCACCACGGCCTGCGACACGATGGGCACGCCGCTGCGCGCATAGCACAGGCGGTCGGCGGCGCTGGCCCCCGAGGTCACGCTGTTGAGCACCCCGGTCACCAGCGCGTCGATGATGGGGAACACCATCACGTAGCAGTGCCGCACCTGGACCTTGAGCAGCAGGGCGTCCGAGCGGCGCTGCTGCGAACGGCTGCCGACCGGATTGCTGCTGGCCAGGCCGTACACGGGAATGGTGGTGGCGCCGTTGCGGGCCACGCCAAAATCCTGGAACGAGGCGCGGGTGGGATTGAGGCTGGTGAAGCTGCTGAAGGTGGTGGTGATATCGGCCATGGCGCTGGCATAGGCCACGCCCATGACCTGGGCGTAGTTGCCGGCGCTGACGTCGCGCAGCCCGCCGCCGCCGGCCGCGCCCAGGCCGCGCGCCACGTACAGCGGCGCCAGCGCGGTGGCGTAGGCGCGCCGCATCTCGCCGCGGTCGCCGCCGGAAGCGGCGCCGGCGCGCGCCACCGACAGCGCGGCCAAGTTGACGGTGTTCTTGGCTAGCATGAACATCCCCATCTGCATCACGGCCATCAGCAGCGGCACCAGTACCAGGAAGGCGGTGACGTAGAACTCGATGGTGGCTGCGCCGCGCTGGCGCGCGCGCAGCGTGGCGCGGCCGCGCATCATGGGTTTTCCACCGGGGGCCGGGAGGAGGCCGCGCTGGCGGTGGCCGTGGACGCGCCGGGGACGGCGCTGGCAGGGGCGGTGGCCGGCGCAGGCTGAATCTGCGCAGCGGTCGGCGCGGACGCGGATGCGCTTGCCGTGGCCGGCGCGCTGGCGCTGCCGGCGGCGACTGGCGCCGGGGAATCGGCTGCCGTGCCGCCGGCCGCCACCGGCGGGCGCAGCGTGACCGGCGCGGCCGAGGCGCGCGCCGCCGGGGCGGCGGCCACGGCGGGTGGCACCGGCGCCGTGACCGGCGGCGCCGGCGCCGGGCCGGGCGCGGCCGCCGCCTGGGGCCGCGCCAGCGCGGCCGGCGACGGCATGGTTTGCTCCACGTCCTGCAGCAGCGAGGTCAGGGCGCGCCGGTTGTCGGCCGAGACCTGGCCGCTGGCCACGGCGCGCCGCGCCGCATCGCCGAACTGGGCCAGGTGCGCCAGCGCCAGGTTGGCGTAGGCCTTCTGCAGGCTGGGATCGAGCGCCAGCGCCTGTTCGAAGGCGCGCTGCGCATAGGCCGGCTGGTTGGTGCGCAGGTAGACGGTGCCGAGCCGGTACCAGCCCGGCGCGCTGTCGGGATAGGCCGTCACCAGCCGCACGTACAGGCGGCCGGCGCTGGTCAGGTCGCCGGCCGCGATGGCCTGCTCGGCCAGCGCGCCCAACTCCTCCATCTTGGCCGGAATCGGCGCATCGGCCACCGGCGCGGCCGGCCGGGTGGCGCAGCCGGCCAGTCCCAGGCACAACATCAGGGCGGCGCTGTGTAGTCGTTTCATCATATTCCTCGTTCAGTGAAAGGCGGACATCATCTTGATCGCGATAGGGAAGCCCAGCACCACGAAAGTGCAGGGGAAGATGCACAGGATCAGGGGACCCAGCATCTTGACCGGCGCCTCCATGGCCATCTTCTCGGCCCGCGCGAAGCGTTCATTGGTGCGCTGGGTCGATTGCGCGCGCAATACCGCGCCCAGGCTGGCGCCGGTCTTCTCGGCCTGCACCAGGGTGGTGGTGAGCGAGGTGACGGCGTTGGTGTCCATGCGCTCCTCCAGCATGCGCAGGGCGTCGACCCGGCCGCGCCCCGAGCGCACCTCGCGCAGCAGGCGGGCGAAGGCGCGCCGCAGCGGGCTTTCCGGGGTCTTCTCGACCGCCACCGTGATGCCCACGGTCAGGTTGCAGCCCGATTCCACGGCCAGGGTCAGCATGTCCAGGAAGTTGGGCAGGTTCTTGATCACTTCCAGCTCGATGCGCTTGACGCGGTCGCGCATCCAGATGTCCAGGTACACGTAGCCGAAGGCGGCGCCGGCCAGCGGCAGCACCAGGCTGCCCTTGTGCAGCATCAGGCACATGGCCAGGGCGAACAGCATGAACACCAGCGCATAAGCCACCTTTGCGGCGAACCACTGCTGCGGAGACAGCGCGTAGTCCAGCTCCACCTTGCGCAGCTTGCGGATGGTCTTCTCGCGGTATTCCACGCTCAGTCGCGGTCCCAGGTAGAAGGCCAGCACCTCGATCAGCGGCCATACGGCGCGCAGCAGGCCCGGCGGCTTGTCGGCATAGGTGCGGTCCTCGCTCTGGACCGCCGTCAGCACCCGGTAGAAAAACACCGCCAGCGCCGTCACGGCCAGCGCGAACAGGGCCGGCAGCAGGATATCCATCATGGCATGGCCTCCTTACACGTCGATGGTGACGATCTTGCGTATCAGGACGAAGCCGGCCAGCAGCAGCATGGCGATCACGCCCAGCACCGCGTAGCCGTACCAGGTGTTGAACAGCGGCGCCATGGCTTCCGGCTCCATCTCGGACAGCACCCACATCAGCAGCAGCGGCAGCGAACCGACGATCCAGCCCTGCATGCGGCCCTGCGAGGTGAGGGCGTCGATCTTGTCCTCCATGGTCAGCTTGCGGCGCATGGTCTCGGACAGGCGCTCGAGCGACTCGGTCAGGTTGCCGCCCACCTCGCGCGCGATGCGCATGCAGGTGGTGAACATGGTGTATTCCTGCGAGCGCACGCGCCGCTCCAGGCCTTCCAGCACCTCGTCCATGGGCACCCCCATGCGCAGCTCGCGCACCACCAGGCCGAATTCCTGGCGCGAGGGCAGCGGCAGCTGGTCGGCCAGCAGGCCCAGGGCCTGCTGCAGCGACAGGCCGGAACGCAGCGCGCCGACCAGGGAATCGAGGGTGTCCGGCAGCTGCCGTATCATGGCCTTGCGGCGCTTGACGGTCAGGCGCTTGTGCACCAGCCTGGGTCCCAGCAGGCAGGCCGCCGCCGCCAGCCCTGCCAGCAGCGGATTGCCGGTCAGGAGCAGCAGGGCCAGGGTCACCAGCAGCATCACGGCCAGGCTGACCCGGGTCAGCTGGCGCGCCTCCATGAAGATGAACATCTCGGACAGGCCGGCGCGGGTCTGTTCCAGCACGTTCTGGCGGTAGCTCTGGGCAAAGCGCCGGCCCAGCGTCCACAGCGCCAGGCTGGCCATCACGGCGCCCAGCGCGAAGCCCAGCGCCAGCAGGGTGGGCAGCATGCCGTCAGCCATGCGCGCCTCCCTCGGCGCGGCCGAACAGCGACAGGTCGACCGGCACGCCCTGCTCGCGCAGGTCCTCGTAGAAGGTCGGCACGTAGCCGGAGGCCTGGAACTGGCCGCGTACCCGGCCGTCCTCATAGAAGCCGCTGCGGTGGAAGCGGAAGATTTCCTGCATCTGGATCACGCCGCCCTCCATGCCGGTGATCTCGGTGATGCTGGTGACCTTGCGCGTGCCGCAGGCGTAGCGGGTCTGCTGCACCACGATCTGCACGGCGGCCGCGATCTGTTCGCGGATGGCGGCCGCCGGCAGGTCCATGCCGGCCATCAGCACCATCACCTCCAGGCGCGACAGCATGTCGCGCGGGGTGTTGGCGTGGGCCGTGGTGAGCGAGCCGTCGTGGCCCGTGTTCATGGCCTGCAGCATGTCCAGCGCCTCGCCGCCGCGGCACTCGCCGATCACGATGCGGTCCGGCCGCATGCGCAGCGCATTCTTGACCAGCTCGCGGATGGTGACCTGGCCGCGTCCCTCCACATTGGGCGGGCGCGCCTCCAGGGTCACCAGGTTGTCGTGGTACAGCTTGAGCTCGGCCGCATCCTCGATGGTGACGATGCGCTCGTGCGGCGGGATCAGGTTGGAGATCACGTTCAGCAGCGTGGTCTTGCCGGAGCCGGTGCCGCCCGAGATCACGATGTTCTTCTTCTGCTCCACGCACACCTGCAGGAAGGCCACCATGCGCTCATCCAGGGTGCCGTAGGCCACCAGGTCCTCCACCTGCAGGCGGCGCTTGGCGAATTTACGGATCGAGATGGTCGGACCCTTGAGGGCGATCGGGCGTATCACGATGTTGACCCGCGAGCCATCCTTGAGGCGGGCGTCGCACAGCGGCGAGGATTCGTCCACCCGGCGCCCGATCGGCGAGACGATGCGCTCGATCACGCCCATCAGCGCCTTCTCGCTGCTGAAGGCGATGGCCGAGCGGCCGGTGCGGCCGGCCCGTTCGATGAAGATGTCGCTGGCGCCGTTGACCATGATCTCGGTCACGCTATCGTCGGCCAGCAGGTTTTCCAGCACGCCCAGGCCGACCGCCTCGTCCAGCACGAAGCGCGTCAGTTCCTCGCGGTCCAGGCCGGGATCGAGGTCGAGGCGGGGCAGCAGTTCCGCGATCAGCTTGCTCGCCACCACGCGCAGCTCGGCGTCGCCCATGCGGGTGACGTCCTGGCGGCGCAGGTCCAGGGTCTTGATCAGTTCCGCGTGCAGCAGGCCGGCCGCCTGCGACAGGGCTTGCTGGCGCGCCCGTTCGGCTTCGCTGGCGGCATCGGTGCGCGCCTGCACAGCCCCTGCTGCGGCGCCCGCCGCAGCGGCGCCCGGCACTGTCAACGCCGTTGCGCCGGGCGCGGCATGTCCCGTGGCCGGCCGCAGGCCGCCGGGCGCGGCCGCCGGTGCGGATGGCCGCGAAGGCAGCGGTGCGGCGCCACCCGGCGTGGCGGCGCCCGACGTAGCGACGCCCGGCGTAGCGACGCCCGGCGTAGCGACGCCCGACGTGGCTGCACCCGGTACGGCGCCCGGCCAGGCGGCGCGCGGTGAGGCCTCGCCCGACGAGGCGTCGCGCGAAGTGGCGGCGCCCGTCCGGCCAGCTCCCGGTGCGGCTGCCCCAGGCCAGGCGCCGCCGGGCGCCGCCGTACCGCCCAGCGGCGCGCGCGGCGGCGGCGCGGCTGGGCGGCCCGCTTGCTCCAGCGCCTTCACGCGCAGCAGCTTGCCGCCTATGCTGATGCTGTCGTCCACCCGCAGCGGTCCGTAGCGTACGATGCGCTCGCCGTTGATGAACACGCCCGACAGCGAGGCCAGGTCGGTGGCGCTGACGCTGCCGTCCGGCTCGCGCGCCAGGCGCAGCGCGCGCTTGCCGGCCGCCGCCCCCAGCGGCAGCGGCGAATCGGGCTGGGCGCCGAGGATGGCGGCGCCTTCCAGGAAGCATTCCCGGCCTTCGTATTCCAGTGTGATCATGGCTTACTCCGTCACGCTCAGCCTGGCGCGCGGCGTGGCGCCCAGCTGATGCTCGTGCATCTTGTGTTCGATGTCCTGCAGCTTGTCCTTGTTCAGGTCTTCCGGATCGAGCGCGCCCGGGGTGGCCCGCACCAGGCGCGGCGTGATCAGGATGGCGACGTCGCGCTGCGATTGCTCGCTTTGCTTGTTGCGGAACAGGCCGCCCAGCAGCGGGACGTCGCCCAGGCCCGGCACTTTCTGGTTGTCGCCGGTGGCCTCGTAGGCGTACAGGCCGTTCAGCACCACCGTCTCGCCATCGCGCGAGTTGAACTCGGCGCTGGAGCGGCGCTTGAGGATGCCGGGGATGCCTTGCACCGTGACGGCGCGGTCTATGCTGCTGACCTCGATGTCGACCTTGGCGTAGATGGCGCCGCTCTTGTCCGTCACCGGCGTCACCTCCAGGATGATGCCGTATTCCTTGAACTGCACCGCCAGCGCGCCCAGCGTGTTCTGCACCGGAAGCGGGATCTCGCCGCCGGCGATGAAGCGCGCCTTGGAACCGCTGCGCGTGCTCAGGCTGGGCGCGGCCAGCATCTGGGCGTCGCCATCCTGCACCAGCAGGTTGATGCGCGAGGTGATGGCCGAGGCCAGCGTGATGAAGCCCTTGGGCGGCCATACATTGGTGGTGATGCCGCTCATGTCGATGCCGGACCTGGCCGGATCGGGGATGTAGCGGAAGGTCTTGTTGCTGGCGATGTCGGCGATCAGGCCGGCCGCCGGGCCGTTGATGGCCGAATCCCAGGCGATGCCCAGGTCGCGCGCGCCGCGCTTGGTCAGTTCCACCACCTTGACGTCCAGGTGCACCATCTGCTCCCAGCCCACCTTGCCGATGAAGTTGACCACCTGGTCCGGGTACATCTTCTGGATGGCCTGGGCCCGTTCCTGGTTGCTGTCGCTGACCATTTCGCCTTCCAGCACGATGCGCGAGCCGGCGATGCGCGCATGGACGTTCTCCACCGAGGACAGCAGCCGGTTGACGTCGTCCAGCGTGCGTTTCAGGTCGGCCTCCAGCACCCGCACCGTCAGTTCGCGCTGGGTGCCGTCCTTGAGCCACAGGTGCAGGGTGCTGTTGCCGGGTTTTTCGGCCAGGATCAGCAACTGGTTGGCGGCCACCGCGGAGGCCGAGATCACCTTGCCGTCGCCGATGGCGATGCGGCCCGGCGACAGCGGCAGCACGCGCGCTTCGCCGCTGAACAGTTCCAGTTGGTCGGGGATGGTGGCGCTGCCGGTGTCGGCGGCGGGCGCCGCCTCCAGGCATGCCAGGGGCAGCATGGCCATGCAGATGGCCATGCACAGGTTCTTCAGCGTTTTCATGGGATCAGGGTTTCATGGTCGTGGTGGAAGCCGCGCCGGACACCGGCGGCGGCGTGATGCCGAGGCGGCTGCGGACGTCGCCGGCGTCGGGCGCCGGGCGCGCTTCCTGGGCGGCGGCGCGTGGCGACAGGCTGGCCACCAGGGTCTTGCCGACGTCGGCCTGCACCTTCTCGGCGCCGCCGTTGCCGCCTATGATCATCTCGACCTGGTCGGCGCCGCCGCCGGGCGCGCCCACCACCTGCTTGAAGCTCACCTCATCCAGCACCGGGTGGGCCGGCGCCGGGGCCTTGTCCTCGGGGTTGCGCAACACCGCCGTCAGCTGGCCCAGCTTCTGGCCCAGCAGCACCTGCTCGGCCTGGGCCGGCGGCAGCTTCAGGGTGACGGTGGTGAAGTCCATGGCTACTTCGTGCTGCTCGCCGTCCGCGCCGCGCACGGTGCGCTTCTGGGTGGTCTTGCCGGTGGCGATCACCGGCACCGATTGCAGCAGGGGGCGTACGTGCAGCATGTCCTTGCCGCCGCCCGCGCCGTATGAATGGCTGGTGCGGCCCGGGCCGGTGAACATCAGGTCGATGATGTCGCCCGGGACCAGCATGCCGGAGATGGAGCTGATCTCGTCGACCGGGAAGGTGATGGCGCGCTCGCCCTTTTCCACCGTGGTCGAGAGCGCCGCGCGGTCCATGCGTTCGAGCGCGCCGCGGTCGATCGGATCGCCCGGCTTCATGGGCACCATCAGCTTCTGTCCGGCCACCTGTTCCAGGTCGTCCGGCACCAGCACGGTGCTGGACAAATAGCGCTGCGGGATGGAGCGCACCGCCAGGTTGTCCTCGCTCAGGGTTTCGCCGGCCGGGATCTCAGTCTTGGCCACGATCACCTGCTTCTTCTCGTAGGAGCTGGCCAGCTTTTGCTCGGCGTTGGCCAGGTAGCTGCGGAAGTAGTATTGGGCGCCGGCGAAGCACAGCACGCCAAGCGCGATGGCGCCACCCAGCAGCAGCGTGTTTTTCGAGATTTTTTTCACGATCATGTCACCATGGGGTTAAAACACGGACACCAGCAGGCTGTAGGCGCGGAAGAAGCAGCGCACCGCGCGCGCCAGGTATTCGGCCAGCGGCATGTTGCCGGACAGGGCCTGGGGTACGAACAGCAACAGCGCCATCACCACGGTGACCAGGATGTATTCGGTCATCGCGTGGCCGCGCTGGCGCGGGGGAAAAACCATGGTTGTCATGCATGCTCCTGTATTTAGTCATCGGTTGCGTATCAAGGTGTTCATCATCAGCATGGCGCCGTTGCGCTGCGGGCTGACGGTGGCGTCGAACTGCTGTTCGCCGCGGTTGGCCGCCAGCAGCACGCCGTCGGCCGATGTCTGCATCACGTGGCGGGTCCAGCCGCGCGCCTTGAGCGCCGCCTCCAGGGCCTGGGCGCTGGCCTCCACCGAGCGGCTGGAGAACGCAATCACCTGCTGCGACAGCTTGCCCTGGTCGGTCGAATCGATCACCGAGACCGCCGTCATGGCGGCCGGCAGCGGCACCGCCAGCGTGGGCGGACGGGCCAGCTGGGGCGAGGTCAGCGCCACCACCCCTTCCAGCCCGGCGCCGGACGGGCGCACCTGGAAGCTGCGGTGCTCCGGGCCCAGGGTCTGGTTCAGCACGGTCCAGTCGCCCACCTGGCTGCGCGTCACGCTGCCGCGCACCCGGCCGCGCTCCCAGGCTGACTGCACCTGCTGCAGCAGCTGCTCGGCCGGTTGCGTGGTGCTGAAGCGGCGCAGCTGCATGGGGGTGCCGTTGACCACCATGCTGTCGCCCAGGGCCGACAGCGCCAGGCTGTCCGGCGTATCCTGCCAGCCGGCCAGCGCCGGATCTGCCGCCAGGGCGCCCAGCAGCGCCGCCAGGCATGGCAACGCCGTCCGCTTCACTGGTAGCATGGCCCGGCCCCGTTGTAGGCGGCCTGGTTGCGCGGCTGGCGCAGGCGGTCGGCCGGCACGATGTCTGGGCAGATGCGGCCCAGCGCCAGTTCTTTCATGTCCGGCTCGATGACCGACACCATGGTGGTCAGCACCCCGACCGCGCCGCTGATGTCGCCCAGCCGTCCGGCCGCCACGTAGGCCCGGCTGCGCTCGGCGGCCTGGCGCGGATCGGCCGCGTCCCACTGCTCGTTGACGATGGAGGCGCTTTCCTTCAGGTTCAGGTTGAACTTGTTCCATGGCTCCGGCAGCGTCGCCACGTTGGCCAGCGCCACGCTGACCGTGCTGGTGTTGACGCCGCCGGCCGGCAGCGGCTCGCCGCCGCTCAGGGCGCCCAGCAGCGGCCCCAGCGAACCGGCGGCGCCGTTGACGGCGGCCGCCGCCTTGCCCGGCAGGCCGCCGGCCGCCATGCGCAGCTGCACGTCGCTGGGGTTGGCGAGCAGGCGCTGGCGCCCACGGTGGTCGTACCAGACCGCGCTCTGCCGGCGCCAGTTGTTGCCATTGGCATTGCCGTCGTTGTCCTTGTAGGCGGCGCGGTCCAGGTTGTACAGGCGGGCGCGCATCTGGCCGGCCAGGCGGGCGTCGCTGAGCTGGCCGGCGCCCTGCGCGGTGCGCTCCCAGGCCGCGTAGCGCGCGGCCTGGATGGTGGTGGCCTGCAGGTCGTGGAATTTGCCCAGATACCAGATGCCGAGGAAGAGCAGGGCGCTCACGCCCACCACCACCACCAGCTCCACCATGGCCTGGCCGCGTGCACGCCGCATCAGCGCGCCCCCGGCTCGGCGAAGGCGTTGGCGGCCAGCTTCTCCCCTATGCTGGCGCGTTCCACCTCGGTCACCAGGTCGGTGTCGGCCAGCGGGCTTTTCTGGCGCTGGTAGGCCACGATGGCGGTACCGTCGATATTCACCAGCGCGCCGCCCTTGGTGTCCAGGATGCACAGGTCCTTGAGGCCGGGCGCGTCGCCGGGACCGGGCGCCATGCATTTGTAGGCGCGCCCGTTGATCTGTTTGGCCACGGTGAAGACGCTGGCGGCCTTGGTATCGGGACCGGGCGCCGGCTGCGGGTCGTTGTCCTGCACCACGCGCTCGCCCTCGGCGGTGACATCGATGTGGCGGCTGCGCTGCGGCGTGCCCACCGTGGTGCTGCTGGTGTACGAGATCTTGCTCTCGCAGCCGTTCTGCGGGGTGGCGTTGTGCACGTCCAGCAGCCAGCCTTCCTCCTGTTCGTAGAAGCTGGCGCCGTCGCTGCGGTAGGTCTTGCGGCTCATGACGTAATCCCTGGGGATGCCCGCCAGCGGCTTGACCGGGGTGCCGGCCGCGCGCGCGGCGGTGGCGCACAGCTCGTAGGTGGCGCGCGCGATCGCCGTTTCCTTTTCCACCGACAGCGGCTTGGTGGACACCACCAGCTCGTAGCTCTGGCCCGCGCCCTTGGCCGGCGCCGGCTTGGCCGCGGCCGCCGTCCTGTCGGCGCCGTTGGCGTTGGAGTCACCGCAGGCGGCCAGTACCAGCGCGGCCACGCCCGCCAGCGCGCCCGCCGTCAGTCTGCCGCTTATTTTGATACGCATGTTCCACTTCCTCCCAATAAAGCATTAATCGATGGCAGCCCCTTGGCGGTATCGGCGGTGATACGGGCGCCACGGCTGTCGGTGGCCATGAAGGCGTGCCAGTACGGATTGAACAAGCCGGCCTTTTCCTGGGCGCCGTCCTGGCGCGCCACCGGGCGCTCGAAGGCCACGCAGGCCTCGGACAGGGCGTACACGCCGGCGTCGCGGCCCTGGTACTGCGGATCCTGGTCCAGCACAGCGCCATTGAACAGCGCCGTCTGGGCCCGGCCGGCGCTGCGCGCGGTGGCGATATTGGCGCCGGCCACCACCACTTCGATGGCGAATGGCAGGCGCGGGTCGTCCTTCTGCAGCTGCGGCGCCTCCAGGTCGCGGTAGCCGGGGAAGCGCAGGCGCACGTTCTTGGCATAGGTATTGCTGTTGGCGGCGCTGCGCGCCAGCTGGCCATCGGAGTCATTCCATTCGTTGGTATTGCCGTGCACGCCGATGCCGTTGGCGCGGCCATTGCCGTAGGCCTGGGCGCCGCCCCAGGCCACCGGGGTCCTGGTCATCCACTTGCCCTTGAAGTAGTTGTAGGTGGTGCGCAGCTCCATCGAATCGAGGCCTTTCCAGGCGTCGTAGTCGATCAGGTCGGTGCCGCCCTGCTTGCGGATTTCGACCACCGGCTTAAAGCCGAATTTCCAGTCGCGTTCCTGCACGAAGCCGTCGCGCGAATTGAGCGTCACTTCGCGCAGCCGCGCGCGCTCGTCGCGGTTGCCCATGTTGCGCCGTCCCGGGCTGTAGTTGCGGGTAAAACCGGCCCAGTCGCGCAGGTTGAGCGCCACCAGGGCCTTGCCGCCGGTGCTGACCGCCGCGCCATTCTGCTGGGCCACGTTGAAGGCCAGCTCCTGGGCCGCCAGCGGCGCCAGGCCGTCGAAGGCGACCTGGGCGGCGTGCTCGGCGTTGGTAAGGCCGCGCAGCGCAATCTCGGCCGGCGGCACCACGCGCTGCATGGTCTGGTCGACCCGGCTCAGCACCTGCTGCACGGCGCGCACCTCGACCGCGACCGGTGGGATGAAATTGGTGATCATGCTGATGTTGCTGACCAGCTTGTCGAGATAGCCTACCCAGGAGCGCAGGCTGACCGATTGCGCGATGGTCACTTCGTTGACGACCATGGCCCGGTTCATATAGGCCTGGAAGTTCAGATTGCGTGCCTGCCAGAGCGCCCCGCTGTAGGCGGCGGCGTCGGCAGCGTTCATCGCACGCATCTTGGCATTGGTGACCTGGCCCGAGTTGAAGGCGACCAGCATCATGCCCATCATGGCGGCGGCGAAGCCGAGGAACAGCACCATCGATTGCCCCCGTTGCCTGTGAACGTACAAAGCCATCGTCCGCTCCATGTTCTGTATGTGGATATCCCCGTGCGGCTTACTTGGTCGAGGCGCTTTCGAAGTCTTTCAGGCCCTTGGCCTTGGCGCGGTTGTTGGAATCCGTGCCGCCGTTGTCGGCCAGGGTGCGGGCGCCGCCGCTGGCCTGGCCGGCCAGGGTGGAGGCCGCGATCGAAGTCTGGCCGCGCACCACGTCGCCAAAGGCGGTGTACACGCCCACTGCGCCGATGGCGATCAGGGCCACGATGATGATGTATTCGGTCATGCCTTGACCGCGCTGCGATTTCAGGGAGAGACGTTGCATAGAAAACTCCATAGGTAAAGGATGAGTGACTAATGGTTACTTTGGCTGCGCAGCCAGGACGTATCTTATTCCGGAGTTCGCGCGACGATAAAGCGCTTTTTTGGTTCCGTTTCCAGTCGAAAATTTCCTGATCGTATCGTACGCACAACACAAAAATGCTTGAGTTAGACTTCGCCGTTTTTCTTTTTGTGACACTATTTCCTGATGTTAAAAAAATAACTTTCCTCTCAGATAAGTTCCTCCGTCACAGTAACGTTTTGACTTGTTTCCTTACTTTTCATGTGAAAGTGACGCAGTCAGTGCAGAGTCCGCTTTTGATAGCGATTGCTTTGTAAAACGACAATTGCGACGGTGCGATTTGATGTAGATCGAATTTTGTGGTATATGCAGCATCAATAGCCCCGGGTGTGAGTATTGGTTAGTATTCGCAAAAAATTTACCTACATAAATAAAGAAATTTTTTTGTGTTTGTTGTATTTTTGCTTCATTTTTCCGCAGTTTTCATGCGTACCTTTCATTTTTATTTGCAGGAGTATCGATTTCATGCGCTTTTTTCCGCTGCTGATGATCGCCGTGGCCGGCCTGGTGCTGGCCGGCTGCCACAAGAAACCCGACACCCCCGCCGCGTCGGCCCCCGCCGCCTCCACAGCGGCCATGGCGCCCGCAGTCCCGGCCGCGCCAGCCAGCGCCCCCGCCCCGGCCGCCTTCGATCCGGCCAGCGTGCCGCTGTCGAGCGCCAAGCTGCCGCCTTTCCCCTATATGGACTGGCCGCCCGCGGTGCAGGCGGGAGGCAAGAACCAGGTCGTCGACGCCGAGTTCGACCGTGGCTACATCGCCATCGGCCAGCAGTTGCGGGCGGTGGAAGGGCGCATCAACGTGCGCTCCTTCTACAATTCGGACGCCAAGCTGACCGAGTTGGCCGCCTTGCGCAACTATGAGAACGCCATCACCGAACTGGGCGGTGTCAAGCTGCCGGCTGCCGATCCCTCCAGTCCCGCCTTCATCGAGGCCAATGGCGGCGACCGCTACCAGATCGAACGCACCCGTTTGCACTTGCCCGACATCCGCTACGGCTACACGGCCTACCTGATACGCCGGCCGGACACCAATATCTGGCTCAGCCTGGGCATCAGCGACTCGCGCACCCTGGTCACGGTGATACAGGAGAAGGCCATGAACCAGACCGTGGGCCTGGTGACGGCGGACGACATGGCGCGCGAGCTGGGCGCCAAGGGCAGGGTGGCGCTGTACATCAATTTCGACGTGGACCAGGCCACCCTGCGCGCGGACGGCCAGCCGGTGGTGGCGGAAATCGGCAAGCTGCTCAAGCAGCAGCCGGAGCTCAAGCTGTCCATCGAAGGCCACACGGACAACAGCGGCAACGCCGCGCACAACAAGCAGCTGTCGCGCCAGCGCGCCGAGACCGTGCTGGCCCGGCTGGTGGCCGGCGGCATAGACCCGGCGCGCCTGTCGGCCGCCGGCTACGGCGCCGAACAGCCGCTGGCCGACAACGCTAGCGAGGAAGGCCGGGCCAGGAACCGTCGGGTGGAGCTGGTCAAGCGTTAAACATGGCCAAAGATGCGCTGGCTAAGAACGCGGGTTCGTACTAACATTGTATGAACCTAGCCTGGAGGTACAGCCCGAGATGAAAACGTCCATTCGAAAAATGGGAAATTCCCAGGGTGTTCTGCTGCCCAAGCCAGTTCTCGCCCAGGCCGGCATGGAGCTCGGTGAGGTGGAGATGACGGTGGAGGACAATGCGATCGTCATCCGCCGGCCGCAAAAAAAGGTGCGTGAAGGCTGGGCCGAGGCCAGCAAGGACATCGCGGCCGCCGCCGATGACGCGCTGGTCTGGCCCGAATTCCCCAACGACGGTGATGAAAAGCTCGTATGGTGAAGCGTGGCGACATCTGGCTGGTGCAGCTGGACCAGACGGTGGGTAGCGAGATCCAGAAAGCCCGGCCGTGCGTCATCATTTCGCCGCCGGAGATGCATGACTACATACGGACGGTCACGGTGGCGCCGATGACCACAGGCGCGAAGCCGGCCCCTTACCGCATACCGGTGACCTTCGATAAAAAGACTGGGTTGATCCTGCTGGACCAGCTGCGCAGCGTGGACAAGGTCAGGCTGTCGAAAAAATTGGGCAAGCTCGGTCCGGCCACGCTGAACGCCACGCTGCTGGTCTTGCAGGAAATCTTTGCGGTCTGAGCAGCGTCCGCCACAGAGTCCAGCCCGCCAGCTTGCGGCCTGGCGGCGCCCCGGGTAAGCTGTTGCCATCCCACTAACGCGCCCGCCCATGTCCGCACCGCCCCGTTTCCGCCGCGCCGCTGTTCCGGTCATGCCGGTGCAGGCGTTCCGCTGTCCCGAGGATATCCTGGAGGCCATGCTGCAAAGCGTGCAGGATGGCGCTGTCCATCCGCGTCCGCCGCTGCAGCCGGTAGCCGGCACGGCCCTGCTGCGCTTCATTGAAATCGGCCTGGCCCTGCGCGCCTGCGCGCGCGACCCGGCACGGCGCGATTACCTGGTGCGGCGCCTGCTGCCGCACCGCAGCCTGATCGTCGGCCCGCTGCCGGTCAACCTGCAGGCGCGCGGCATGTTGCCCGAGATGGCGCCCGCCGAGCAGGCCGCGCACGGCTTCCGCGCGCTGGAAGACGTCAGCGACGGCGAACTGCGCGACTGGGTGATCGCCGACTGCGGCATGATCTACGGCGAACTGGAACGGCACGAACTGGACAACTATTTCGACCTGGTCGCGCCCCACCTGGCGCCCGGCGGCCTCATGTTCGACCTGGGCAGCGGCCTGGGCAAGGTGGTCATGTCGGCCGCCGTCAGCCTGCCGTTCGCGCGCTGCGTGGGCGTGGAGCTGCTGCCCTACCGCCACCGCATCGCCACCCGCCGCCGCCAGCTGCTGCTGCAACTGGCCGCTAAGGGGTTGCAGGCGTTGCCCCGCCCGCTGCGTGAAGGCGATACGCTGCGCCTGCCCGGCGGGCGCAGCGCGCCAGCCAGCCATTTGCTGGCGCTGGCCGGCCGCATCGCGCTGCTCGAGGCCGACATGTTCGACGCCGACCTGCGCCAGGCCAGCCTGGTGTTCCTGTACAGCACCTGCTTCGCCCCCCTGATGGGCGCCCTGGCAGACAAGCTGGCGCGCGAAGTGCCGGAGCATTGCCTGGTCACCACCACCACCTATCCGCTGCAGCACCCGGCCTTCGAGCTGGTCGAGAATGCCGCGCCCGACAGCGCGGCCTGGACCTCGCTGTTCGTGTACCGCCGCGTGGGGCGGCCCGGGCCCTGTGCGCCGTCGGCGCCGCCGTCGCTGCATGTGCCTGATGCGCAGGAGTGGAGCGCCAGCGTGCACGCGCTGCTGGCCAGCCTGGATGGCGGCTGATGGTAGCGATGTCATGATGCTACAATCCGCCCATGAGCCATGATACCGCCCCCCTCCCGCGCCGCAAGAAGGGCAGTGGCCTGACCCTGACCGATGTCGCCAGGATCGCCGGCGTGGCGCCCATCTCCGCCTCGCGCGCGCTGCGCAACCCGGATGCGGTCTCGCCCGCGCTGCTGCAGAAGGTGAGGGCGGCCGTGGAGCTGACCGGCTACGTGCCCAACCTGGTGGCCGGCGCCCTGGCTTCGCGCAACAGCAAGCTGGTGGCGGCCGTGGTGCCGACCCTGGTCGGTCCCGTATTCCAGGACATGGTGCAGGCCCTGACCGAGACCTTGGCCGCCTCCGGCTACCAGGTCATGCTGGGCCAGAGCGGCTACCAGCATACGCGCGAGGATGATTTGCTGGACGCGATCATTGGACGCCGTCCGGCCGGCGTGGTGCTGACCGGGGTGATGCGCTCGCCGCAGGCGCGCCGCCGCCTGCTCAACGCCGGCTTCCCGGTGGTGGAAACCTGGGACCTGACGCCCACGCCCATCGACATGCTGGTCGGCTTCTCGCACGAGCGCATAGGCACGGCCGTGGCCGAGTTCCTGCACGCGCGCGGACGGCGCCGCGTGGCAGTGGTCAGCGGCGCCGACGAGCGCAGCCAGCGGCGTAGCGCCGCCTTCACCCGGCGCGCCCTGGAACTGGGCATGGCGCATGCGGGCGAGACCGCCATCCCCGCCATCAGCGTGACCCCGCCCACCACCCTGGGCGCGGGCCGCCGCGCCATGGTCGAACTGCGCGACCGCTACCACGACATCGACGCCGTGTTCTGCAGCTCGGACCTGATGGCCCAGGGCGTGATGCTGGAAGCCCAGCTGGGGCAGGTGGCGGTGCCGGAAGAACTGGCGGTGGTGGGTTTCGGCGACCTCGGCTTCGCGCGCGACCTGCACCCGGCCCTGACTTCGGTGCACGTGGATGGCGCCGCCGTGGGCCGCATCGCGGCCGAATTCATCCTGGCGCGCATGCATGGCAAGGAAGTGGCCGAGCCGGTGCGCGACCTGGGCTTCCACATCGTCGAACGCGCCAGCACCTGACGCTTGCAATGACGCAACGAACCTCACACGGCGCTTGCTTTGATGCGATGGCAGCGCTACCATAAAATGATTGCGCTAACATCGAGAGCCCCGCCACTATGACCTTGAACGATACGCCCCGCATCACCGCCATGCGCGTGATCCCCGTCGCCGGCCGCGACAGCATGCTGCTCAACCTGAGCGGCGCCCACGGTCCTTATTTCACCCGCAATATCGTCATCCTCAGCGACAGCGCCGGCCGCACCGGCGTGGGCGAGGTGCCCGGCGGCGAAAAGATACGCCAGACCCTGGAGGATGCGCGCCCGCTGGTGCTGGGCCAGCCCGTCGGCCACTACCACGCCATCCTGAACGCGGCCCGGCGCGCTTTCGGCGAGCGCGACGCCGGTGGCCGCGGGCTGCAGACCTTCGACCTGCGCGTGGCGGTGCACGCCGTCACGGCGCTGGAATCGGCCCTGCTGGACTTGCTGGGCCAATTCTTGGGCGTGCCGGTGGCCGCCCTGCTGGGCGAAGGCCAGCAGCGCGACGCCGTGAAAATGCTGGGCTACCTGTTCTACATAGGCGACCGGCGCCGCACCAGCCTGCCGTATGCCGACGGCGCCGGGGAAAGCGATGACTGGCTGCGCCTGCGCCACGAGGAGGCGCTGACGCCGCAGGCGGTGGTCCGGCTGGCCGAGGCGGCCTACCAGCGCTACGGCTTCCAGGATTTCAAGCTCAAGGGCGGCGTGCTGCGCGGCGAGGAGGAAATGGAGGCGGTGCTGGCCCTGGCCGAGCGCTTCCCCCAGGCCCGCATCACGCTGGACCCGAACGGCGGCTGGCTGCTCAAGGATGCCATCCGCCTGTGCCGCGACAAGCACGGCGTGCTGGCCTACGCCGAAGACCCGTGCGGCGCCGAAAACGGCTATTCCGGCCGCGAAGTGGTGGCGGAATTCCGGCGCGCCACCGGCCTGCCGACCGCCACCAACATGATCGCCACCGACTGGCGCGAGATGCGCCACGCCATCCAGCTGCAGTCGGTCGACATTCCGCTGGCCGATCCGCACTTCTGGACCATGCAGGGCTCCGTGCGGGTGGCGCAGATGTGCCACGAGTGGGGCTTGACCTGGGGTTCGCATTCGAACAACCACTTCGATATCTCGCTGGCCATGTTCACCCAGGTGGCGGCCGCCGCCCCGGGCGAGATCACCGCCATCGACACCCACTGGATCTGGCAGGACGGCCAGCGCCTGACCCGCGAGCCGCTCAAGATTGTCGACGGCATGGTGCAGGTGCCCAGCAAGCCCGGCCTGGGCGTGGAGATCGACCTGGAGCAGGTCGAGGCGGCCCACCAGCTGTACCTCAACATGGGCCTGGGCGCGCGCGACGATGCCGTCGCCATGCAATTCCTGATCCCGGGCTGGACCTTCAACAACAAGCAGCCGGCCCTGGTGCGCTAGTCCAGCAGCCACTTGCGCGCCGTGGCCACGATACTGGCCGACAGGGCGCGCGTGGCAGGGGTCTGGATATCCCAGCTGTGCCAGTACAGCGGCACGTCCAGCCAGTAGCCGGGCGCCAGGTCCACCAGGCTGCCGCTGTCCAGCTGGGCCGCGCATTGTTGGACTGGCAACATGCCATAGCCCAGCCCCGCCTCGATGAAGCGCACGAATCCCTCCGAGCTGGACAGGGCGTGGTGGGGATAGGCTTCCTCAAATCCCAGCCGCAGCTTCAGGAATTGGGTTTGCAGCGTGTCCTTGCGGTCGAAATTGAGCACCGGCGCCTGGCGCGCCGCCGCCACCGTCATGCCGTCCGGGAACCAGCGCTCCCGGAACGCGGGGCTGGCCACGCACATGTAGCGCATGGCGCCCAGGGCCGTGGCGCTGGTGCCGGCCACGGTGGCGGCCTCGCTGGTGACGCAGCCGTAGACCCGGCCTTCGCGCAGGCTGGACAGGGTATGGTCCTGGTCGTCCAGCCGGATCTGCAGTAAAAGTTTCCCTTCCAACATCAACGGCTGTACCGCCTCCTGCAGCCAGGTGGCGGCGCTGTCGGCGTTGACGGCGATGGCGATCTCCTGCCACTGGCCGCCGCCTGGGCGTCGCAGGGCCGCCTCCAGCAGCTTGACCTGGCGGTAGTGGGCAATCAGGCGCTGGCCGGCCTCGGTTGCCGCCGGCGGCTGGGAGCGCACCACCAGCAATTCGCCGGCCCCGTGTTCCAGCATGCGGATGCGCTGCGAAACGGCCGACTGGGTGATGGACAGGGCCGCAGCCGCCTTGTCGAAACCGCCATGTTCGACCACGGCGTCCAGCGCCGCCAGCCCCCGGTAATCCACGTGACTCATTAGCTATCCTAATATTTGACAAGAATGATTCATTATACTTATATAAGACGGAAAGGTAAGCTGAGCTTTTTTTAGTGGATGGCGAGATGGAATTGACGGCATTTTTAAAAGGCGCGGGCTTGGGCGCGGGCCTGATCGTGGCGATAGGATCGCAAAATGCATTCTTGCTGAGGCAGGCGCTGAAAAAGGAATTCGTATTTACCTGCACGATGATCTGCATTATCTGCGATGTGATTCTGATTGGCGCCGGCGTGGCCGGCATGGGCGCCGTCATTAATAGCATGCCGGCGCTGCTATCTGCCATCAAAATATGCGGGGCAGCTTTCCTGTTCTGGTATGGATTACGTGCGGCGAAATCCGCCCTGACTCCGGCTGCCATGCAGGCGGGTGAACAGGATATCTCTGGCCGGCGCGCTGTTCTTACGGCGATGCTGGCGGTCAGCATATTAAACCCCCATGTTTATCTGGATACCGTGGTGTTATTGGGATCCATAGGCGGGCAACAGCCCGGCAATGGCCGCTGGTATTTTGCGCTGGGCGCCATCTGCGCCTCGGTGGCCTGGTTTGGCAGCCTGGGCGCCGGCGCGCGGCTGCTGGCGCCGCTGTTTGCCAGGCCGGCGGCGTGGCGCTGGCTGGATGCCGTGATTGCGGTCGTGATGTGGAGTATCGCGGCGTCGCTGCTGTTATGAAAATAAACTTGAAATTGGCTTTTTTATGCCATGTTCTGGCATGAAAAGGGTAAAAACATGCTGCAGAGTAAAGGAATTCGCTCAATATTGCATGGTAATCATGACTTTTGTGTGTGAGAGATGTGCCATGCGGCAATATATCTTCGCCAGCTTGCAGCTGTTCCGCTTACAATCATGAAGGTTCCCGGTGCCTGCCACCGGGTGTGATAATCAGCGTAGCCCGGCCCCGAGCGGCATAGTCATGAGCGCGGACCCCCACCTCTTCATGCTGGTGTCCCTGGTAGCGGACGCCATCCTCAGCGCGATACTGCTGTTCCTGTGGCTGATGCAGCGCAAGGAAAAGCACGCTTTATTCTGGGCTGCCGGCCAGTTTTCCGTCATGGCCGGCACCGCCATCTGGTTTTTGGGACCGCCATCCTGGCCGCGCCATATTGCCGCCGCCTGCATGCTTGCTTGTGCCGTCATGGGTTATTGGGCTGGCACCGGGTATTTTCTCGGGAATTTAAAACACAGGCATGTCAAGCCGGCCTTGCTGGTATTCCTGATATTGGTCCTGGTATTATCGCTGGAATGGATAATCCATGATGCCTGGGTGGTGCCGGGTACATCCGCTATATTGGGCGCCGCCATTTTATGGGCCGGTGCAAGGCTGGCATATAAAGGCAGCCGTTATCGGTTGCTGGGCGCCACGCTGATTGCGCGCGGTGTTATCGACCTGGCCAGCGCGGTGGCCCTGGGACCGGATTCCTATGGGTTATGGTTTATTGCGGCGGCCGTGACCAAAACCCTGTCGATGCTTTGCCTGATATACGCGGTACAACATGAAATCCAGCAGCGCTATGCCTTGACCATCGACAGCCTGAGCGACGGTTTCCTGATACGCGACCGGCGCGGCTACATCCACGTGGCCAACGAACGCTGCGCCCGGCTGCTGGGCTACCGCCATGCATCCGAACTGATAGGCGCCCATGTCACGCAGCTGCTGCCACACGCCACCGAGGCGATGGTGGACGACTATTTCCGCCGCTTCGAAGCGGCCCAGGGCCGCTATCCCATGGTCGAAACAGCGCTGTACACCCTGCATAACGGCGCCCAGCTGCCGGTGGAAATGCTGGCCTCGCCATATATCGAGCGCGGCCAGCTGTATTGCATGGTGCAGTTGCTGGACATCACGGAACGCAAGAAGAAAGACGATCTGCTGTACCGGGCCGCCCGCTATGACGCCGTGACCGGCTTCTACAACCGCAACGGCCTCAACCATGAACTCACGTCATTGATCGGCACGTCCGCAGCAAACCAGGAGGAATGTGCGGTATTGTTCATTGACCTGGACAAGTTCAAGCGGGTCAACGATTCCTTCGGCCATGCCGCTGGCGACCAGCTGCTGTCCCAGATGGCGCGCCGCCTGCATGGCTTGCTGAGCGCCGGCGATCTGCTGGCCCGCTTCGGCGGGGACGAATTCATCGTCGTGCTGCCGGGGCTGGCGCCCGGGGCGGCGGCCCGCGCCGCGCAGCAGTGTGGCGCGGCCATCCTCGCCTCCCTGTCCACCTGCTTCGAGTTGTCGCACCACGCCATCGGCGTCTCGGCCAGCATAGGCGTGGCCTGCTATCCGGAGCAGGGCGCCGATGCCGACACCCTGCTGCGCAACGCCGATATCGCCATGTACGAGGCCAAGCGGGCCGGACGCGGCGAACTGCGCTTCTTCAATGACGCCATGAACGCGGCCGCCAAGGATGCCCTGGTGATCGACGGCGCCCTGCGCGGCGCCATCGAGGCCGGCGAATTCCATCTCGTTTACCAGGCGATCACGGATGCCCACAGCCGCCAGGTGAAAAAAGTGGAAGCCCTGCTGCGCTGGCGCAGTGCGCTGCTGGGCCCGGTCGCGCCGGACCGCTTCATCCCGGTGGCCGAGGATAGCGGCATGATCGTGGAACTGGGCACCTGGGTGCTGAACGAGGCTTGCCGCCAGGTGGCGGACTGGCGCGGTGCGCTGGGCGAGGTCATCATCAGCATCAATGTCTCGGCCTGGCAGCTGGTCGATCCCCGCTTCATCGCCCTGGTCGAGCATGCGCTGGGCAGCAATGGCTTGTCGCCGCAGCAGCTGGAGCTGGAACTGACCGAGCGCGTGCTGATCGATGACGGCCCCAACGTGCGCGCCGTGCTGGAGCGGCTGCGCACCCTGGGCGTCAGCATTTCGCTGGATGACTTCGGCACTGGCTATTCCTCGCTCAGCTACCTGACCCAGTTCCAGCTCAACACCCTCAAGATAGACCGCGCCTTCGTGATGGACATCGAACACAGCGAACGCAGCCACAACCTGGTGCAAGCCATCATCGCCATGGGCCACAGCCTGGGCTTGCAGCTGGTGGCCGAAGGCGTGGAAACGGCGGGCCAGGCCGCCATCCTGGGAAGCATGGGCTGCCACTACTTGCAGGGCTACCATATTTCCAGGCCCATCCCGCCGGAAGCGCTGCAGCGCCTCGCGGCCGCCAAGAGCGAACCGCTGGTGGCCGAGGATTTCTCGATCTGAGACGATTTGCCGTGATCGTCGCGGCTTCCGCGCGCAACTTCGGCCTATGGCGCCGCCGGCTAGTCCGCGGCTCCGGTCGCGGCCAGCACCAGCATGGCCAGCACGGCCAGCGCCATCAGGCCGGTGCACAGCCAACCCAGCACCCGCAGCAGCGGTGAAATGGCCAGCTGGCCCATCACGGCCGGACGCACCGCCAGCAGCATCATGACCACCATCACCGGCACCGCGATCACGCCGTTGATGACGGCCGACCAGTACAGCGCCCGCATGGGATCGACCGGGGTGAAGCACAGCGCCGTGCCGATGGCAGTGGCGCCGATGATGATGGCGTAGAACTTGCGCGCCTCGGCCAGGTCCAGTTCCAGGCTGTTTTTCCAGCGCATGGCGCCGGCGATGGCGTAGGCGGCCGAGCCGGCCAATACCGGCACCGCCAGCAGCCCGGTACCGACTATGCCCATGGCGAACAGGGCGAACGCCAGCTGGCCCGCCACCGGACGCAGGGCGGAGGCGGCCTGGGCCGAGGATTCGATCTGCGTGACGCCGTGCGCGCGCAGGGCCACGGCGGCGGTCAGGATGATGAAGAAGGCCACCAGGTTGGAAAAGCCCATGCCGATCACGGTGTCGGTCTTGATGCGCGACAGCTGGTCCCGCGCCTGGCGGCCATCGTCGACCAGGGGCTGGGCGTCGGGATCGGCGCGCAATTCCTCCACCTCCTGCGAAGCCTGCCAGAAAAACAGGTAGGGGCTGATGGTGGTGCCGAAGATGGCCACCACCGTGGTGATGTACTGCGGCTCCCAGCGCAGGGTAGGCAGCAGGGTCTGGTGCAGCACCGTTGCCCAAGGCACGTTCATCACCAGCGCGGTGGCGGCGTAGGCCAGCAGCGCCAGGGTCAGCCATTTCAGGATGCGAACGTAGCGCCGGTAGGGCAGCATCACCTGCAGCACGGCCGATAGCGCCCCGCACAGGGCCGCATACAGCTGCGCCGGCCCGCCCAGCACCAGGCGCAGCGCCTGGCCCATGGCGGCGATGTCGGCCGCGATATTGATGGTGTTGGCGACCAGCAGCAGGAGCACCAGGGCGTGCAGCAGCCAGGGCGGAAAATGGCGGCGGATGTTGGTGGCCAGGCCGCGCCCGCTGACCCTGCCGATCTGGGCCGCGATCATCTGGATCGCCACCATCAGCGGAAAGGTCAGCAGCATGGTCCACAGCATGCCGTAGCCGAACTGGGCCCCCGCCTGGGAGTAGGTGGCGATGCCGCTGGGGTCGTCGTCGGCCGCCCCGGTCACCAGTCCGGGGCCCAGCTTGGCCAGCCATGGCTGCCGGGCCGGCGGCGCGGCCGGTCCGGTTGCGGACTGTGCTGGAACGGATTCGATGGCGGACATGGCGCTGGCTCCGGTGGCAATGGCGCCATGGTAGGCGCGCCCGGCGGCCGGCTCTGTACGCTTCCGAACGCAGCCAGGTGTTGTCGAGTCATCAAACTGTCATTGCATGGTCACGCTTTGGTCATATGCCGTTTCTACAATCTTGCAAGTTTTTCCTCCCCCATCCAACGCAAGAAAGAAGAACAGCCATGTCCGCCACCTTACGCCTTAAACCGCTGTGCCTGCTGGTGCTGCAAGCCCTGGCCTGCCACGCCGCCCTGGCCGCCCCTGTCGACGACGGCGCCGATGGCGCCGTGGCTGCCGCCGCCGGCGCCCCCATCCAGACCGTGGAAGTGCTGGGCCAGGGCCAATCGCGCCAGGTGCAGAACATCAACCACGCCGAGCTGGCCAAGCTGGTGCCAGGCACCAGCCCGCTCAAGGCCCTGGAAAAGCTGCCCGGCGTGAATTTCCAGTCGGCCGATCCATTTGGCGCCTATGAATGGTCGACCCGCTTCAGCGTGCGCGGCTTCAACCAGAACCAGCTGGGCTTCACCCTGGACGATATCCCGCTGGGCGACATGAGCTACGGTAACAACAACGGCTTGCACATCAGCCGCGCCATCTCCTCGGAAAACGTGGGCCGCGTGTCGGTCTCGCAGGGCGCCGGCGCCCTGGGCACGGCCTCGACCAGCAACCTGGGCGGCACGGTGCAGTTCGTCACCCTGGACCCCACGGACCAGCAGGGCGTGACCTTGGCCCAGACCCTGGGCAGCGACAGCACCTCGCGCACCTTCGTGCGCCTGGACAGCGGCCTCTTGAACGGCGGCGCCACCAAGCTGTTCATCAGCGGCACCCGCCAGCGCGCCGACAAGTGGAAAGGATCGGGCCCGCAGGACCAGGACCAGTTCAATTCGCGCCTGGTGCACCGCTTCGGCGATCACCAGCTGGCGCTGTTCTACAACCATTCCGACCGCAAGGAAACCGACTACCAGGACCTGTCGCTGGAAATGGCCCGGCGCCTGGGCTACGACTGGGATAACTACGCACCCGACTGGCAGCGCGCCGTCAACGCCGCCAAGGGCATCTACACGGGCGGCGTCACCAATATGGACGACGCCTACTACCTGGGCCGCGGCCTGCGCAAGGATGACCTGGGCGGCCTGGCCCTGAGCCTGCGCCTGGGCGAACACACCGACCTGAAAACCACGGTCTACCACCACGGCAACCAAGGCCAGGGCCACTGGTACACCCCGTACACGGCGTCCTCGGCCAGCGTGCCCATCGCCATCCGCACCACCGAGTATTCGATAGGCCGCGACGGCGTGGTGAGCGACCTGAACTGGGACTTCGGCGCCCACAGCGTGGCGGCCGGCTTCTGGGGCGAGCGCAGCCTGCATACCCTGACCCGCAACTTCTACGCGGTGGCGGACGGCAGCGACACCAACCACTTCCTGAGCAACCCCATGACCAATGTCAGCGGCCGCTTCCAGCAGGAATTCACCACCACCACCACCCAGTTCTACCTGCAGGACACCTGGGCCTCGGACGACGGCAAGCTCAAGGTCAACGCCGGCTTCAAGAGCCCCAAGGTCACCATAGACGCCGTCAACCTGATCGCCAGCAGCCGCGCCCAAGGCACGCTGACCGCCTCCAAGACCTTCCTGCCGCAGGCCGGCCTGAACTACAACCTCAGCCGCGACGACGAGCTGTTTGCCTCGGTGTCGAAAAACATGCGCGCCTTCCAGCCGGGCGTGAACGGCCCGTTCTCGCAGACCCAGCAGGCCTACGACCTCGGCATCGCCAAGCTGAAGCCGGAAACCTCGGTCAACGTCGACCTGGGCTACCGCTACAAGCGTCCCGGCCTGCAGGGTTCGCTGGCCGTCTACCACGCCGGTTTCGACGACCGCCAGCTGAGCGTTGCCGCCTGCGCCGGCATCGTCGGCTGCCCCAGCACCTTCGTCAACGTTGGCAAGGTTGAAACCAAGGGCCTGGAAGCGGTGGCGGTGTGGAAGATCAGCCGCGAATTCTCTTGGTTTAACACCTATACCTACAACGATTCCAAGTACAAATCCAACTACCTGGACAACAACAAGCTGGTGCAGGTGAGCGGCAAGCAGGTGGTCGATACCCCGCGCACCATGTTCAATACCGAACTGGGCTACGAGAACGCCGACTGGTTCGTGCGCGGTGGCGCCAAGTACACCGGCAAGCGCTACTACACCTACCTGAACGACGCCGGCGTGCCGTCCTACTGGCTCGCCAACCTGTCGGCCGGCTACAAGTTCCGCACCACCGGCATGGTCAAGGAACTGAGCCTGCAGCTCAACGTCAGCAACTTGTTCGACAAGCAGTATTTCAGCACCATAGGCTCGAACGGTTTCGTGGTGTCCGATCCCGGCGGCAATTTCGCTACCTTGCTCTCGGGTGCGCCGCGCCAGTTATTCCTCACCCTGAACGGCAAGCTGTAAGAGCCTGCTTCAAAACGGCCATGGCGTCGTTGCGGCGCCTCGCCCTGCCCGCTTTGAAGCAGGCTCAAGCGGGGGGGAGCCGGGGCGTGTTGCGCGCAGGACACAGCCTTGGCGGCGCGCTGGCATCCCCCAGCGCAACGCTGCATACTGGCTGTCCATAAGAGCATGGGGAGCCGCTATGAAATGGTTTTATGATCTCAAGATTGCCACCAAGCTGATCGTTGCCTTTGGGGCGGTGCAGGTGCTCACGCTGATACTGGGCGTGAGCAACCTGATGTCCATGGGCCGCGTCAACCAGGCCTCCACCGACCTGGCGGAAAACTGGATGCCCAGCGTGCAGGCCATCATGACCCTGCGTGCCGACGTGGCCGAGATGCGGCGCTGGGAACTGGCCCACATGCTCAACGACGAAGCCGAATCCAAGGCCAATTACGACAAGCGCATGGAAGACACGCTGGCCGCCGTCAAGAAGGACCGCGAGATCTACGCCAAGCTGATTTCCAGCCCGGAGGAGCAGGCCACCTACGATGAATTCGGCAAGCGCTGGGACGCCTTCATGGCGGACCACAACAAGATGATGGAATTGTCGCGCGCGCACAAGGTCGACGAGGCGCGCCAGATCGCTTCCAGCTCTTCGTCCACCGCCATCACCCAGCTGACCGAGACGCTGAACAAGCTGGTCAAGATCAACGTGGACGGCGGCGACCAGGCCAGCGACCAGGCCAGCGCCACCTTCCAGCAGGCCCGCATTACTTCCATCATCCTGCTGGCGGCCAATATCGCGGGCGGCATGCTGATGGCGCTGTGGGTGGCGCGGGTGGTGGCGGCGCCGCTGCGCGAGGCCGTGTCGCTGGCGCGCAATGTGGCCGACGGCGACCTGAACCGCAACATCGAGGTCAGCTCGGCCTGCGAGACCGGCCAGCTGATGCAGGCCCTCAAGGACATGACCCACAACCTGCAGCGCCTGGTGGCCCAGGTGCGCATCGGCACCGACACCATCGCCACCGCGTCCGGCGAGATCGCCAGCGGCAACCAGGACCTGTCCTCGCGCACCGAGCAGCAGGCCAGCTCGCTGGAGGAAACCGCATCCTCGATGGAAGAACTGACCTCGACCGTGAAGCAGAACGCCGACAATGCGCGCCAGGCCAACCAGCTGGCGGCATCGGCCTCGGCGGTGGCAGTGCGCGGCGGCGACGTGGTGGGACAGGTGGTGGGCACCATGGCGTCCATCAACGATTCCTCGCACAAGATCGTCGACATCATTTCCGTGATCGACGGCATCGCCTTCCAGACCAATATCCTGGCCCTGAACGCGGCCGTGGAGGCGGCCCGCGCCGGCGAGCAGGGCCGCGGCTTTGCCGTGGTGGCGGGCGAGGTGCGCAACCTGGCCCACCGTTCCTCGGCGGCGGCCAAGGATATCAAGGCCCTGATCAACGATTCCGTGGAAAAGGTGGAGAATGGTTCGCGCCTGGTGGGCGAGGCCGGCAGCACCATGGAGGAAATCGTGGCCAGCATCAACCGCGTGACCGACATCATGAGCGAGATCACGGCCGCCAGCGTGGAACAGAGCCACGGCATCGAGCAGGTCAATGTGGCCATTACCCAGATGGACCAGGTGACCCAGCAAAACGCGGCCCTGGTTGAGGAGGCCGCCGCTGCGGCCGAGTCCATGCAGGAACAGGCCGCCCGCCTGAGCGAGGTGGTGGCCGTGTTCAAGCTGCACGACATGCCCGCCGCTGCGCCGCTGCGCCGTCCGGCGCCCGCGGCCAAGACCAAGCCGCCAGCGCCGCCCGCCAAGCCGGCTCTGGCGGCTGTTCCAGCCCGCTCCACCATGAAGCCGGCCGGCACCAAACAGGTGGTGGACGGCGATGAATGGGAGACTTTCTAGCCCCTGCAACCGTCTACAGCGGGGTCTCCAGCACCAGCCTCAGGCCGATACGGCTGGTTGTGGTGGTCAGCGATTGCAGGCTGGCGCCGCCATAGTCATAGTCGCGCCCCTGCAGCTGGTCCTGGTGCAGGGTGTTGAGCAGCGAGAAGCGCAGCCGCATGCCGCCATCCCAGGCGTATGAGGCGTGCGCGTCCAGCGTGCGCGTGACGCCGGTATAGCTGCGCAGCGCGGCGCTGATGCGCACCGTGCCGCCGGTCTGCAGTCCGGCATTGACGCCCACGGTCCAGCGCCGCGCCGCGCGCCAGTCCAGGCCCAGGTTGGCGCTCAAGGGAACCTGTCCGGCCAGCCGGTTGTCCGGTCCTGGCGCTGCATCCAGGCGCGACCAGTTGCGCGCCGCGTTGGCGCGCAATTCCATGTCCGCCGCGTGCGCAAACAGCTGGCGCAGCGCCAGCCTGGCGTCGAACTCCAGACCTGCCACGCTGGCGTTGCCGCCGTTGTAGGAGGTGCTCACCCAGGCGGCGCCGTCCTGGAACAGGCGCTGCACCGTCACGTCGCGCACCCGGCGCGCATAGCCGGACAGGCTGAGCACGCCATCCTTGCCGGCATACGACTCATAGGCCGCGTCCAGCCCCCAGGCCAGCTCGGGACGCAGGGCCGGATTGCCCTGCTGGTCGGGATAGACCGGGCTGTTGCCATTGTTGACCGTGTAGCGGCGTGGCAGCAGGTCGCGCGTGGGCGGCTCCTTGTAGGTGCGCGACAGGGCCAGGCGCAGCTGGTCGCGTCCATCCAGCTTCCACAGCAGCTGCGCCACCGGGCTCCACACGCCGGCGCGGCGCCGCATGGCCGCCATCGCCGGGCCGCCGGTGCGCGTGTCCAGCCCTTCCCAGCGCAGGCCCAGGGATAGCTGCAGGCGCGTGTCCACCTCCCATTCGTCCTGGACGTACAGGGCCAGGCGACGCACCCGGCCCTGGTATTCCTGCACCAGTGGCGAGGCCGCGCCGGACGGCGTGCTGTCGTCCTGCCGCCGCAGTTCCCGGCGGCGCGTCTCGGCGCCGTCCCAGCCCAGCGCCACGCTGTGACCCGCGCCGATGCGCGCCAGGTATTTGCCGCTGCTGGTGAGGCTGTCGTCGGCCGCCGTGGAAGCCACCCGGCGCGTGAACAGCGGCTGCTCTTCCAGGCTGGCGCCGTGGAAGACATAGTCCGAGCGGCGGTGGTTGTAGTCGCCGCCCAGCCTGGCCGTGAGCTGGGCGTCCGGGTCCAGCTTGCGGGTCCAGGCCAGGTTGCTGCGCGCGAAAGCCGTGTCCGCCGTGATGCCGTAATCATTGTGCGGATAGGCCGTGCCGGCGCCGGCCAGCGCGCTCTCGCGGGCCGCACCGTGCGACTGGCTGCGGTACAGGTCCAGCAGGCTTTGCCAGGCCAGGGTGTCGCCGTTGTCCAGGGTCCAGTTCAGGCGCGGCGCCAGGCTGAGTTTTTTGGTGCGGCCCCGGTTGTCCTGCGCGGTGGAGCGCAGCGCGGCGCCGCTGCGCTCCACCGTGATGGGCGTCTCGCGGTAGCCGGTGTCGCTGAGCGCGCCCGACAGGCTGTACGACAGGGCGCCGCGCTTGCCGCCGGCCTGCAGCGAGGCCGAGGGGCTGGCGCGGCCCTGCAAGTCTTCCAGCGCCAGCTTGAGGTCGCGCCTCGTGCGCGCGCCCTTGCGCAGCACGATGTTGATGGTGCCCGCCATGCCCTGTGCGCTGTATTCGGCCGATGCCGAGCGCAGGATTTCGATGCGCTCCACCAGATCGGGCGCGATGCTGTCGATGTTCATGCCGGGCGGCGCCGGTTCGCCGTTCACCAGCAGCTGGGTGTAGCCGGCGCCCAGCCCGCGCATGCGGACCTCGCCGCCGCTGACGGTAACGCCGGGCTGGCGTTTCAGCACCGCACCCAGGGTGGTGTCGCCGTACTGTTCGAGGTCGGCGCGGCCGACCACGATGCGGCCCGCCGTGTCGTCGCGGCGCAGGGCTTGCGCCCCGGGCGCGGTGATGTCGACGCGCTGCAGGTCCTGCGCCTGGGCGCCGGTTTGCAGCATCAGCAAAGTTAGCAAGGTGTGGCGCGAGCCCATGTGAGATGGAAGGAAGTTGATCGGCGGCGCAGAGTATTGCGCAACCCGCCATGCCGGATGCAAACCGTGTGACGAGCGGCCGGTACGCCGTGACGAAAGTGCCGGCGGCGCTGCGCCCGGCCTGCGCCGCGCTGGTATACTCGCCCCCCATGTATGCTTCCAACCACCGCGCGGGCCTGCGCTGGCGCACCGTATTGCTGGCGATCGCGCTGAACCTGCTGGTGTGGCTGGCCGTGTGCGCCATCGGCGCGGCGGCGGTGCACGCCGACCAGCTGCGCCAGCACGTGGGACGTGGCTACGTTTGGCTGCTGCGCGCCTGGATGCTCAACCATGCGCTGATGGCGGTGTTCAGCACCGGCCTGTTCCTGGCTTTCCTGCGCTGGCCGCAGATGCTGGCCAGCGCGCGCCGCCTGCTGCTCGGCTATGTCCTGGTGCTGCTGGTGTTCCTGCCATGGGAGGTGGCCTACGTGGCGCTGGCGGACCTGCTCAAGTCCGGCCTGCGGGTCGGCATGGAGCCCTGGCTGGAACAGCTGCGCGGCGAGGGCGGCTTCACCATCTTCCTGGAATTCGCCTGGACCAGCGGCACCTACCTGGCGGTGGCGGCGGTGTGCATCTGGCGCGCCGGGCAGCGGCGCGAACGGGCCTGGCGCCAGGCCCAGAATGACAACCTGCGCCTCAGCCTGGAATTGGAGCAGCAGCGCATGCTGGCCCTGCGCGCCCAGCTGGAACCGCATTTCATCTTCAACGCCCTCAATGCGATCAGCGCCCTGGTGCGCACCGGCGACGAGGCGCTGGCGCTGGGGGGCATCCACCGCCTCAGTGAACTGCTGCGCTATGCGCTGGCGGCCGGCACCCGCGACTGGGCCAGCGTGGGCGAGGAGCTGGCTTTCCTGCGCGACTACCTGGCCCTGCAGCGGCTGCGCTACGGCGCGCGCCTGCGGGTGCAGCTGGAGGCCGACGAGGGCGCGCTGGCCGATGGCGACTGTCCGCCGCTGCTGCTGCAGCCGCTGGTGGAAAACGCCTTGCGCCATGACCTCGATTGCCATGAAGACGAGAGCGACATCCGCATCGCCGTGGCGCGCGAGGGCGACATGCTGTCGATCCGCATCGGCAATCCCGTGGCGGAGGCCCTGCCGCGCAATCCCGGCCTGGGCCTGGGACTGGCCAACACGCGCGCGCGCCTGGAACTGGCCTATCGCGGCGCGGCCACGCTGCACACCGGGCGCGCCGGCGGCCGTTTCGAGGTGGCGATCCGCATGCCGCTGTACGCGGCGCAGGCCGCATGACGGCCGCCGCCAGCCCGGCCCTGCGCGTCCTGGTCGTGGATGACGAGGAACCGGGCCGTATCAACCTGCGCTACGCGCTGGCGCGCCATGCGGGATGGAGCATCGCCGGCGAATGCGCCAGCGCCGCCGCCGCGCGCGAGCTGCTGCAAACGCACCCGGCCGACCTGGTGTTGCTGGACATCCAGATGCCGCGCGAAAGCGGCATGGACCTGGCGCGCAGCCTGTGCCTGCTGGAGCGTCCGCCCCTGATCATCTTCGTCACGGCCTACAACAGCTATGCGGTGCAAGCCTTCGAGGTGCACGCCCTGGACTACCTGCTCAAGCCGGTCGACGACGAGCGCCTGGCGCAGGCCCTGGAGCGCGCCCGCGCCATGCTGGCCCAGCGCCGCCTGGCCGGCTTCGTGGAGGCCCAGCGCGCCTATCTGGCGGCGCAAGACGACCCGCAGCCGCAGCCGCCATACTGGCAGCAGCTGTCGGTGCGCTCGGTGGGCCGCATCGAATGCGTGCGGCTCGATGAGGTGCTGTGGCTGGAGGCGGAGGGCAATTACGTCCGCCTGCACCTGGCGCGGCGCCAGGTGCTGTACCGCATGCCGCTGAGCCGCCTGGAGCAGCACCTGGATCCGGCGCGCTTCGTGCGCGTGCACCGGCGCGCCATCGTCGCCGCCGGGCAGGGCGCCTGCCTGTCGGTGACCGGCGACGGCAGCTACCGTCTGGCGCTGCGCTGCGGCGCCACGGTGGATGTCAGCGAGCGCCATGCCGGCGCCGTGCGGGCCCGCCTGGGCGACGCCTGAAGCGCCGCAGACGCCTGAATTTACGCCTGGGACCGCTGCGGCGACACCTTGGGCAAGGTCATGCGCACCGTGGTGCCCAGGCCCGGCGCCGATTCCAGCGCGATGCGCCCACCCAGCGCGCCGGTGACGATGTTGTACACGATGTGCATGCCCAGTCCGGTGCCGCCCTGGCCCATGCGGGTGGTGAAGAAGGGGTCGAACACATGGCGCAGCACCTCGTCCGCCATGCCGGCGCCGTTGTCGGCAAAGCTCAGCGTGACCAGTCCGCCCTGTTCCTGTTCCTGCGCCTCGATGGTGATGACGCCGGCCTGGCCCGGCTGGAAAGCGTGGGTGAGCGCGTTGTTGAGCAGGTTGTTGAGGATCTGGTACCAGCTGCCGGGATAGGAATCTAGCATCACCCCGGGCAGGATGCGCACCTGCACCGTGCAGTCGGCCCGGCGCAGGCGCGGCAGGTAGGTGGCCACCGTGTCCTGCACCGCGCCCAGCAGGTCGAAGCAGCGGCGCTGGTCGCTGGTCTGGTCGACCGCGATTTGCTTGAAGGAGGAAATCAGCTCGGCCGCCTTCTGCAGCGAGCCGGCGATCAGGTTGCTGGCCATGCGCACCTCCTCCAGGTGGGCGTTCAGCTCCGACCTGCGCAGCGCCCCGGCCGCCACGTGGGCCTCGAAATCGGCCACCCGGTCGCGCAGGGCGGTGGAGGCCAGCAGGCTGTTGCCGATCGGGGTGTTGAGCTCGTGCGCGATGCCGGCCACCAGCGACCCCAGCGAGGCCATCTTCTCGGACGCCAGCAGTTCGTGCTGGGTGCGCTGCAGGGAGTGTACGGCGGCGTTCAGTTCGGCATTGGCCTGTTCCAGCTCGGCCGAGCGCTGCCTGACCCGGGTCTCCAGCGACACGTTCAAGTCCTTCAATTCCTCCCGCGAGAGGGCCAGCCTGCGCTCCGACTGCTGCAACTGGGCGATGCGGTCCAGCAGGGCGGCGCGCATGGTGTTCAGGGCGCGCGCGAAGGCCGCCACCTCGTCGCTGCCCACCGCTTCCAGCTCCTGGCTGTAGTCGCCGGCCGCCACCAGCTGCGACTGCGCCATCAGTTCGCGCAGGCGCCGTCCTATGCCGTGGGTGAATGCGTACAGCAGCACCAGGGCCGCCATCAGGCCGATGGCGCCGATCATCCCGCCCTGGCGTATCACTTCCTCGCGGGCCTGGCGCAGCTCCATGGTGGAGAGGCCAAAGTTGATGCTGCCGACCCGGTTATCGCGCAGCAGCAGGGGCGCGCGTGCATGCAGCAGGCCGCCATCCATCAGGGTGCGCACGCCCTTGAAGGCCTTGGCCTCGGGGTGGCCGTCCAGGTCGGGCAGGACGGCCGGGCGCTGGCCGGCCTGCACCAGCGGCGTGCCGGCCTGGTCCAGCACCACGATGTAGCGTACGAAGCTGTCGTCGGGGTCGGCCAGCATCTCGGCCAGGTAGCCGCGCAGTTCGGCCAGCCTGCCGCTGGCGGCGTAGGGACTGAGGGAGAGGTTGAGGGTGGTGGCGTATTCCTGGGCCACCCGGTCGGCGCTGCGGCCGACCGCGCGCGCCATCAGGCGCTGGCTGTTCCAGGCCAGCAGGGACACGGTCAGGACCAGGATCACGGCGCAGAGCAGCAGGAACCGGGCGCGCAGCGGTAAGCTCAAAACATACACTCCTTGCAATACGGTGTGACCGCAGTGGCAACGCCAGGAGTGCATGCGCGGGCCAGCGCCGCCCGGGCAGGGCGGCGCCGGGGACCTGCCTCCTGGTGCTCAAGGCAGGGTCAGGATCACTTTCACGCTGTCATCCACTGCCGATTTGTCAATATAACCGATTGCCTTGGGATCGGCAGCAACTGCTTTCTTGACTTCGGCGCTGTTGGCGTATTCCTTGGGCGGGGTGGCCTTGCCGGTAAATACCAGCTTGGACCACAGGGCCTTGACCTGGGCCGTATCCTTGTCGGCCACCTTGCGGTAGAACTCGGCGCGGATGGGCGAGCTCTCCGGCTGGTCCACAGGGGTGAACAGGTTGGATTTACCAAGGAAGAACTGGGACGCCTGCTCCGAGAACATGCGCGTGGCCGGGTTCTGCTTGGAGACGATGACGACGACTTCGGCCGAGGCGGGCAGGGCGGCGGCGCCCAGGACCGACAGCACGAGGGTAGCGATGGTGGCTTGTTTCATGGCCGCTCTCCTTTCCTAGAACACGAAGTCGAGCGCGGCGCCGACCACGGTGACATTGTCCTTGTACCCGGCGGCCGGGGCGTAGATCAGGGTGCCGCTCTTGGCCTTGGGCTTGACGCGGTCGACCTGCACCTTCAGGGCCAGCGACTTGGCGAAGTCCCAGCGCACGCCGAGGGTGTCGGTGTCCTGTTCGGCTGGCGTGACCAGGCCGGCGACGGCGGCGTTCAGGGCCGGGATCTTGCCCAGGGTGGACGGCACGGCGACGCTGCTGCCGTCGCCCTTCATGGAAGCGTGGGTGTAGTAGGGCAGGATCTTGCCGAAGCGGTAGCCGGCCATCAGGTACCAGGCGTTGGTGTCGGACAGGTAGACCTTGTCCTTGGCGCGGCGCTGGGCGTACTCGGACTGCAGCACGATATTGTTCCAGTCCATGGTCATGCCGACCGAGGTGAAGCCGATTTTCTTCCCGCCTGCGAAGCTCAGGTCGTTGGCCAGCGTGCCGAAGCCGGCGCCCGCCAGGGTCTTGGCCAGGGTGTTGAACGACAGCAGGTCATTGATTTCCATCTTGGCCTGGGCGTGCGCCACGCGCACCACGAAGGGACCGTATTCGCCGGACAGGCTGACGCCGTAGTCGGGCGCGCGGTAGGTCGAAGTCGGACCGTTGTTGCTGGCCACGAACAGCTTGCCGCGGCTCACGCCCACGAAAGCCTGGGCGGTGAAGTTCAGGTCGCCAAAGGCGTGCTGGTAGTTGAGGTCGGCGCCGTCCGAGTTCTCGATCGGGTTCTGGCTGTACAGTTCCACCGGCGGACGCATCATGGTGTTGGCGTAGCCGACGTTCTGGTAATCGGAAATCAGGAAGGTGGGCACCACCACGCGGCCCACGCGCACGCTGATCTCGTCGTTGACCCGGGCTTTCAGGAAGGCCCAGGTCAGGTCGGTGGTGAAGGCGGGGCTGCTGGACTTGCGGGTCAGCACTTGCGCCGTGCCCGACAGCCAGTCATTGAACTGGTAGGTGGCTTGCAGGCCGAGGTTGGTGTCCAGGCCGATGCGGGCATGGTCGCCCACGCCGTCGGCCTGGTTGTAGCGGGCGAACTGGGCCTGGTCGGTGTCGCCCTTGGCGACGCCCAGGGTGCCGAAACCGCTGATGCTGAGTTTGCCGTCGTCCAGCGCGCCGGCCTGGGCCTGCATGGCTGCGGCGGCGGACAGCACGGCTGCCACTAAAAGTTGCTTGTTCATATGGTCGATGTCCTTGGATTTTTGATGAAGTCTTGTTGTCGTGACATGCGGGGCTTGGGCATATGGGTCACACCTTAGTGCAATTGCTCTAGAGCATCAAACCAAATCGCAAAAAAAGATCGCTCGTGCTTTAAAACCGTTGTTTTCACATCTGAAATAGCAAATTATCTAATTGATTCAGTAACTTGTATGATGTCCTTCAAGTGTATTCTGGATAAGTTTGACATTTGCTCATGGTGACCGCGCCGCGGCCTCAGGGATTACAATAGCGGCTCCCCTTTTCCACCCGTGAGTACAGAGATATGGCCGTCAATTCCCCCCTGCCCGTCGCCGCTGAACTGAAGCCGGTCCCCGGTATCGAGATCGGCTATGCCGAAGCCGGCATCAAGAAGCCGGGCCGCAAGGATGTGCTGGTGCTGAAACTGGCGCCGGGCGCCACCGTGTCGGGCGTGTTTACCCTGAACCGCTTCTGCGCCGCGCCGGTGCAGATCGCCAAGGCCAACCTGGAGGCGGTGCGGGCCGGCGGTGCGCCGATTGCCGCGCTGCTGGTCAACACCGGCAACGCCAACGCCGGCACCGGCGAGCTGGGCCTCTCGCTGGCGCGCGACACCTGCGCCGCACTGGCCGGCCAGCTGGGCGTGCAGCCGTCGCAGATCCTGCCGTTCTCCACCGGCGTGATCCTGGAGCCGCTGCCGGCCGATAAAATCAAGGCCGCGCTGCCGGCCGCCGTCGCCAACCTCAAGGCCGACAACTGGTACAACGCGGCCGAGGCCATCATGACCACCGACACCCAGCCCAAGGCCGGGTCGCGCACGGTGCAGATCGCCGGCCACACGGTGACCATGACCGGCATCAGCAAGGGCGCCGGCATGATACGACCCAACATGGCCACCATGCTGGGCTACCTGGCCTTCGACGCCAAGGTGGCCCAGCCCGTGCTGGACCAGCTGGTGAAACACGCGGCCGACCACTCGTTCAACTGCATCACCATCGACGGCGACACCTCGACCAACGATTCCTTCATGCTGGTGGCCACCGGCGCCGGCACCCTGGAAGTGAACTCCGTGGACAGCCCGGAATACGCGGCCCTGCGCGACGCCGTCACCGAGCTGTCGCTGTTCCTGGCCCAGGCCATCGTGCGCGACGGCGAAGGCGCCACCAAGTTCATCTCCATCGTGGTGGAGGAAGCGGCCAGCGTGGAGGAAGCGCGCAAGATCGCCTACGCCATCGGCCACTCGCCGCTGGTCAAGACCGCCTTCTTCGCCTCCGATCCGAACCTGGGCCGCATCCTGGCCGCGATCGGCTACGCGGGCGTCGACGACCTCGATGTCGCCAAACTCAATCTCTACCTGGACGACGTGTGGGTGGCCAGGGATGGCGGCCGCAACCCGGACTACAAGGAAGAAGACGGCCAGCGCGTGATGAAGCAAAGCGAAATCACGGTGCGCGTCAAGCTGGCGCGCGGCGCGGCGTCCGCCACGGTGTACACCTGCGACTTTTCGCACGAGTACGTGTCCATCAACGCCGACTACCGCTCCTGATGTCGGCCGCGCTGGAACAATTCCTGGCGCGCGCCGAGGCCCTGCTGGCGCGGGTGGAAGCCATTTTGCCCCCGGCCGCGCCGGCCGTGGACTGGAGCGCCCACGCGTTCCGCTGGCGCCGCCGTCCCGGACAGCCGGGCTGTTTGCAGGCGGTGGCCCATGTGTCGCGCATCGGCCTGGAGGACTTGCACAACATAGGTCCGCAGAAGCTGCAGATCGAGCAGAACACGCGCCAGTTCGTGGCCGGCCGTCCGGCCAACAATGTGCTGCTGACCGGGGCGCGCGGCACCGGCAAGTCGTCGCTGATCAAGGCCTGTTTGAACCAGTTCGCTGGGCAAGGCCTGCGCCTGATCGAGGTCGACAAGGCCGAGCTGGCCGACCTGCCGGACATCGTCGACCTGGTGGCGGGCCGGCCCGAGCGCTTTGTGATCTTCTGCGACGATTTGTCGTTCGAGGAAGGCGAGAGCGGCTACAAGGCGCTCAAAGTGGCGCTCGACGGCAGCATCGCGGCGCAGTCGGACAATGTGCTGATCTACGCCACCTCCAACCGCCGCCATCTGCTGCCCGAGCGCATGTCGGACAACACCAGCTACAAACACGACGAGGATGGCGATCTGCATCCGGGCGAGACGGTGGAGGAAAAGATTTCGCTGTCCGAGCGCTTCGGCCTGTGGCTGTCGTTCTACCCGTTCAAGCAGGATGACTACCTGGCCATCGTCGGCCACTGGCTGGCCTCGTTCGGCTGCAGTGAGCAGCAGATTGCCGACGCGCGCGGCGACGCCCTGCGCTGGGCCCTGCAGCGCGGCTCGCGTTCCGGCCGCGTGGCCTGGCAGTTCGCCAAGGACCACGCCGGCCGCCAGGAGCCGGCATGAAGCCTGTCGATGTGGCGGTCGGGGTGCTGGTCAAGCCGAATGGCGACGTGCTGCTGGGCCAGCGCCCGGCCGGCAAGCCCTACGAAGGGTATTGGGAATTCCCGGGCGGGAAAGTCGACCCGGGCGAGACCATCCTGGCGGCGCTCAAGCGCGAGTTCCTGGAAGAGCTGGGCCTGACCGTGCGCAGCGCGCAGGAGTGGTGCGGGGTGGAATACGTCTACCCGCACGCCCACGTGCGGCTGCATTTCTACATCAGCCGCGACTGGGAAGGCGAACCGCAAAGCCTGGAAGGACAAGCCTTCGCCTGGCAGGGCGCGGTAGGCGTGGAACCGCTGCTGCCGGCCACCATTCCGCTGCTGGAATGGCTGGAACACATCCGCCACGACCCGGCGGCGCTGCCGTAAAACCGCGGGGTTAGCGCGCGTTGTTCAAGCCAGCGCCGGCAGCAGTTCGTCCTGGTCCTGGTTGGCGGCCACGGTGGCGTAATCCTGCGCCAGCAGCGTCGGTACGGCGGCAAAGCGTGGCGCGCGCAGGCTGGCGCGCAGCTGGGCCACGCAGCTTTCCAGGGTTTCATGGCGCTTGCGCGCCTCGGAGCGTTTCTTGGATGGGATGGCCGCCATGTCCGGCGACGCGATGGCCTCGCATGGCAGCAGCCAGTCGCCATCCGCGCGCCGCACCGCTTCCAGTTCCTGCCACAGGGCGTCGTAGTCGGCGTGCACCTTGCCCTGGCGGGTGGCGCTGCGCACCGCGCGGTTGTCATTGCCGACCAGGCGCAGCTCGGCGCAGCCATAGTCGTGGCCCAGCTGGCGCAGCAGGCGCACCATCAGGTTCTTGGGCCGCATGCCGTGCAGTTCGCGGGTGGCGTCCTTGATCAGCTGCAAGCCGTCGCTGCCGCGCGGTCCCTGCATGCAGCCGACCCCGACCACCATGCCGCGCTCGCCATGGAAGAAGGAGAAGGCGCAGGAGTAGACCACGGTGGCGCCCTGGGTCAGTTGCAGCACCAGTTCGCCCTCGCGTTCCATGGGTTCGATGGCTTGCAGGCGCACCTGGTAGGGCAGGCCGGACTTGCCGTCGATCTCGGCCAGCAGCACGCCGCCGCGCGCGGCTTGCACCACGGTCGGTCCCAGGCCGTGGCGGAACACGAAGCGGTAGTGGTCGTGCAGCACGGCCAGGCGCTGGCGGTGGCCCAGGGTCGTGCTCAGGTAGGGACGATAGACCTTGTACACCAGGCGCGGCCGGGCCTGCACCAGGTCGCCGAACAGCGGATGCGAATTGAGCAGCCGCAGCCAGTCGCCGGTGACCGGCGCGTGCAGGCGCGCGCGCAAGGATAGCTTGATGCGTTCACGCAGGCGCGTGAATCCGCCGTATCCGGCCAGGCCGGAACGTATGGTAATGGACTGCGACATCGTCTCTGTTCTCTATTCGGGTGTTACCAGGGCAGCGGAGGTGTATATCAGTTGCGGCAGCTGCGATGGCGGCGCGTGTTCCGGCACGGTGGCTGGGTGCGGACACGGATACCCGGGGAGGGCGATGCCGTCATGAAAGGGGAGGTGCCTTATGACAAAAGCGATGGTACGGGCTTTGTAACGTAATGTAAATCAGTAAATTGCCTTACGGATTACCCTCATACTATATTGCAGCATAAATCCATGTATATAAAACAAAAAATGGCATCCCCTAGGGGAAACACGTAGTTGTAAATCATGACAGGTGTAAAGATCCGCCCTGAGAGGCGCTACAAAATGATACAAGCGGGCCACCTGCGCTATCCAGCCTTCATCGCGCTGTACCTGCTGTTCGACTGGGCCACCTATGTCGATCCGCTGTACGGCCTGAACATCACGCCCTGGAATCCGGATCCGGCCCTGGGCCTGGTGTGCTGGCTGCACTGGGGCTGGCGCGCGGCGCCGCCCTTGTTCCTGGCGCTGCTGGGCGGCGAGGTGCTGGTGCGCGGCATGCCGGCCGGACTGGGCATGACCGTGCTGGGCTGTTTGTGGCTGACGGCCGGCTATGGCGCCATCGGCGCCGCGCTGCGCCGCAGCTTTGGCGACGGCGCCGTGTTCGACCGCCGTGGCAGCCTGGTGCGCTGGCTGGCCATCGTGCTGGCCGGCAGCGCGCTCAACGACCTGGTATATATCTCGCTGCTGCGCGCCGGCGGACTGATCCCGGCCGGACAGTTTGGCGTGGCGCTGCTGCGCTTCGGCATCGGCGACATGGTGGGCGTGGTGGTGTCCATGCCGCTGATCTGGATGCTGTCCAGCGCCGCCGGCCGCCAGCGTTTGCGCGCCGCCGTGTGGCGGGCCGAAACCCTGGGCTACCTGGGCCTGGCCGTGTGCGTGCTGTACTCGGTGTTCGGCTCCATCGCCAGCGCCGAATTCAAGCATTTCTATTTCCTGTTCCTGCCCGTGATCTGGGCCGCCGCGCGCCATGGCCTGTGCGGTGCCGCGCTGATGGTGTTCCTGCTGCAGGCCGCCATCGTGGCGCTGTTCAAGTGGAGCCATGCGCCGCACATCAATGTGCACGAGCTGCAGCTGCTGGACGCCGTGCTGGCGCTGGTGGGATTCTTCATCGGCATCGTGGTGGACGAGTTCCGCCAGGTGGCCGCCGAATTGCAGCAGTCGCTGCGCCTGGCCGCCGCCGGCGAGATGGCGGCAGCCCTGGCGCATGAGCTGAACCAGCCGCTGACCGCCCTGGGCGCCTACGGCAAGGCCTGCGAACTGCTGCTGGCGCGCGGCGACCAGGGTCCCATGCTGGGCGAGGCCATAGTCCGCATGGTGCAGGAGGCGGGCCGCGCGGCCGAGGTGGTGCGCCGCCTGCGCGACTTCTTCCGCACCGGCGCCATGCGGCTGGAGGCGGTCGAGGCCGCGCCGCTGGTGCAGGGCGTGGCGCAGCAGTTCCGCGCCCAGTGCCACGAGCACGGCGTGCAGCTGCAGGTGGGGCACATCCCGCCGCTGGCGGTGCTGGCCGACCGCCTGCAGATCGAGCTGGTGCTGCGCAACCTGCTGGCCAATGCCTGCGAGGCGGTGCAGGAGCGCGACGGCGGGGCGCGCACGGTGGCGGTGTCGGCCGACGTGCTGGCGGCCGCCGGCGGTCCGGCCCAGCTGCGCCTGACCGTCACCGACAGCGGGCGCGGGGTCTCGCCGGCCCAGGCTGCGCGCCTGTTCCAGCCCTTTGTGTCCTCCAAGGCCAGCGGCCTGGGGTTGGGCCTGGTGCTCAGCCGCGCCATCGCCGAGGCCCATGGCGGCGCCCTGTGGGCCGAGGTCGCGCCCCAGGGCGTGTTCCGCCTGCTGCTGCCGCTGGCGGCCGGCCAATCTTCTTCAACCGACGCAACGCAAGGAGCACAGCGTGCAGCATGACCTGACCATTTTCATCGTCGACGACGATCCCTCGGTGCGCGATGCGCTCGGCCTGCTGCTGGGCGTGCGCGGCTACCGGACCGCCATGTTCGCCAGCGGCGAGGCCTTCCTGCAGGCCTGGCAGCCATGGTGGGCCGGCTGCATGCTGGTCGACATCCGCATGTCCGGCATGGATGGCCTGAGCCTGCAGCAGGAGCTGGCGCGGCGCGGCTGCCGCATCCCCGTCATCATCGTCAGCGGCCATGCCGACGTCGCCATGGCGCGCGCCGCCTTCAAGGCCAATGCCAGCGACTTCCTGGAAAAGCCCTTCGACGACGCCAAGCTGATTGCCGCCATCGACGAGGCCCTGTCGCGCCAGCAGGACCAGCGCGAGCAGGAGGCGCGCCGCGAGCGCGGCGCCAGCCTGTTGTCGGCCCTGACCCCGCGCGAGCGCGAGGTGATGGACCTGGTGGTGACCGGCGCCCACAACCGCGACATCGGCCCGGCGCTGGGCATCAGCGTGCGCACGGTGGAAGTGCACAAGGCGCGCCTGATGGGCAAGCTGGGCGTGGACAACGTGGCCGACCTGGTGCGCATCAGCCTGCTGGACCGGTCCTGACTGGGAGTTGTTTAATCGATAAGGTGGTATGATGTGCCCTCATACCGTCACCTGGAGGAATGCCATGCAACGTGTACTGATCTTCCTCAGCGTGCTGGGGGTGGTGCTGTTTGGCGGACTCCATGCGCTGTCCTATGCCGACACGCCGCTGGTCGAGCGCGCCGCCCGGGAAGTGCTGCGCATCGAGGTCGAGCGCCGGGTGGGCGACAAGATCGATGCGCTGTCCGGCGCCCGCATTGCCGGGCTGGCGCGGCGCGTGCTGGGCGACGCCGACGCCGAACTGGCGCTGCAGCGTGCGCGGGCCGGCGCGGCGCAGCAGGTGGCGCAGGTAGTGGACCGGATGCTCGATCCCGCATGCGAATGCCGCAAGCGCCTGGCCGGCTACCGCGCCGCCATCGAGGACGCCAGGCTGGGCGCGCTGGGCGCTGCGCGCGACCGCATGCTGGTCCTGATCGAAGCGTCGTACGCCCATGTGTCGCAACAGTTGCTGCGCGAGGTGCGCATCTTCACGGGCACCAACGCCGTGATGTTCGCGCTGCTGGGCCTTGCCGCCGGACGGCGCGGCCGCGCCGGCGCGGCGCCCCTGCTGCTGCCGGCCACCGTGCTGCTGGGCTCGGCGGCGCTGTGCGCCGGCTTCTACCTGTTCGGCCAGGACTGGCTGCACACCATCGTCTACGGGCGCTACGTGGGCATGGCCTATGCCGCCTACGCCGCGCTGCTGGGCGCGCTGCTGGCGGATATCCTGCTGAACCGCGCGCGAGTCAGCAGGCAGGTGCTGGGGATGGCGGACGGCGCGCTGCCAGCGGCCGCCTGTTGACATGCAGGCGCGCCGCACGGGTGCGGTTTGGGAAGCTGCCGCCGGCTCGCGCCGGCCGCGCACTGATACAATGGCGTCACCGCTTGCCGACCGCCGGAGAATGATGATGACTGTCTTCCGCCTTGCTTCCACTCCCCTGGTACGCCAGCTGGCGCTGGTGGCGCTGTGCACCATGGCGATCCTGCTGCTGCCGCTGGCGGCCATGCAATTTACCCGCGAAGTGGACTGGCAAGCCAACGATTTCGTGGCGGCCGCCGTGCTGCTGGGCGGTGCCGGCACCGTATACGTGCTTGCCGCGCGCCTGTTGCGCACTGGTCGCCAGCGCCTGCTGGCCGCCGCCCTGTGCGCGCTGGCGCTGCTGCTGGCCTGGGCCGAGCTGGCGGTGGGCGTGTTCGGCACGCCGCTGGCCGGCAGTTGATGGGCGCCGCCATCTCCGGAAGGCAGGCGCAGGCCTGGGCGCGCTGGGCCGGCTTGCTGTACCTGGTCATCATCGTCATCGGCCTGTTGGGCGAGGCCCTGGTGCGCGGCACCCTGGTGGCGCCCGGCGATCCGGAAGCCACCGCCAGCCGCATCCTGGCCAACCAGGGCCTGTGGCGGCTGGGCGTGGGCGCGCAGGACGTGCTGCTGCTGTGCGCCGTGGCCATGACGGCGATCTGGTATGTGCTGCTGCGGCCGGTGCAGCGCGAACTGGCGCTGGCCGCCATGTTCTTCGCGCTGGTCTCGCTGGCGGTGGAAAGCGTGAGCGCGCTGCACCTGCATGGCGTGCTGATACCGCTGTCGGATGCCGCCTACCTGCGCTGCTTCGATGCCCGCCTGCTGCACCTGCAGGCCTACCAGGCGGTGGTGGCGCACGCCCATGCGTTCGGACTGGCGCTGCTGTTCTTCGGCGTCGAATGTCTGACTGTCGGGCTGCTGCTGCGACGTTCCGGCTACTTCCCCAAGGCCATCGGCTTGCTGATGCAGCTGGCCGGCGCGTGCTACCTGGTCAACAGTCTGGCCATGGTGCTCCATCCGCCGCTGCAGGACTGGCTGTTCCCCGCCATCCTGTTGCCTTGCCTGGTGGGCGAGGGCGCTTTCTGTCTGTATTTGCTGTTCAAGGGGCTGGACGTGGCGGCTTGGGACGCACACCCCGGGGTCAGATCTCTCGTTAGTCCATGAGCTCGCCGTTCGAAGCGAACTCATGTCCGAATTAGAGATCTGACCCCGGGGTGGCGGGGGTGGCCAGCTCGCGCAGGCCGCGCTCCGCCTGCGTGGTGCGCTCGGCCGCCCGCCGCAGCACCACGGCGCGGTTGCTGCTCTCCTGGTCGCGCCGGTTTTCGCGGTGCCACAGGTGCAGCACCTCGGTGGCGTAGGCGCCGTCCTTGCGCATCACGCCCGCGTTGTACAGGCGTACCACCAGGTCGGAATCCTCGTGACCCCAGCCCAGGAAGCTTTCGTCGAAGCCGTTCACCAGGTCCAGGTCGCTGCGCCACACGGCCAGGTTGCAGCTCTTGATGCGGCGCCAGGTGAAGCAGGTGCTGGTGCGGCCCCAGTCCGGCAAAGTCAGCAGCATGGGCGCCACCTTGTTCAGTCCGCCCTTGAAACGCCAGGCCAGCAGCTCGGCCGGGCCCAGGCGCTGCAGGGCGATGCGCTGGACCAGCGCGCGCGCCGTGGCTTGTTCATTTAGCAAGATACGGCTGCCCTGCACCAGGTGGCCGCGCTGCGCCAGGCGGCGGTGCTGGCGGATGAAACCGCGCTGCGGCACGCAATCGCCATCCAGGAAGATGATGTAGTCGCCGCGCGCCTCCAGGGTGCCCAGGTTGCGCACCCGGGCCGCGCGGAAGCCCAGGTCCTCCTGCCACACATGGCGCAGCGGCACCGGCGAACGTTTCGCCAGCGCCTGCACGCATTCCTGCGTGTTGTGGCCCGAGCCGTCATCAGCGATAATGATTTCAAATGCCAGATCGTCCTGGTCGAAGCAGGCCTCCACCACGGCGGCCAAGGCGTCGGGGCGGTTGTACGTGGTAATGATGACGGAAATGGTTGATGCTGCTTGCATAAGGTCAGGTCGGCCGTGTGTTGTCCTGCAGCAATCCTACAGAATACATGAATAATACCCTATCGACCCTGTCCTTCCGTCCCCTCCTAGTCGCCGGCCTGATCTTCCTGCTGCCCTGTTCCGCCCTGCTCAGCAGCGCCGGCGTCGGCCTGTGCAGCTTCGGCTTCCTGCTGGCCGCCATCGTGTGGTGGCGCGAGATACGCCCTGTGCTGCAACCCTGCCTGCCCGAGGTGCGCGGCGTGCTGATCGCCTTCGGCCTGGCGCTGCTGGTGCCGCTGGCCGGCCTGCTGCTGCGCGAGGGCGCCATGCTGCGCGACCTGGAGAAGCCCTCGCGCATGCTGGCTGCCGCTTCCGTCATGCTGGTGGTGCTGCTGGTGCGCCCCAGCCGCAAGGCGCTGTGGTGGGGCCTGATCGCGGGCACCGTGGTGGGTGCAGCCTACATCGCCTGGCAGCGCTGGCACCTGGGCATAGAGCGCCCCGGCGGCGGCATCAACTCCATCACCTATGGCGACGTGGTGCTGTGCATGGGCCTGCTGTCGCTGGCCGGCACCCTGGATTTCCAGGGCCGCCAGGCCGTGTGGCCGGGACTGGGCGCGCTGGCCGGCCTGGTCGGTTCGATCGCCACCGGCACCCGCGGCGGCTGGATCGCCCTGCTGTGCGCCGCCGTCCTGTTCATCCAGTATGGCCATGTGCTGCGCGGGCGCTTCCGCAAGGGCTTGCTGTTGGCCTCGCTGGTGCTGTTGGTGAGCACTTACTTTATCCCCCAGACGGGCGCGCGCGACCGTATCCACCAGGGCGTCAGCGACGTCGAGCAGTATTTCGACGGCGGCAACCGCGTCACCAACATCGGGGTGCGCTTCGAGCTGTGGCGCGGCGCCGCCGCCATCATCGCGCGCCATCCGCTGCTGGGCGCCAGCGACCGTACGGTGCGCGCCGAGCTGACCGAACTGGTGGGCGAGAAAAAAGTCGATCCCTATGTGCTGGGGGTCGAGCACTTCCATAACGAGATCCTGCAGGTGCTGGTGTATGGAGGCGTGCTGGGCCTGCTGGTGTGGGGCGCCACCGTCATCATGCCTTTCCTGTTCTTCCTGCGCATGCTGCGCGGCCATGCGACAGCGGCGCCGGGACGGGTGGCGCCGGCCCTGGCCGGCCTGCTGCTGGTGGTGAGCTTCTTCAGCTTCGGCCTGACCGAGGTAATCTTCTGGTCGGTGCGTGGCGCCATCTTCTACGCCCTGATGCTGTTCCTGCTGATGGGCCTGTGCCTGAACGCGAGGGAGCAGGCATGAGCGCGCGCACCCTGGTCATTTCGCCCAACTGGATAGGCGACGCCGTGATGGCGCAGCCGCTGCTGGCGCTGCTGCGCGCGGCCGCGCCGGACCGTCCCATCGACGTGCTGGCCCCACCGGCGGTGTCGCCCGTATGGCGCCAGATGGCCGAGGTCGACCAGGTGCTGGAAACCCCGTTCCGCCATGGCGCCCTGCAGCTCGGGGAGCGCTGGAAGTATGCGCGCGAGCTGCGCCGGCGCGGCTATGCGGACGCCTACGTGCTGCCCAACACGCTCAAGTTCGCGCTGATCCCGTGGCTGGCCGGCATCCCGCGCCGGGTCGGCTACAAGGGCGAGAGCCGCCATGGCCTGATCAACGTCATGCACCATGACGAGACGCCGCCGCGCCCCATGGTGGCATTCTATGCCGCGCTGGCGGGCGCGCCGCTGGCGCACCTGGACGCCGCACGGCGCGCCGCGTTGCCGCGTCCGCGCCTGTCGGCCAGCGCGCGCCAGATCGCCGATGTGTGCGCGAAGACCGGGGTCTCGCCCGCACGCCCCTTGCTGGTGTTCGCTCCCGGCGCCGAATTCGGCGTCGCCAAGCGCTGGCCGGCCGCCCATTTCGCCGGTCTGGCGCGCACCGTGCTGGCGGACCACCCTGATGCCCAGGTCGCGCTGCTGGGCTCCCCCAAGGACAAGGAAGCCTGCGGCGAGGTGCTGGCGGCGCTGCCCGATGCGCCGCCCGGTGCGCTGTTCAACCTGGCCGGCGCCACCAGCCTGGGCGAGGCCATTGCCCTGATCGCGCAGGCCGCCGCCGTGGTGGCCAACGATTCCGGCCTGCTGCACATTGCCTCGGCCCTGAACCGCCCGGTGGTGGCGCTGTACGGCCCCACCGATCCGGACCATGCGCCGCCATTTTCCGATCTGGCGGCCTCGCTCTCGCTGCGGCTGGCGTGCTCGCCGTGCCGCCAGCGCGTATGCCCGCTGGGCCACCAGGACTGCATGGTCAAGCTGGAGCCGCAGCTCGTGTGGCGCAGCCTGCAGCCCATGCTGGCGCCGCGCTGAGAACCCGGCGTCGCGGCCTATTCCTGCTCATGTTGAAACGGGTTCTGAAGCAATACGCCGCGCCGGTCACATGCCGGTATAAAAATTGCTGTATAAAGCACTTTTACCCAGGGTTGCGCGTTTGGAGCGGGCTCTCTAGCGATGTTTAAACGGTTTTCGATTACCTTCTGGGCCACGGTCTTTGTCGGCGTGGTCTGCGTGTCCCTGGTGGCCATCGATGGATGGCGCAGCTGGAACGCGCGCGCCGAACATTTGCTGGACATGGAGCGGGTCACGTCCAACCTGGCGCGGTCCATGGCGCAGCAGGCCAACGACACCATCAAGGCCACCGACGTGGTGCTGGCCGATATCGTCGAACGCATCGAGACCGACGGCAGCGGCAAGGAGGCGCTGGCGCGGGTGCAGGCCCAGATGATGGCGCAGCTGGACAACCTGCCGCAGCTGGCGGGACTGGCGGTGTTCGACAGCGAGGGCCGCTGGATGGTCAACTCACGCGCCCTCGCCACGTCCGCCGCCAACAACGCCGACCGCGAATACTTCGTCTACCACCGCGAGCACGCCCAGCGCGGTGCCCACGTCGGCCTGCCGATCAAGAGCCGCTCCAATGGCAAGTGGATCATTCCGGTGTCGCGCCGCATGAACAAGTCCGACGGCGGCTTCGGCGGAGTGGCGGTGGCCACCCTGGACGTCGATTACTTCCGCCGCTTCTACCAGAGCTTCGACATCGGCAAGCGCGGTTCGGTGGCGCTGCTGTCGAACGAGGGGGTGATCCTGCTGCGCCGTCCGTTCGGCGACGAATTCATCGGGCGCGACATCCGCGCCAGCGAAATGTACAGCGCCTACCTGGCCGCCGGCACGCACAGCACCGGCAGCTACGTCTCGCCGCAGGACGGCGAACTGCGGCTGGGCAGCTTCCAGCCGCTGGAGAACTATCCGCTGTACGTGACGGCCGCCCTGTCCAAGGAGGAGATGCTGGAGCGCTGGCGTTCCGACACCTTCCTGCATTCGCTGGGCGTGATGCTGCTGGCGGTGCTGCTGGGCTTTTTCGGCAAGCGCCTGGTCGGCCAGATCGGCCTGCGGCTGCAGGCCGAGACCGAGCTGCTGCAGACCCGCGACGCGCTGGAAAGCGTCAACCGCACGCTGGAGCGCCAGGCCATGCAGGACGGCCTGACCGGGCTGGCCAACCGGCGCCAGTTCGATGTCACCCTGGGCAATGAATTCAGCCGCGCCATGCGCTACCAGACCACGCTGGCCTTCATCATGATAGACGTCGACTACTTCAAGCAATACAACGACTTGTACGGCCACGGCGCCGGCGACGATTGCCTGCGCGCGGTCAGCAAGCTGATACGGGCCGTCACGCCCAAGCGGCCCGGGGACCTGACAGCGCGCTACGGCGGCGAGGAAATCGGCATCCTGCTGCCCAACACCGACGCCGAAGGCGCGCGCGCCGTGGCCGAGCGCATCCGCACCGCCATCGGCGAGCTGCGCCTGGCGCACAGCGCCAGCCCGTTCGGCTATGTCACCCTGAGCGCGGGCGTGGCCACCCTGCGCCCGCAGCGCGGCGTGCACTTGGCGTCCATGCTGGTGGAAGCGGCCGACAAGGCCCTGTACGCGGCCAAGTCGGCCGGCCGCAACCGGGTGGTGGCGGGCGGCGTGGATGCTGTCCCGGACGCGGCGCCGGAGGCGCCGTCCAGCGCTGCCTCCAGCGCCGTTGCAAACACCCCAGGCCCGTCACCGTGACGCCCTGGGGTGTGGCCGCGGTGGATGGCGCGGCCACGCTCAACGCGGGCTGGCCGCTGGTGCAGCCTGCCGCCGGGGGAGGCCGGCGCTTCCAGCCTGGCCGATGCACCAGCCATGGAGCGTTCCAGCCCGTGCATCCCCGGTCACGGCCTGCGGCGTGCCTGCTCGCGGTTCAGCGCGACACCGGTCCCGGCCGCAGCAGCGCCAGGCTGGCCAGCCAGCCGATCACGGGCGAGGCGCCGAAGCCCAGCACCGGATGGGGGTAGTTGGCGTAGGCGCCGGCCAGCACCAGGCCGCACCAGAAGGCCGCCAGCGCCAGCGGTGCGGCCGCTGGCGGGGCCTGGCGCGCCGCCAGCAGGAAGGGCAGCGGCAGGCTGGCCAGGGCCAGCATGGCCAGCAGCCCGAGCGGCGTCGAGGCATGCAGGCTGTGCGCCACCAGGCCCTCCACCCAGGGGACGGCGGGCAGGGTATCGGGGCGGGCCAGGGACCAGGCCGCCAGTAGCCAGGCCAGCAGGCACACCGGCCACAGCCGGCGAGCCGCTCGCTTGCGCACCAGTACGATGGCCGCCAGCGCTGCCGCCAGCGCCAGGCTGGCGGCGCCATCCCATCCCAGTCCCAGGGCCAGCACCACGCAGGCGGCGGCGGCCGTTTCGCGCCAGCCGATGTCTCCCTCCGCCAGGGCTGCCATGAACAGCGGCGCCGCCAGCGAGGCCGGATGCAGCAGCAAGGGGCCGGCGCGCAGCCAGCGCCGCGCGCCTTCGATATCGGTACCGGCGCAAGCGACGGCAAGCGCCAGCACCACCATGGCAGCCAGCACCCAGCCGCGCGGTGGCGGGCGCCAGCGCAGCAGGCCATGGAGGATGGCGCCGATAACGAATGCGCCCGCCTGCATCTGCAGGGCGCGTGGCGGCGCGCCGGCGGCGGCCATGGCGGCCAGGCTGGCGCCGCAGCAAAACAGGACGTGTGCCATGAGGCGGTAAGGCATGCCGGGTTCCTATCGGTGTGTGGTGGTTGCCTATGCTAACACCAGCCTGCCAGGTATCCCTGCTTCGCCGCCGGGCGGCTGACTCGTCCCCCGGCTACCAGCACCCATTGCTTGCGCTGCTCAGAATTCCTCCCATTCGTCGCCATTGGCGTGGGCGCCTGCTCCTGCGGCGGGTTTGGCCGCCGCAGGCCTGGCGGCGGGACGCGTGGCTGCCGACCGCGCCGCCGGACGCCTGGCCGGTGTGGCGGCATGGGCGGGGGCCGCCAGCGCCGGCTTGGCGGGGCTGGCCGCCGGCCTGGCTGGCGCGGCGGGCGGGGCCGCCATCGCGCCGGCGCGCGCTCCATCGGAGGCCAGCTGGAACACACTGACCACGCGCGACTGGTTGGCGGCCTGCTCCTGCAGGGCCTCGGCGGCGGCAGCCGCCTGCTCGACCAGCGCCGCGTTCTGCTGGGTCACGGTATCCATTTCGCTGATGGCCTGGTTGATCTGCTCGATGCCGCGTATCTGCTCGTCGCTGGCCGCCGCGATGTCCTGCATGATGTCGGTCACACGCTGCACGCTGGCGACGATTTCCGTCATGGTGCTGCCGGCTTCCGCCACCTGGCGCGAGCCTGCCTCCACCTTGCCGACCGAATCGTCGATCAGCTCCTTGATCTCCTTGGCCGCCGTGGCGCTGCGCTGGGCCAGGGTGCGCACCTCGGACGCCACCACCGCGAAGCCGCGCCCCTGCTCGCCGGCGCGCGCCGCTTCCACCGCCGCGTTCAGCGCCAGGATGTTGGTCTGGAAGGCGATGCCGTCGATCACGCCGATGATGTCGGCGATATTGCGCGAGGAGGTGCTGATCGACTCCATGGTCGACACCACCTGGTTCACCATCTCTCCACCCTTGACCGCCACCGCCGATGCGGTGGCCGCCAGCTGATTGGCCTGGCGCGCATGCTCGGTATTCTGCTTGACGGTGCCGGTCAGCTCTTCCATCGAGGAGGCGGTTTCCTCCAGCGAGCTGGCCTGCTGTTCGGTGCGCCGCGACAGGTCGTGGTTGCCGGTCGAGATCTCGGTGCTGGCGGTGGCGATGGTGTCGGCGCCTTGCCGCACCTCCGTGACGATCTTCACCAGCGCATCGTTCATCTCGTTCAGGGCCGCCAGCATCTGCCCGGTCTCGTCGCGCGAAATGCCTTGGATGCCGCTGCGCAGGTCGCCGCCGGCCACGCTGCGCGCGATGCGCACGGCGCGCCGCAGCGGCAGCACGATGGCCTGGCTCAGTATCCAGGCCAGGGCCATGGCCAGGATCACGGTCAGCAGGCCGCCGTAGACCAGGATATTGCCGGTGCGGGTCTGCAGCGCCTCGGCCTCGGCCGCGCGCGTGGCCATCAGCGCGTTTTCCGTGTCGCTGATTTCCCTGAGGATGGCGCGCATGCCGTCCATGCCGGCGCGTCCGCGTCCCTCGCGTTCGAAGGCCAGCAGAGGGTCTATGCTGCCGCCGTCATTGGCCTTGGCGCGCAGCGCCAGCACCGGCTCCACCGCCTTGCTGAACCAGTCCGCCTGCGCCTGCTCCAGCTTGCGCAGGCGGTCCTGCTGGGCCGGATTGTCGGCGGTCAGCTTGCGGGCTTTTTCCAGATGATCCTTGAAGGCGGCCTGGCCGGCCTGCAGCGGCGCCAGCGACGCCTGCTCGCCGGTGAGCGCATAGCCGCGTTCCCCGGTCTCCATGTTCAGCAGCGCTTCCAGCAAGTCCTGGGTTTCCGCCATCACCTGGTGCGTGTGGTTGTTCCACTCGTTGGCGCGGGACAGATGCGAAAAATTGGTGTAGGCGGTCACCAGCAGGATGACCAGGATGAGGACCACCGCGCTGAAGCCGAGGTAGAGTTTGCGTGTGATGCTGATATCGGAAAGCCGCATGCTGGAGTCTCCTGCATTGCATGGTAAAAGTGATGCGGCGGCCCCGCCGCAGGGGAAAACACTCTAGCACTTTTGCCGGCTTCGCGATGTATGGTGCTGCATGCGCGCCACAGGGCGCGCATTTGTTCAGGACAGGCGCAGCGCCAGCGCCGCCAGCGTCACCAGCAGCACCGGCACGGTCAGCACCACGCCGGCGCGGAAGTAGTATCCCCAGGAGATGTGGATGCCTTTGGCGTCCAGCACGTGCAGCCACAGCAGGGTGGCCAGGCTGCCGATGGGCGTGATCTTGGGACCGAGGTCGCTGCCGATCACGTTGGCGTACACCATGGCTTCCTTGACCGCGCCGGTGGCGCCGGCCGCGTCCACCGACAGTGCGCCGATCAGCACCGTGGGCAGGTTGTTCATGATGGACGACAGCACGGCGGTCAGCAGGCCGGTGCCCATGGCCGCGCCCCACACGCCATGGCGCGCGCACTGGTCCAGCGCCGCCGTCAGGTAGCCCGTCAGGCCGGCGTTGCGCAGGCCATACACCACCAGGTACATCCCCAGCGAAAACAGCACGATCTGCCACGGCGCCTCGCGCAGCACCTCGCGGGTGGGGATCACGTGGCCGCGCGCGGCCACCGCCAGCAGCACCAGGGCGCCGGCCGAGGCGATGGCGCTGACCGGGACGCCTTTGTCCTCCAGCCAGAAAAAGCCCAGCAGCAGGGCGCCCAGCACCCACCAGCCGGTGATGAAGGTGGCGCGGTCGTGCACCGCCTCGGCCGGCTGCTTGAGCTGGGCCAGGTCGTAGTCGGCCGGGATGGCGGACCGGAAGAACAGCAGCAGCACCAGCAGGGTGGCGGCGACGGCGGCCAGGTTCACCGGCGCCATCACGGCCGCATAGCGCGCGAAGCTGATGCCGAAGTAGTCGGCCGAGACGATGTTGACCAGGTTGGACACCACCAGCGGCAGGCTGGCCGTATCCGACACGAAGCCGGCCGCCATCACGAAAGCCAGGGTGGCGCGGGCATCGAAGCGCAGCGCGCGCAGCATGGCCACCACGATGGGCGTGAGGATCAGGGCGGCGCCGTCGTTGGCGAACAGCGCCGAGACGGTGGCGCCCAGCAGCACCAGCAGGATGAACAAACGGCGCCCGCTGCCGCCGCCCCAGCGCGCCACGTGCAGCGCGGACCATTCGAAGAAGCCGGCCCGGTCCAGCAGCAGGCTGTAGATGATGATGGCGATGAAGGTGACGGTGGCGTTCCACACGATGTGCCACACGGCGGGTATGTCGGCTACGTGGATGACGCCGGCCAGCAGGGCCACGGCGGCGCCGGCGCAGGCGCTCCAGCCTATGCCCAGGCCGCGCGGCTGCCAGATGACGAGGACGAGGGTGGCGAGAAAGATCAGGAAGGCGGTCAGCACGGTTTCAGGGGTTGGGGTAACATGGTTTTTTCATCTATCTTACCGGAGACTCGGCAATGGCGTCCTTACTTGACATTCCCCTCAAAAAAATCGACGGCGGCGAGGACACCCTGGCCCGGCACAAGGGCAAGGTGCTGCTGGTGGTGAACGTGGCCTCCAAGTGCGGCCTGACGCCGCAGTACGCCGGCCTGGAAAAGCTGTACCAGGAACAGCGCGCCCAGGGCCTGGAAGTGCTGGGCTTCCCGGCCAATGACTTCAAGGGCCAGGAGCCGGGCACCGACGCCGAGATCCAGGAATTCTGCTCGCTGAACTACGACGTGAAGTTCCCGCTCTATTCCAAGATTTCCGTGCTGGGACCAGACCAGCATCCGCTGTACGCCGAACTGACCCGCGCCCAGCCCGAAGCCATCGGCGAAGGACCGTTCCGCGAGCGCCTGACCCAGTACGGCGTGCATCCGGAGAACAAGCAGGACGTGCTGTGGAATTTCGAGAAATTCCTCATCAGCCGCGATGGCAAGGTGGTGGCGCGCTTCTCTCCCGACGTCACGGCCGAGGACCCGCGCCTGCTGCGCGCCATCGAGGTCGAGCTGGCCAAATAACGATGTGTCGCGCGGGCGCGATAGCGCGACCCGCCCCCGGTCCTGACCCGCTGCAGCGGGCCAGGTCACGTCTGCTGCAGCCTCCGCATGGCGGCCTGCAACCGCATCAGGCAGCACAGGCAACCCAGTGAAAACACGGCCCCGCTCAGCAGCGTCAGGTGGTAGTCGTGGCCGGAGCCGTCCAGTATCGGTCCTTGCGCGCTGCTGACCAGGATGTTGCCGAACACGACCATCAAGTCCTTGGTGGAGTTGTACTGCACGAAGCGGGCGTGCGGGAACAGGGCCATGGGCAGCGAGGCGGCCGCCGTGAAGTAGGCCCCGGAAATCATGATGTGGGCCAGATAGAACACGCGGAAGCTGGCGGCATCGTGCAACAGCACATAGCCGGCCCCGGCCGCCGCGCAGTACAGGCCCATGAACAGCAGCGACAGCCGCAGCGCACCGTAGCGGTCCACCAGCCAGCCGATGCCGAAGGCCGACACGATGGATACCGAGTAGCCCCAGGCCGTCAGGCTGCCCAGCGTGGCCTTGCTGATGCCGCTCTCGTGGGCGTAGTACTGGTAGAAGGTGTTGAAGGGGCTGAAGGTGACGCTGGCCAGCATGAAGGCCGCCACCGTCCACCAGAACGGGCGCTGCGCAAAACACGCCAGGATGTGGGTGCGCGGCACGGCCAGGGTGCGCCGCGCGCTGCTGCTGGTGCTGCTGGGTGCTTCGGCCGCGCCGGGGTAGCGCACCTCGCGCACCATCACGCACATGAGCACGATGGCGGCCCCGTACACCAGCGCGGTGCCGGCCAGCACGCTGTACAGGTGATGGTCGGTGAGCGCAAACACCCAGCTGTTGAAGGCGATCCCCACCCCCAGGCTGATGACGCGGATGCCGGCGTAGAAGCGTCCCAGCAGGCCGCTGGGCACGACGTCGTTGACCAGTCCGCTGTACAGCGAGGCGGTGCTGACGGCGGCGCATTCGAAGCTGGTCCAGAACAGGCCGAACCAGATCAGGTTGCAGCTGCGCGGGCCGGGCGACCAGGCCCCCAGCGCCGCATGCGTCCAGGCGCCCAGCAGCGGCGTGCAGGCCAGGCCCAGCAGGGCGGCGCAGCCGACCGGCGCCACCGCCAGCAGGAAGGGGCGGCGCCGGCCCCAGCGGCTGCGGCTGCGGTCCGAGTGGTAGGCGATCAGCGGCACTAGCAGCACGCTCAGCAGGGCGGGCAGGGTGGACAGCAGCAGCGAGGTGACGGTGTCGGAGGCGCCATTACGGCGCAACAGTTCCAGCCCGCTGGGCAGGGCGGCGCGGTCACGCATCACCATGCCGAGGTCACCCACCAGCAGCCAGAAGATGACAGCCGCCAGCCCGGCCGCGCCCATTGGAACGGCCAGCGCAGCCGCCGCGCCGGCCTGCGCCTTTGCCGTGCCCGGCCCACCCTGCGCCGCAGGCGCAACAGCGGCAGGCTGCGCTGCGCCGCTGCGATCGTGTGCGGCCTGGCCGGCGCTGTCCTCAATAGCGTCCCGGTCCGGCACCAGGCCGGCGGACGACGCGGTGCGGGCGGAGGCCATCAGGCCGTCGGCTGCTGCCGCGCTGCGGGAACCGGACCGGTGGAATTGCGCACCACCAGCTCCATGGGGAAGGCGTACTTGCCCGGCACCCGCTCGGCGCCATCGATCAGCGCCACCACCTCGGCCACGGCGCGCACCGCCATGTCGGCCAGCGGCTGGCGCATGGTGGTCAGGCGCGGATAGACCCCGACCGAGGTCGGGATATCGTCGAAGCCGATCACCGAGATATCGTCCGGCACCTTGAGGCCCCGGCTGTGGATGGCGTCGATGGCGCCGAACGCCATCTCGTCGTTGGCGGCAAAGATGGCGGTGGGCGGCTGGTCCAGCGCCAGCAGCTGTTCGGTGGCGTGCAGCCCGCCTATCTGGGCAAAAGCGCCATCGACCACCAGGGCCGGATCGACCGGCAGCCCGGCCGCCAGCAGGGCGTCGGCATAGCCGCGGTGGCGCTCGGCGCTTTGGCCGGTGTGCGGGCTGCCGGCGATGAAGGCGATGCGGCGGTGGCCCAGCCCCAGCAAATGCTCGACCGCCGTGCGCGCGCCGATGCGGTTCTGCACCGCGACGATGGGCAGGCCGATGTCGCGCGCATCGAAGCTGACCAGCACCGAGGGGAAGGCTTGCTGCTCCAGCATGGTCAGGTAGTTGTCGGCGCCGTTGGGCATGACCAGCAGCAGGCCGTCGCACAGCTTGCGCAGCATGTCACAGGTGCCCAGGCGCTCCGGGCTGTCGAAGCGCTCGGCGTTGAACAGCAAAATATCGTAGCCCATGCGGCGCGCCTCGGTGCTGATGGCCTTGGTGATCTCGTGCAGCACCAGCGAACCGTAGTTGGTGACGAACAGGCCGATCAGCCTGCTCTTGTCGCCGCGCATGCGGCGCGCCAGCATGTCGGGCGTGTAATTGAGCTGGGCGGCGGCCGCCATGATGCGTTCGCGCGCCGCTTCCGACACATAGCCGTTGCCGCGGATGGCGCGCGAAGCGGTGATGGGCGAGACCCCGGCGAGCTTGGCGACCTCGCTCAATTTGGTGGATTTCTGCATGTTTCTGTCTCCTGTGTGGTCACGATACCACATCGCGGATTTTTCTTAAACGCTTAAAAATCAGGCGTTTACATTTTGCTCAAAAAAATGATTGTGCGCATGAGTTTTTCATGTGGTAGCGTGACCATACAAAAACAACATTGTGTTCACTTGGAGACAGCTATGAAGAAAACGATATTGGCCAGCGTCCTGCCCTTGGCGCTGGCGGCCGCTTACGGGGACGCGGCAGCGCAGCAAGCCAACGCCGAGGCCAATGCGCAGGTCGGCGCGGCCACGCCGCAGGCGCCGGCCGCTGAAGCAGCTCAGGTTGCACCGGCGGCGCCGCCTGCCGACGCCGCGCCCAGCACCACCGTGGTGGTGACGGGCTTCCGTTCCAGCCTGCAGAAGGCGCTCAACCTCAAGCAGCAAGCCATTGGCGTGCGCGATTCCATCGTTGCCGAGGACATCGGCAAATTCCCGGAGGCGAACGTGGCCGAGTCGCTGCAGCGCGTGCCGGGCGTGATCCTGAACCGCGACGAATCCTCGGGCGAGGGCCAGCGCATTTCAATCCGCGGCCTGCCCACCGAATACTCGGTCACCACCCTGAACGGCGCGCCGGTCAACACCACTTCCACCGCCACCATCGGCTCGGCGGCGCGCGGCTTCAACTACGACGTGTTCGCGTCCGAGCTGTTTGGCCGGGTCGACTTCTACAAGTCGCCGCTGGCCGAGCTGACCGAGGGCGGCCTGGGCGGCGTGGTCGACCTGCAAACCCCGCGCCCCTTCGACAATCCCAAGCGCACCATCCGCTACGGCCTGACCGACACCTACAATACGGCCTCCAAGCACAATGACCCGAATGGCTTCGTGCTGTACTCGAACACCTGGGACAACCTGGGCTTCCTGATCGGCGCCTCACATTCGGGCAGCGTCAACACCCGTTCCGGCTTCGAAGCCACCGGCGGCTACAACAGCTCGGCCAATGGCAGCGCCAGCCCGGTCAAAGGCAACTTCGCCCTGGCGCTGGACTTCAACAGCCCGCTGGCCAACCTGGGCGGCTACACCCGCGACCAGGTGGCCAACGCCTTCCTGCCGCGTATCTACCGCTTCTACGGTTCACAGAACGAGCGCACCCGCGACGGCCTGGTGTCCTCGGTGCAGTGGAAGACATCGACCCTGAACGTCAGCTTCGACACCATGTACTCCAAGCTGGAGAACACCCGCGCGGAACAGCTGTTCGGCATCCTGGTGCGCAGTACCGCCACCACCAACCGCAACGCGCCGGTGGGCGCCTCCGGCAACAATGGCCTGATCCCGCTCAACGTGAAGATAGACCCGGCCACCAACCTGCTGACCGGCACTTTCGGCAACACCACCTACAATGCCGGCGCCGGTTATACCGAGGACGAGACCAAGTTCGGCTACGGCGCCCTGAACGCCAGCTGGAAGGCCAGCCCGCGCCTGACCCTGAGCGGCCAGGCCAGCCTGAACCAGAGCACCGCCACCAGCGCCACCGGCCAGCTGTCTGGCTACATCTACGGCGCCACCTCCACCATCGACTACGGCAGCGACCACGTCTACCCATCGATTTCCTCGCCCACCAGCTACACCGATCCGAACAACTGGAGCGGCTTCACCATCAGCAGCGGCTGGACCAAGGAAACCGACAAGGGCAAGCAGCTGCGCACCGCCGCCGACCTCGATTACGACCTGCCCGGCGGCTGGACCGGGCACCTGAAGACCGGTTTGTCGTATGTGGCCACCACCAAGGGCGTCAACAAGCGCAACGGCACGGCGCCGGCCACGGCCAAGTTGAACAGCATAGGCGCGGCCGGCCTGCGCAGCGCCATGACCAGCACCCTGCCGATCAACAATCTGGACTTCGGCGCCGGCTGGCCGCACAGCTGGGCCACCTGGAACAGCGATTACTTCTATTCGCAGTTCGACCCCAATGTGTATTCGAACGAGTCGACCTTCCAGCCTTCGCAAAGCTTCGCTGCCGAGGAGGATGTGAAAACCGCCTTCATCCAGTCCGACTTCAAGGGCGAGATCGGCGGCCGCGAGCTGCGCATCAACGCCGGCCTGCGCTACTCGCAGACCGAAACCAAGATCGACAACTTCAAGCAGAAGGGCGCCAGCCTGGCCTATTCGCCCAACCACGAACAGGGCTCGTACCACAACCTGCTGCCGGCCCTGAGCAGCGCGCTGGACGTGACGGACAGCCTGATCTGGCGCGCCTCCTACGGCAAGACCATCACGCGCGCCTCGCTGTCCATCATCGCCGCGCAGACGGTGATCCCCAACCAGTTCGACACCACGGCCACCTCGGGCAACCCGGGCCTGCGTCCGCAGCAGTCCAAGAACCTGGACACCAGCCTGGAATGGTATTTCAAGCCCGGCAGCCTGCTGTCGGCCGCGCTGTTCCAGAAAAAGCTGACCGACGCCACCGTGGCCAACACCCGCGTGGTGACCTTCGGTTCGCTGGGCCTGCCCGACACCGCCCTGGGCCCCCTGTTCCAGGACGCCAATGGCCGCGTCGACCCCAACCTGGCGATGACGCTCAAGACCTACACCAACGCCGGCGAGCAAACCCTGAAAGGCTACGAACTGGCCTACCAGCAGGCCTTCAGCTTCCTGCCGGCGCCGTGGAACGGCCTGGGCGCGCTGGCCAGCTACACCCACATCAACCCCTTCAACAGCGTGCCCTGGGTGACCAACGCCGGCAAGGTGATCGACGTGAACTCGGTGCCCAAGTATGCCTACAGCACCACGGTGTACTTCGAGAGCGGCCCGTGGGCGGCGCGCATGTCCTATAACTACAAGGACAAGTCGCTGCATCCGGACAGCCCGCGCAACCTGGGCGACGACCTGATACGCTGGCGCGCCGGCCGTGGCTACCTGGACGCCAACATCAGCTACAAGATCAGCGACAGCCTGGAACTGCGCATCGATGCGCTCAACCTGAGCAACACCCTGGCCTACGACTACTTCGAGGATGCCAGCGGCAAGTATGGCAGCGGCAAGAAGACGCGCATGGACTACGCCAAGTATGATGGCCGCACCATCAAATTCGGGATCAGGGGCAAGCTGTGATGCAAGGATGCGGACTGTGAGGCAGTGGGGCGCCGCGCTGGCGCTTGCGCTGCTGGTGTCGGGCTGCGCTGTCACGGCCGGTGCGCAGGCGCCGGCCGTGGCGGACGCGGTGCAGGTGGAGGTGGGGCCGGGCTGGGCGCGCAATTCGGTGAACGCCGTGGTGTTCCGCAAGAACTCCCTGGTCACCGATGGCGATACGCAGTACATCGCGTATTACGACGGCGAGGGCCGCGTGGTGCTGGGCAAGCGCATGCTGGGCCAGTCCGCGTGGACCCTGCGCCAGACCCAGTATGGCGGCAACGTGGCCGACGCCCACAACAGCATCAGCATCATGGTCGATGGCGCCGGCGTGCTGCACGTGGCCTGGGACCATCACAACAACGCGCTGCATTACGCGCGCGCGCTGGCGCCGGGATCGCTGGAGCTGGGTCCGCAGCAAGCCATGGTGGGGCGCGACGAGCGCTCGCTGTCCTACCCCGAGTTCTTCCGCCTGCCGGACGGGAATCTGCTGTTCCTGTACCGCGACGGCGGCTCGGGGCGCGGCAACCTGGTGGCCAACCGCTATGACACGGCCAGCGGCGCCTGGACCCGGCTGCAGGATAACCTCATCAGCGGGGAGGGCAGGCGCAGCGCCTACTGGCAAGCCTTTGTCGACCACCTGGGGACCATCCATGTGTCGTGGGTGTGGCGCGAATCGCCGGACGTGGCCAGCAACCACGACATGGCCTACGCCCGCTCGCGCGACGGCGGCCGGACCTGGGAACGCTCGGACGGCACGCCGTACGCGCTGCCCATCACGGCGGACAGCGCGGAATACGCGGCGCGCATCCCGCAGCACAGTGAGTTGATCAACCAGACCTCGATGGCGGCCGACCGTGATGGCCGCCCCTACATCGCCAGCTACTGGCGCGCGGCCGGATCGGCCGTGCCGCAGTACCGGGTGCTGTACCGCGACGGACAGGGCTGGCGCCAGCTGGCGCTGGACTTCCGCAAGACGCCGTTCTCGCTGGGCGGCATGGGCACCAAGGCGATCCCGATCGCGCGTCCGCAGATCATGGTGGAAGTGCGGCGCGAACAGCCGTCCGGCCTGCTGGTGTTCCGCGACGAGGAGCGCGGCAGCCGGGTCTCGGTGGCGCGCATCGCCGACTTCCGCCAGGCCCGCTGGGACGTGCTGGACCTGACGCAGGAATCGGCCGGCTCCTGGGAGCCCAGCTTCGACACCGAACTGTGGCGCCGCGACGGCCAGCTGCACCTGTTCCTGCAGCCGGTGCTGCAAGTGGACGGCGAGGGCAGCTCGAATGCGGCGCCGACCATGGTCAAGGTGCTGCAATGGACTGCCGTCCCGAATTAAACTCTACGCAAGGATCATGATGAAACGACGACTGTACCTGAAGGCCGCGCTGGCCGGCGCCGCCGCGCTGGCCGGCGGCTGCACCGGCACCATGGCGACCGCGCCGAGGGCCGACACGCCGCGCGCCCGCGCGCTTGGCACAGGCCTGGTCCCGGTGCTAGACGCGCTGCGCCGCGCCAACGATTACTGGCAACGCACCCACGCGCCGCAGCTGTGGAGCTTCTGGGACGTGGCGGCCTACCACACCGGCAACATGGAAGCCTACTTCCTGACCCGCGACGCGCGCTACCTGCAGTACTCTACTGCCTGGGCCGAGCACAATCAATGGAGCTCGGCCCGCTCCAGCGTCAAGGCAGAGTGGAAGTACAACTACGGCGAAACCCCGGAACATGTGATGTTCGGCGACTGGCAGGTGTGCTTCCAGACCTACGCCGACCTGTACACGCTGGCGCCCGATCCGCGCAAGATCGCCCGCGCCCGCGAGGTGATGGAATACCAGATGAGCACCCCCAACAACGATTACTGGTGGTGGGTGGATGGCCTGTACATGGTGATGCCGGTCATGACCAAGCTGTACAAGATCACCGGCAATCGCCAGTACCTGGACAAGCTGCACGAATACTTCCTGTTCGCCGACCAGCTCATGTACGACAAGGACGCGGGCCTGTACTACCGCGACGCCAAATACCTCTACCCGAAACACAAGAGCGCCAACGGCGGCAAGGACTTCTGGGCGCGCGGCGATGGCTGGGCCTTTGCCGCCTTCGCCAAGGTGCTGCGCGACGTGCCCGACGGTCCGCTGCGCACGCTGGTGCTGGAGCGCTACCGCGCCATGGCGCGCGCACTCAAGGACTGCCAGCAGCCCGAGGGTTACTGGGCGCGCAGCCTGCTCGATCCGGCCCAGGCGCCGGGACCGGAGAGCAGCGGCACGGCATTTTTCACCTTTGGCTATATGTGGGGCATCAATCAGGGTATCCTGAGCGCCGACGACTACCTGCCGGTGGTGCGCAAGGCCTGGAACTTCCTGAGCCGCGACGCATTGCAGGCCGATGGCAAGCTCGGTTATGTGCAGCCGATCGGCGAGCGCGCCATTCCCGGGCAGGTGGTGGACAAGGAATCGACCGCCTCCTTCGGCGTCGGCGCCTTCCTGCTGGCCGCCTGCGAGCTGGCCCGCTACCTACAATCGGAGACCGCATGAAAAAACTGAGCACCACCCGCCGCCGCCATCTGAAAAGTACCGGAGCCCTGCTGGGCGCCGCCATCCTTCCGGGCGCCGCGCGCGCCGCCGTTCCCGCCGCCATGGCGGAAAAAGCCGCCGCCCAGCCATCGCGCTTCGCCATCGGCAAGGACGCCTTCCTGCTGGACGGCGCCCCGCTGCAGATACGCTGCGGCGAGATGCACTTTGCCCGCGTCCCGCGCGAATACTGGGAACACCGGCTGCGCGCCGTCAAGGCCATGGGCCTGAACACCGTGTGCGCCTACCTGTTCTGGAATTACCACGAATGGCGCGAAGGGAAGTACGACTGGAGCGGCCAGCGCGACGCCGTCGAATTCTGCCGCGCGGCCCAGAAGCTGGGCCTGTGGGTGATACTGCGTCCCGGTCCCTACGCCTGCGCCGAGTGGGAAATGGGCGGCCTGCCATGGTGGTTGCTCAAGCATCCGGGCGACAGCTTCCTGCGCACCCGCGACCCGGCTTTTATTGAACCGGCCAAACGCTGGCTGCGCGAAGTGGGCCGCGTGCTCGGGCCCATGCAGGTCACGCGCGGCGGCCCCATCCTGATGGTGCAGGTCGAGAATGAATACGGCTTCTTCAGCGACGACCTCGATTACATGCGCGCCATGCGCCAGGCGACGGTGGACGCGGGCTTCGACGTGCCCCTGTTCCAGTGCAATCCGACCAATGCCGTGGCCAAGACCCATCTGCCGGAGCTGTACTCGGTGGCCAACTTCGGCAGCGATCCGGCCACCGGCTTCAAGGCGCTGGAGAAGGTGCAGCAGGGGCCCAGGATGTGCGGCGAATACTATTCCGGCTGGTTCGACACCTGGGGCGCGCCGCACCGGCGCGGCTCGGCCGACAAGGCGGTGGCCGATATCGCCTGGATGCTGAAGGAGGGCGGTTCCTTCAGCCTGTACATGGCGCACGGCGGCACCAGCTTCGGCTTGTGGGGCGGCTGCGACCGCCCGTTCCGGCCCGACACCAGCAGCTACGACTACGACGCGCCCATAGCCGAAGCCGGATGGACCGGCGACAAGTTCGCCGCCTACCGCGACGGCATCAAGCCCTTCCTGGCGGCCGGCGAACAGCTGCCGGCCGCCCCGGCGCGCAACGAGGTCATCACCATCCGGGCCTTCGCGCTGAAGGAATCGGCGCCGGTGCTGGCCAACCTGGGCCGGCGCGTGATCCGCGCCGCCACCCCGCAGCCCATCGAGCAGTACGACATCAGCCGTGGCCTGGTGTCCTACCGCGTTACCCTGCCGGCCGGTCCTGCCGGTGTGCTGAGCGCCGCCAAGGTGCGCGACCTGGCCTGGGTCCACCTGGACGGCAAGCAGGTCGGCACGCTGGACACGCGCCACCGCCGCTTCAAGGTGGCGCTGCCGGCGCGCAGCAAGCCTGCCACGCTGGAGATCCTGCTGTACACCATCGCGCGCGTGAACTTCGGCATCGAGATCCACGACCGCAAGGGCTTGCACGGCCCGGTCACCTTCACGGCCGAAGGCGGCGCCGCCCAGCCGGTGGAGAACTGGGAAATCCGCGCCATCGATTTCGACGCCGACGGCGTGCTGCCGCCGCTGCAGTGGAAGACCGGCCGTGCCCAGGGCGCCGCCTTCTGGCGCGCCAGCTTCGACGTGGCGCGTCCCGGCGACACCTTCCTCGACCTGTCCACCTGGGGCCAGGGCGTGGTGTGGATCAACGGCCGCTGCCTGGGGCGCTACTGGAGCATAGGCCCGACCCAGACCATGTACCTGCCCGGCCCCTGGCTCAAGCGCGGCCGCAACGAGGTGGTGGTGCTGGACCTGACCGGACCGCGCAGCGCGCGCCTGGCCGGACTGGCGGAACCCATCCTCGACCAGCTGCATCCGGAACTGGACCTGGCCCGTCCGCCCTCGACCGCCAAGCTGCTGCTGGACGGTGTGGCGCCGGCCCACCAGGGCAGTTTTGCTCCCGGTTCCGCCACCCAGGACGTGCGTTTCGATAAGCCGGTCACGGGGCGCCAATTCTGCCTGGAGTCGCTCAATGCCTTTGACGGCAAGGAGTACGCGGCGGTTGCCGAGATCGCGCTCCTGGGCGTGAACGGCAAGCCGCTCAACCAGTCCACCTGGACCATTGCCTACGCCAGCAGCGAAGAAGCCAAGAAGGAAGACGGCTCGGCCCTGAACGCCATCAATGGCCAGTCCACCGACTACTGGCACACGGCCTACAGCGGCGCGGCGCCGCATGCTGCACACCCGCACCGCATCGTGATCGACCTGGGCAAGCCGGTGGAAGTGGCCGGACTGCGCTACACGCCGCGCCAGGGACCGGAAGGCGTGACGGGGCGTATCAAGGATTACCGCGCCTACGTCGGCGACAAGCTGGTCAGCGAATGACGCCAGTGCAGGAAAATAATATCGTTAACTAAAATTACTCTTGGAGCGAGAATGGAACGACGACACTTCATGCGCACGGCCGTGGCGGCCTCGGCGCTGGCAGCGGGCGGCGGTGTGACGGCGGCGGCCTCGGCGGCCAGCGGCCAGGCAGGCGTGGCCGGGGCTGCGGGCGCTGCGACCGCGCCGGGCGGCGAACGTGCCTACCTGCTGGGCCTGCTGCAAAAGATGAGCGAGCCGGTGCTGTCCGCCATGTCGCAGGGCCAGCTGCGCAAAAAGTTCGCGCTGGAGCTGAGCCCGACCTGGGACGGGCGCGAATCCGGCGTTGCCTACCTGGAGTGCTTCGGCCGCCTGATCGCCGGCATCGCCCCGTGGCTGGCGCTGCCCGACGATGACAGCGCTGAGGGCCGCGCGCGCAAGCGCCTGCGCGAGCAGGCGCTGCAAAGCTATGCGCACTCGGTCGATCCGAAAAGTCCCGACTACCTGCTGTGGAAGGGCCACGGCCAGGCCCTGGTCGATTCGGCCTACTACACCAATGCCCTGATGCGCGCGCCCAAGGCCTTGTGGGAACCGCTGGATAAGGCTACCAAGCAGCGCATCATTGCCGAGATCAAGGGCTTGCGCCGGGTCGAGGCGCCGTACACCAACTGGCTGCTGTTCGCCGCCATGAACGAAGCCTGGCTGCTGTCCATCGGCGAGGAGCATGACCCCATCCGCATGAACGTGGCCATCCGCAAGGTGCTGGAATGGTACATGGGCGACGGCTGGATCAAGGATGGCGAGATCTTCCACTTCGATTACTACAACTCGTACGTGATCTATCCCATGCTGGTCGAGGTGCTGGAAGTGCTGGTCAAGTACAAGGGTCCGTTCAACGGCGGCAAGCCGGAGGAGATGCTGCCGCAGGCCTTGAAGCGCATGCAGCGCTACGGCGAGCACCTGGAGCGCTTCATTGGTCCGGACGGCGCCTATCCGCCCATAGGCCGCTCGCTGACCTACCGCACGGCGGCCTTCCAGCCGCTGGCGCTGATGGCCTGGCGCAAGCAGCTGCCGGCCAGCCTGCCGGAAGGCCAGGTGCGCAGCGCCCTGCACGCCGTGCACAAGGCGGTGTGGAGCGAGCCGTCCAACTTCACCAAGGATGGCTTCCTGACCCTGGGCTTCGTCGGCCACCAGCCCGAGCTGGCCGACTGGTACTCCAACAGTGGCAGCATGTACATCGCCTCGGAAGGCTTCCTGCCGCTGGGCCTGCCTGCCAGCGATTCCTACTGGACCGCTCCGGCGCTGGACTGGACCCAGAAAAAAGCCTTCAGCGCCCGCAAGTTCCCCAAGGACTACGCAGTGACGTATTAGTCGGGTGCGCCGGGGGCGGCGCTTTTTCGGTATCGTGGGGTTTTAGCCCACACGAAAAGCGAGCGCCGCCATGGATAACTGGAAAACCGTCGTCATCAAGGGCATGGTGCCGGGCACGGTGGCTGGGGTGGCCTCGGCTGCCGCGCTGGCGCTGTGCTCCAGCAAGGAAACCGGCAGCGCGCCGGCCGCCATGAACGCGGTCAGCCACTATGCCTGGGGCCGCGAAGCCTTCCAGCGCAACACGCCCAGCTGGAAATACACCCTGGTGGGCTACGCCTTCCACCACGCCAGCGCCCACTTCTGGGCCAGCATCTTCGAGCAAACCGCCGGCAAGGTGCTGGACCGCAAGTCGCCCGGCGCGACCCTGGCAGCGGGCATGGCAGCCTCGGCCGTGGCCTGCCTGGTTGATTACAAGGTGACCCCGCGCGCCCTGCATCCCGGCTACGAAAAACGGGTGTCGCGCCGCTCGCTGGCCGTGGTCTACACCGTGTTCGGACTCGGCCTGGCGCTGGGGGCCTGGCTGAACCGCGCCGGAGCACGATGAAGATAGTCTGCACAGGCTGGGGCTCGCTGATCTGGAAGCCGGCCAAGTTCGCCCGGTTGAACGGCCGCGTGCCGGACCTGGCGGAAGCGCTGGACTACCTGTCCGCCCTGCAGGGCCAGGCCCGCGACAAGGCCGAACAATACGTGCGCCCATCCCGGCGGACATCATGACACCCTACCGCGCCAAGATAGCGCAGCAGCTGCACTGGACCCCGGTCCCCATCCTGTGACCGCAAGCGACTCCCGCCCATCCATGTCAGCCCTGCCAGACTTCCGCACCATGGCCGATGCGATACCGCAAATCGTGTGGATCGTGGACGCCGCCGGCCGCGGTGTGTACTTCAACCGCCAGTGGACAGAATACACCGGGGTAGCCCTGGACAGCAGCACGCCGGCCGAGGTGTCCGGCGACTTCGTCCATCCGGACGACCATGCGGCCACCATGGAGGCCTGGAGCCGGGCCACGGTGGCCGGGGACAGTTTCAGCGTCGAGCACCGCATCCGCTCGGCCAGCGGCGAGTACCGCTGGTTCCTGGTGCGCGCCCAACCCTTGCGCGATCCCCAGTCCGGCGCGGTGGAGATGTGGTTTGGAACATCGACCGATGTGCACGACCGCAAGCTGACCGAATCGGCGCTCCGGAAGAGCGAGGCGCGCTACCGCTCCCTGTTCGCCAGCATAGACCAGGGCTTTTGCATCATCGAGATGATCAACGATGCCGGCGGCCGGCCTTGCGACTACCGCTTCTGCGAACTCAATCCGAGCTTCCAGCAGCAGAGCGGCCTGGCCGACGCGGTTGGCAAGACCATGCGCGAACTTGCCCCCGACCATGAGGCCTACTGGTTTGAGATGTATGGCCGGGTGGCGGCGACCGGCGAGGCGGTCCGCTTTGAAAACGAGGCCAGGGCGCTCGGCCGCTGGTTCGATGTGTTCGCCTTCAGGATAGACGAGGAAGACGGCCCCAAGGTGGCGGCCCTGTTCAAGGACATCACCGGCCAGCGGCGCATGACCGAGACGCTGCGCCGCAGCGAGCAGGCGGCGCTGGAGGCGGCGCAGGTGGCCGATTCCGAGCGGCAGAAGCTCAATGCCCTGCTGCAGGCGGCGCCGGTGGGCATCGTGGTCAGCGATATCAACGGCGCCATCCTGCTGGCCAACGCGGCGCACCGGCAGCTGTGGGGCGAGGCCCATCCGCAGCCGCAGGGCATGGAGCAGTTTGCGTCATGGCGGGGCTGGTGGGCCGACCACACGGAGCGCCATGGCCGCCGGCTGGCGCCGCGCGAATGGGCCACCGCCCGCATCCTGGCCGGCGAGGAAAACCCGCGCGACATCGTCGCCATTGAATCATTCGATGTGCCGCCGGTGTGCAGGACGGTGCTGATCACCGGGGCGCCGGTCAAGGATGCCCAGGGCCGCATCGTCGGCTCGGTGGTGGCGCAAATGGATATCAGCGACCATGTGCGGGCGGAAGACGCCCTGCGCGAAGCCGACCGCCGCAAGGACGAGTTCCTGGCCATGCTGGCCCACGAGCTGCGCAACCCCATGGCGCCGATTGCCGCCGCCGCCGACCTGCTGATGCTGGGCCACGCTGACCAGGCCCGCATTCGCCAGACCAGCGGCATCATCACGCGCCAGGTCAGGCACATGACCGGCCTGGTGGATGACTTGCTGGACGTGTCGCGCGTGACGCGCGGGCTGGTCACGCTGGACAGCAGCGTGCTGGACCTGAAGCGGATATTGTCCGACGCGGTGGAGCAGGTGCGGCCGCTGATCGAAACGCGGCGGCACCGCCTGGCGCTGCACATGCCGCCGCAGGCCGCCATGGTGCGCGGCGACGCCAAGCGCCTGGTGCAGGTGGCGGCCAACCTGCTCAACAACGCCGCGAAATACACGCCCGAGGGCGGCGAGATCGTGCTGGAGCTGGAGTCCGGCGCCGGCCTGGTCAAGCTGGCCGTGTCCGACAACGGCATCGGCATCGCGCCCGGGCTGCAGGACGCCGTGTTCGACTTGTTCACCCAGGCCGACCGCGCGTCGGACCGCTCGCAAGGCGGCCTGGGGATAGGGCTGGCGCTGGTCAAGAGCCTGGTGCAGCTGCACGGCGGCTCGATCACGGTGCACAGCCCTGGCGTAGAGCAGGGCAGCCGCTTCGTGGTCTGCCTGCCGCGCGTGGACGAGGCGCAGGAGGGGCTGGCGGCGCCGGTGCGCGGCACCGCTGCTGCGGCCCCCGCCGGAGCCCTCAAGGTGCTGATCGTGGACGATAACGCGGACGCCGCCCAGATGCTGGGCATGTTCATCGAGGCGCTGGGGCACCAGGTGGCGGTCGAATACCATCCGCAGCGGGCCATGGAACGGGTGCGCGGCCAGGCGCCGGATGTCTGCCTGCTCGACATCGGCTTGCCCGACATGGATGGCAACGAACTGGCGCGCCAGCTCAGGCGCATGCCGGCCATGGCGGCGGCAGTGCTGGTCGCCGTCACGGGCTATGGGCAGGATCAGGACCGCGACGCCGCGCTGGCAGCCGGCTTCGACTACTTCTTTGCCAAGCCGGTCGACAGCGCCCGGCTGGCCCAGCTCTTGTCCAGCCTCATGTGAAGCGGGCGGCGCCAGGAAGCCCCTCACCGAGACCTTGGCGCGGTCGTGCGCCAAGGTTTTCTTCAGCTCCGGCAGCACGGCGTTGCGGTGCTCGTTGTCATGCGTTGCGCTCCCTGATCGGCAGGCGTGTTGCGCGCCCCCATAGCACCAGTACGCACAGCGGCAGCAGTACCAGGTTCAGCGGCAACACGGAGAATTCGCCCCTGCTTGCATGAAAACCGATGGCCAGCGCTTGCAGCAGTACGCAGCAAGCCGCCGCAAGGACCGTCAAGCGGGGCCGGATGCGGGTCAGCGAGGGCAGCAGCATGCCGGCGGCGCCCAGCAGGTCCACCACGCCGATCGCCCGCACAAAGGGTAAGGGGTAGTCTCCCGGCCAGGTCATCATGGCGCTGAGGTCGGCAATTGGCATCAACAGCTTGCACAAACCCGAGGCGGCAAAGACGGTGGCCACGGCGAACTGGGCGAACCAGAGTCCAGCGGATAAATACCGGCTGCGGCCGGTACGTGGTGATGAAGTCATGTGTCGTGATCCAGAGTTGGTCGTGAACTGATGGTATGCTTTCTTGATTTGGAAATCGATGTTTGCAAAGGCAAGCCATCATTTCCTGACGAGGAAACATTGACGATGATGGACTTGATCGGCCTGCGTGTTTTTTGCGAGATCGTGGACAGCGGAAGTTTGACTGCCGCCGGCCAGCGCCTGGGCATGGCGCCGCCCATGGTCAGCAAGCACCTGGCGCGCCTGGAACGCAGCCTGGGTGCACGCCTGCTGAACCGCAGCAGCCGCAGCATGAGCCTGACGGAGGCGGGCAGGCTGTTCCACGAGCAAGCCATGCAGGCGCTGGAGATGCTGGACGCCGGCGTGGCGTCGGTCAGCCATGTCACCGGGCCGCCACGCGGCGAGTTGAAAGTCAGTGCGCCGGTGTGGATCGCGACGCCGCGCTTCGCCGCGCTGATCGCCGAGTATCAGCAGCGCTGTCCCGAGGTCCGGCTCGATGTGCACCTGGAAAACCGCATGGTCGATCTGGTGGCCGAAGGCTTTGATCTTGCGCTGCGCATGAAGAACGATGCCTCGCAAAGCCTGATTTCGCGGCAGCTATGCGATGTGCCGTTTTACTGCGTGGCCACGCCGGAGTTCCTGGCGCGCTCCGCCTCGAACAGCCAGGCGGGCGCCGCCCGCCTGCCCGCGATGATCATGCCCAACCAGATGCAATTCGGCCGCCCCAAGATGCCGGTCCAGGGGATGGAGCTGGTCCCGGACCAGCCAGTGGCGATGCGCTCGAATGACGCCACCTTGAGCTATCACGCCGTCATGGCCGGCGTCGGCGCGGCGTTGCTGCCCGGCTGGCTGGTGGCCGGCGACCTCGCCAGCGGGCGCCTGGTGCACAGTGGCGAGGTCGATCAAACCTATCAGGGCCGGCTGTTTGCCGTCTATCCCAGCCGGCGCCATCAGCCACTCAAGCTCCGGAGTTTCATCGACTTTCTGGTGGAAAAGATGGACCACCAGAGTCCTGGTCAGCGCTGACCGCCATGGTCACCTCTTCGATGCGCACGAAGCGTCCGTCACGGTCGCGCCGCGCGAACAAGTACACCTCCTGGTGGATCGCCTGCCCGTCGCGCATGAGCAGGCTGATCCGGTGCCGCTCGGCGTAGTGCTCGCCGGCGCCGAGTTCATCCAGCACCGTCACCGTCGCCTGCGCCAGCGATGCCCGCAGCCGCATGATGGCGTCGAAGAATGCGGCGCGGTTGATCCATTTGCCGTTCACGCGCTGGTGAAAGTCCGGAGCGAAGTGCGCATCCAGGGATGCCTGGGCAGAGAGGCCGGGATTGAGCAGGTCGTCGACTGCTTGCTTGATGGTTGACATACCGTCTTCCTTGTTCATACGCTGCCGGGCGTCTTAGTTGACCGTGAGGACGATTTTTCCTTGTACCCCGCCACGGGAAGCGCGCTCGTGCGCACTTGCCGCATCTTCCAGTGGGTAGGTGCTATCGACGCCCACGCGCAGGGTTCCAGCCTCCAGCAGTTGCGCAAGCTGGGCCAGTTGCCTGCCGCTGGAACGCACCTGAACGGACGAGACCGTCACACCCAGCTGTGCGGCCTCGTCCTGGCCGTCAAATCCCAGCGGGAAAATCGGGAAGAGGGCGCCACCTCGCTTGAGGGTGCGTAAAAAGCGGCCGGTCGTAGGGCCGCCCACCGCATCGATGACCAGGTCGAGGTCACGAAGCCGCTCCTCGGCCCGGGTCGTGGTGTAGTCGATGAATTCGTCCGCGCCCAGGCTGCGCACGAAGGCTTCATGGGCTCCCGACGCCACGGCGATCACACGCGCCCCCTTCCATTTTGCCAGCTGAACCGCGAAGTGGCCCACGCCGCCGGAGGCGCCGTTGACCAGCACGGTCTTGCCGCTGAGTTCCACGGGCTGGTGTTGATTCGGTTGGAGCGGATTGGGCACGTCATGGCCCAATTCAATCATGAACTGCCATGCCGTCAGCAAGGACATGGGCGCCGCCGCCGCGTGCACATGGTCTATTCCGCCAGGCTTGAGCGCCAATTCCTCCACCGGGACGCTCACGTATTGCGCGTAGGCGCGGCTGCCGCCGGCCAATCCGCTCGGGAAACGGACCATGGCGTACACGGCATCGCCCGGCGAGAAGCCCGTCACATCGTCAGCCACGGCTTCCACCACGCCTGAAATGTCCGTGCCGAGTATCACCGGGAACGTCACCGCTGGCTGCCATTCCGGCGGCAGCATCTTGTAGCCGTCCCGCAGATACCAGTCGGGCGGGTTCAAGCCCACGTCGTGGACCCGGACCAGCACCTCACCCTGCCGGAGCTCGGGCATGGGCGCGTCCTCATAGCGCAGCACTTCCGGGCCGCCGAAGCGATGTTGTTGGATGGCTTTCATCGTATTGGTCGACATTGCATTTTCTCCTGAGAATCAATAAAATGACAGAAACGGAGCGCCGCTCCGAATAAGTTCATTATCCGGAGCACTGCTCCGTTTGTCAATGGGGTGGTATGCGCGCAGATGCAAAAAAAAATTACGACCGCCTGCTAGCGGTGGCGCAGGAAGCGGTCACGGAACACGGGGCGGATTTTTCCTTGCGCGATGTGGCAAGGCGGGCCGAGGTCGGGCTGGGTACCTTGTACCGCCATTTTCCGACCAAGGAAGCACTGCTGGAGGCGCTGCTGCGCACCAGTTTCGAGGCGCTGGCGGCGCGGGCCGAGTTGTTGACGTCGTTGAAATCGTCGGAAGAAGCGCTGGTGCTATGGCTGGAGGAGACCATCGCATTTACCTACAGCCATAGGGGCGTGCTGGGCTTGATGATGAATGCCATCGAGGACCCGGACTCCGCGCTGCACACATCCTGCGTGGCGTTGCGCAGCGCGGGGACCTCGCTGCTGGAGCGTGCTCAATCCGAAGGCAAGGCGCGCAAGGATGTCGACGGCGTCGAGCTGTTCGCGCTGATAGCGGCGCTGGCCTGGATACGGGAACAGCCGAGCGCGGCAGCGCGCTCGGGGCACTTGTTCACGGTGATCACCGATGCGCTGCTGACGGCACGGTGAGGAATTGCTTGTGAAGTAAGCTGTCGATGTGGATGAGGTGGCGCATCACATCAAAATGACATCGTACTGCTCCTGGTGATAGGTATTCTCCACCTGCAGCGAAATCTTCTTGCCGATGAAATCGCCCAGCATGGCCAGGTGCTGGGATTCCTCTTCCAGGAACAAATCCACCACTTCCTGCGAGGCCAGGATGCGGAATTCGCGCGGATTGAACTGCTTGGCTTCGCGCATCAGTTCGCGCAGGATTTCGTAGCAGATGGTGCGCGAGGTTTTCACCTGGCCCTTGCCGGCGCAGGCCGGGCAGGGTTCGCACAGGATATGGGCCAGCGATTCGCGGGTGCGCTTGCGCGTCATCTCCACCAGCCCCAGGGCCGAGAAGCCGCTCACCGAGACCTTGGTGCGGTCGCGCGCCAGGGTTTTCTTGAGTTCCTGCAGCACGGCGTTGCGGTGCTCGTTGTTCTCCATGTCGATGAAGTCCAGGATGATGATGCCGCCCAGGTTGCGCAGCCGCAGCTGGCGGGCAATGGCATGCGCCGCCTCCAGGTTGGTCTTGAAGATGGTATCGGCGAAATTGCGCCCGCCTACGAAGCCGCCGGTGTTCACGTCGATGGTGGTCATGGCCTCGGTCTGGTCGACGATCAGGTAGCCGCCCGATTTCAGGTCCACGCGGCGCCCCAGCGCGCGCAGGATTTCCTCCTCCACCCCGTACAGGTCGAACAGCGGGCGCTCGCCCGTGTAGTGGTGCAGGCGCGGCAGCACGCTGGGCGTGTAGGCCTGGGCGAATTCGGTCAGGGCGATGTGGTTCTCGCGCGAGTCGACCTGGATGGTGGCGGTGTCGTCGTGGACAAAGTCGCGCAGCACGCGCTGCGACAGGCTCAGGTCCTGGTGCAGCAGGGTGGCGGCCGGGCGGGTGCGGGCGCCCTTGCAGATCGCGGCCCAGGTCTTGCGCAGGTAATCGATGTCGGCCGCGATGTCGGAATCGGTCGCGTCCTCGGCCTGGGTGCGCACGATGTAGCCGCCTTTCTCGTCGGCCGGCAGCAGGTTTTGCAGGCGCGTGCGCAGGGCTTCGCGCTCGGATTCCTTCTCTATCTTTTGCGAGACGCCGATGTGCGAGTCCTGCGGCAGGTAGACCAGCATGCGGCCGGCGATGGAAATCTGCGTGGACAGGCGCGCGCCCTTGGTGCCTATCGGGTCCTTGATCACCTGCACCGTCAGCACCTGGCCGTCGAACAGGATTTTCTCGATGGGGGTGGGGGCGGCGCTGGAGCTGCCGTCGTGCGGGCGCGCTTCCCAGATGTCGGCCACGTGCAGGAAGGCGGCGCGTTCCAGGCCGATGTCGATGAAGGCTGACTGCATGCCGGGCAGCACCCGCACCACCTTGCCGGAATAGACGTTGCCCGCCAGGCCGCGCGTCAGGGTGCGCTCGATGTGCAGTTCCTGCACCGCGCCCTGCACAATTAACGCGACGCGCGTTTCCTGCGGGGTGATGTTGATCAGAATGTCTTCAGTCATATGTCTCGCGGAGGCCGCTTAAAAATGCGCAGGGCGTCGTGGCAGCGCCTTGCCGTGCTAACGCACTGTCTTCGGCGCTGCGCCTGGTCCTGCACATTTTGAAGCGGCCTCCAACCTTCTTAAATGGGAGGTGAACGAGGATCATACACGCGGCTCAGGGCAGGGGCAAACCGGCCTGCTTGAGCAGTTGCGCGGTCTCGAACAGGGGCAGGCCCATGATGCCGGAATGGCTGCCGGTAATGTGCTCGATGAACACGGCGGCCAGGCCCTGGATGCCGTAGGCGCCGGCCTTGTCGTAGGGCTCCTGGGTGGCGCAATAGGCGGCGATGGCGGCTGGCGCCAGTACCGCGAAGCGCACCTCGGATATCTGCGTGACCTGGCCGCTGAAGCCGTCGCCATGCACCGCCACCGAGGTCAGGACTTCATGCGTGCGGCCGGACAGGCGCTGCAGCATATCGGTGGCCTCGGCCAGGTCGGCCGGCTTGCCCAGGATGGCGCCGTCCAGCGTGACCGTGGTGTCGGCGGACAGCACCGGACGCGGGGTCAGGTGGCGGCGCTGCTGCACCGTGTAGGCAAACGCCGCCTTTTCCCTGGCCACGCGGGCCACGTAGTCCAGCGCGGCCTCGCCGGGCAGCACGTCCTCGGTCACGTCGGCGCCGCGCGGGCCGTCGCTGCGCAGCAGCAGCAGCTCGAAATCAACGCCGATCTGGCGCAGCAGTTCTCGCCGGCGCGGGCTTTTCGAGGCCAGGTAGATTTTATTGTCAGCCGGTTTGGCCATGGTTCAAACCCTGTGATAGGGGTGGTTCTGGGTGATGCTCCAGGCGCGGTACAGCTGCTCGGCCAGCATCACGCGCACCATGCCGTGCGGCAGGGTCATGCTGGAGATGCGTATCAGGCCCTCGGCGCGGGCCTTGAGTTCGGGATCGAGGCCGTCGGCGCCGCCGATCAGGAAGGCGGTGTCGCGGCCATCCTGCTGCCAGGCTTCCAGCTGGCGCGCCAGGCCCACCGAGGTCAGGTCCTTGCCGCGTTCATCGAGCGCGATGATGCGCACCGATTTCGGCAGGGCCGCCTCGATGCGCTCGCGCTCCAGCGCCATGGCGGTGGCGGCGGTCTTGCTGCCGGAGCGCTCCACCGGCTTGATTTCCTTGAGCACCAGCTTGAGCTCGGGCGGCATGCGCTTGGCGTATTCGGCGTAGCCGGTCTCTATCCAGGCCGGCATCTTGTGGCCGACGGCAGCGATGATGAGCTGCATGCGTCCTTACTCGGCGGCCGGCTTCTTGATGCGCTTGATGACAGTCTTGGCCGGCGCTTCCTTGTCGGCGGCGGCTTTCGGCGCGCGCGGCTTGGTGGCGGCCTTGTGGGCGGCGGCCGAGGCCACCACGGCCTTGGGTGCGGCAACCTTCACCTTCTTGCCGGCCGGGATGGCGGCGGCTTTCTTGGCCGGCTTGGCCTCGCCCTCGGCCTTGACGGCGGTCTTGCGCGGCGCGCGCGGCTTTTTCTCGACCACGGCTTCGGCGGCCACGGCCTTCTTGCCGGCGGCCAGGTGGCTGCTGATCTTCTTCGGCGCGGCGGCTTCCTCGCCTTCCTTGGTCGACTTGCGCTTGGCGGCGCCCAGTTTCACCGGCTTGTCGCCCCAGATTTCTTCCAGGCGGTAGTAGGCGCGGATAGGCTGCTGCATGATGTGGACGATCATGTCGCCCAGGTCCACCAGCACCCATTCACCGGTGTCCTCGCCTTCCAGGCCGTAGACGTCGCCGCCGGCGTCCTTGACCTTGTCGCGCACGGACGCGGCCAGGGCCTTGGTCTGGCGGTTCGAGGTGCCGGAAGCGATGGCGATGCGGTCGAACAGGCTGGTGAGGTGGGTGGTGTCGAACAGGACGATGTCCTGGCCCTTGACGTCTTCGAGCGCGTCAACGACCAGGGTTTGCAGTTTTTTGATATCCATTAGTGTTATTTGTATAGATGATGTTGTTCAATATAGTCTAGCACCAGCGGCGGGACAAGCGAGTCCGCATGCTCCCCCCGTTGTAATGCCGCACGGATGGCGGTGGACGAGATCTCCACCGCGAAGTCGCGCGCCAGGTGTACCAGACCGTGTGCCTGCTTGCGGATGCCGGGCAGGCCGGTCTGGCGCTGTCCGATTTCCGCCGCGACGGCCGCCGGTAGCCCGGCGCCGTCCAGCTCATATCCCGGCCGCGCCGCCACGCAGAGGTGCGCCAGGGTGAATAATTCGCGCCACGCGCGCCAGGTGTCCAGGCGCTGCAGCTGGTCGGCGCCCATCAGCAGCACCAGGCAGGCGTCCGGCCCCAATTCGGCGCGCAGGTTGCGCAGGGTGTCCACCGTGTAGCTAGGCACACCCCCGGCGGCGCGCTCGATTTCCTGGCGGTCGATCACGACCGGGCAGGGCAGATCGCTGAACGCCAGCGCCGCCATGGCGGCGCGCTGCTCCGCCGTGGCCTGGGCCCCGGATTTTTGCCACTGCAGCCCGGCCGGAACCACGCGCAACTGGTCGGCCGGCAGGCGCGCCGCGAAGTACGCGCCGAGTTCGACATGACCGCGATGCACGGGATCGTAGCTACCTCCCAGCAATGCGATGCAGGGTCTCACGTCGTGAGCCAGTCGCGGTGGGGCAGGAAGTCGGTGTAGAGCGCCGCTTCGGGCGTGCCGTCGTCCGGATGCCAGCGGTAGCGCCACTTGACCACCGGCGGCATGGACATCAGGATGGCCTCGGTGCGGCCGCCCGACTGCAGGCCGAACAGGGTGCCGCGGTCGAACACCAGGTTGAATTCGACATAGCGGCCGCGCCGGTAGGCCTGGAAATCGCGTTCGCGCTCGCCGTAGGGCGTGTCCTTGCGCGCTTCCAGGATGGGCTGGTAGGCCGGCAGGAAGGCCTCGCCCACGCTGCGCACCATGGCAAAGCTGTCCTCGAAGCCCGCTTCGTTGTAGTCGTCGAAGAAGATGCCGCCCACGCCGCGCGCTTCCTGCCGGTGCTTGAGGTAGAAGTACTCGTCGCACCACTTTTTAAAGTGGGCGTGCAGCTGGGCGCCGTGCGGTTCCAGCGCGTCGCGGCAGGTCCGGTGGAAGTGGCGCACGTCGTCCACGTTGCCGTAGTAGGGCGTCAGGTCCATGCCGCCGCCGAACCACCATACCGGCTGGCCGTCGTTGGTGCTGGTGCTGAAGAAGCGCACGTTCATGTGCACCGTCGGCGCGTACGGATTGCGCGGATGGATCACCAGCGACACGCCCATGGCTTCCCACGGCTGGCCGCCCAGTTCGGGCCGGGCCGCCGCCGCCGAGGGTGGCAGCCTGGCCCCCTGCACGTGCGAGAAATTGACCCCGCCGCGCTCGATCACGTGGCTGTCCTCCACCAGGCGCGAGATGCCGCCGCCACCTTCGGGCCGCTGCCATTCGTCGCGCAGGAACACGCCGCCGTCCACGCCCTGCAGGGACGCGACGATGCGCTCCTGCAGCTGCAGCAGCCAGGCCTTGACGGCCGCCGGGTTGGGCGTGGTCTGGGTCACGGTGCCGTTATCCGCTTAGTGCTTCAGGCCGCGCCAGCCGATGTCGCGGCGGCACTGCGCGCCGTCGAAATGGATCTGGTCGACGGCGTCGTAGGCCTGGCGCTGGGCCAGCTTGACGCTGTCGCCCAGGCCGACCACGCACAGCACGCGGCCGCCGCTGACCTGCAGCTTGCCATCCACTTCGGCGGTGCCGGCGTGGAAGGTCACGGTTTCCGCGGTGTCGGCCGGGATGCCTTCGATCACGGCGCCCTTGACCGGCGCGTCCGGATAGCCGGCGGCGGCCAGCACCACGCCCACGGCGGTGCGGCGGTCCCATTCCAGTTCCACCGCGTCCAGCGTGCCGTTGACGGCGTGCTCCATCACCGACACCAGGTCGGTCTTCAGGCGCGCCATGATGGGCTGGGTTTCCGGGTCGCCCATGCGGCAGTTGAATTCCAGCGTTTTCGGATTGCCGGCGGCGTCTATCATCAGGCCGGCGTACAGGAAGCCGGTGAAGGGGATGCCATCCTTGGTCATGCCCGCGATGGTGGGGTTGATGATCTCGCGCATGACGCGCGCGTGCATGGACGGCGTGACGATGGGGGCCGGCGAGTAGGCGCCCATGCCGCCCGTGTTCGGGCCTTCGTCGTGGTCCTTGAGGCGCTTGTGGTCCTGGCTGGTGGCCAGCGGCAGCACATGCTTGCCGTCGCACATGACGATGAAGCTGGCTTCCTCGCCGGCCAGGAATTCCTCGATCACGATGCGGGCGCCGGCGTCGCCAAAGGCGTTATCGGACAGCATGTGGTCGACGGCGGCGTGCGCTTCCTCCAGCGACATGGCCACCACCACGCCCTTGCCGGCCGCCAGGCCGTCGGCCTTGATGACGATGGGGGCGCCCTGGGCGTCCACGTAGGCGTGGGCGGCGGCCGCGTCGGAGAAGGTCTGGTAGGTGGCGGTCGGGATGCCGTGGCGCTGCATGAAGGCCTTGGCGAAGTCCTTGGACGACTCCAGCTGCGCCGCCTCTTTGGTCGGGCCGAACACCTTCAGCCCGCGCGAGCGGAACAGGTTGACGATGCCGCCGGCCAGCGGGGTCTCAGGTCCGACCACGGTCAGGGCGATGTGCTCGCGCTCGACGAAACTGGCCAGTTCGTGCAGGTCGGTGATGGGCAGGTTGTGCAGGCGCGCGTCGCGGCCGGTGCCGCCGTTGCCCGGGGCGACGTACACCATCTGGACACGTTCCGATTGCGCCAGTTTCCAAGCCAGCGCATGTTCACGGCCGCCGGAGCCGACTACCAAAATTTTCATAGTGCTGTTCGTGAGTTTATGATTCTTAATACACCGACGGCGGCCCTCGGCCGCCGTGCTGGTGTTACGGTCCCCAACGCTGGCGCGATCAGTTCTCGATCAGCGCGTTCGAATACACTTCCTGCACGTCGTCCAGGTTTTCCAGGGCGTCCAGCAGTTTTTGCATCTTGATGGCGTCGTCGCCGGTAAATACGGTTTCGGTGGCGGGCTTCATGATGATCTCGGCCACTTCGGCCTTGAAGCCGGCCGCTTCCAGCGCATCCTTCACGGTGGCGAAGTCGTGCGGGTTGCAGGTTACTTCGATGCCGCCTTCCTCGTCCGTCACCACGTCCTCGGCGCCGGCTTCCAGGGCCGCTTCCATCAGCGCATCCTCGCTGGTGCCGGGAGCGAACAGGAACTGGCCGCAATGCTTGAACATGAAGGACACCGAATTCTCGGTACCCATGTTGCCGCCGTATTTGCTGAAGGCGTGGCGGACTTCGGCCACGGTGCGCACGCGGTTGTCGGTCATGCAGTCGACGATGATGGCGGCGCCGCCGATGCCGTAGCCCTCGTAGCGGACTTCCTCGTAGTTGGCGCCGTCCTCGCCGCCGGTGCCGCGGTTGATGGCGCGCTGCACGTTATCCTTGGGCATGTTGGCGTCCTGCGCCTTTTCCATGGCCAGACGCAGGCGCGGGTTGGCGTTGGCGTCGCCGCCGCCCATGCGCGCCGCAACCGTGATCTCCTTGATCAGGCGCGTCCAGATTTTGCCTCGCTTAGCGTCCGTTGCAGCCTTTTTATGCTTGATATTGGCCCATTTGCTGTGTCCAGCCATGTTAGATCTTCCTTCGACGGTATCTCGGTGAGGCCGACATTCTAGCATAGTGGCCTTGCCGGATCACCGCCGGGCGCGGCTGATATCGCATGAAAGGAGGCAGGATGGATGGCGCGGGCAGGCTGCTATGTGGCGCCGCCGGTGTTTGCTGTTTTGATAACCATGCGGTGGACGCAGCAGGCCGTGTGACGGTTCAGTTGCAGAGCGGGGCGGCGTGGTTGAGCAGCCCCATGTCCCGGGCCATCTTGTCGGCATACTCGGGTGCAGCGGTTTCAAGGCTGGCGAGCGGCAGCGCGTGGCGTATGTCCTCAATTGCGGACCTCACTGCGTCGTGACGATCGGCGGATTCGCGGCAAAAATCGAACGCCAGCCAACCCGGCCGCCCGCTGCCTATGACGGCATCGGTGCATCCGGCTTTTTCCAGTCGGCCCATGATCTGGTCTATATCGTCCTCGTCCGGAGCAAGACGATAGCGTAGCGAAAAAAAGAATTCCATGCTGAGTTCCCCTTTGTGACCCCTGCTAAGGATTTAATTGCGTACAGTTATCGACCACCCGCCTCAAGTTCCTGGCGTAGCCTCCCGCACTGCGAGGCGTACTCCATATCTGCGTGATGCAGTGTTCGCCGCCACGGCAGTCTTTACTGTTAAACGGGCAGTACATGGCTCCCCAAGCGTGGTGAGCACCTTGTATGACAAGCCAGCCATGCAGCTCGGCATGCTTTAGCGCCGCTTCGATTTCCTTCTTCGGATGTCTGCTGCGTGTCATGCGTGCCTCACTCTATGCCGGGGACAGGAGGTGGTCAAGCAAACAGTGTACTGTTACCGTCCTTCCCGCTACCTGGCGTGCGCTTGAGGCAGATCAGACGGATGCCGGTTTCACGCGGCCGCGCGCGATGTCTTACAATTGAGGCATGGAAAACATTCAGGCGGATGCGGGGCGGGGCAGGGCAGCGTACCTGGGCGGGCTGGCGCTGGCCATTGCCGGCGCCGTGCTGTTTTCGACCAAGGCCATCGTCGCCAAGCTGATGTACCGCTACCAGCTGGACGCCGTCACCGTGATCGCCTTCCGCATGATCTTCTCGCTGCCGGTGTTTGCCGCCGTCGCGCTGTGGAAGATGCGCACGGCGCCGCCGCTGTCGGGCGCCGACCGCGCCCGCATCGTGGTCATGGGCCTGATCGGCTACTACCTGTCCAGCTTTCTCGACTTCCTTGGCCTGCAGTACATTACCGTCGGGCTGGAGCGCCTGATCCTGTTCCTCACGCCCACCTTCGTGCTGCTGGTGTCGGCCTTCTGGCTCAAGCAGCACATCAGCCGCGTGCAGTGGCTGGCGCTGCTGATTTCCTACGGTGGCATCGTGCTGGTGTTCATCCACGACCTGCAGGGCGGCGCCAACGTGGCGCTGGGTTCGGCCCTGGTGCTGGGCTCGGCGCTGGCCTACGCCGGTTATCTGCTGCTGTCCGGCGAGATGGTCAAGCGCCTAGGCTCGCTGCGCCTGGTGGCTTACGCCATGTGTGTTTCCAGCGCCGCCTGCATAGGCCAGTTCTTCGTCCTGCGGCCCGCCTCGGGTCTGCTGCAGCCGCTGCCGGTCTACGGCCTCTCCTTGATCAACGGCCTGCTGTGCACCGTGGCGCCGGTGTTCATGACCATGACCGCCGTCGAGCGGGTGGGCGCCGGCGCCGCCTCCCAGGCTGGTATGATCGGCCCGGTCTCCACCCTGTTCCTGGGCGCGCTCATGCTGGGCGAGCCCATCACCGCATGGCAGCTGGCCGGCACGGCCCTGGTGCTGGCGGGGATCTATCTGCTGTCCAAAAAATAACCACGACGGATCACGTTATGAAAACCCGCATCGCCCTGATTGCCCACGACAAGAAAAAAGACGACATGATCACCCTGGCCGGTGAGTACCGCGAGTTCCTGGCCGGCTGCAGCCTTGTCGCCACCGGCACCACCGGCGGCCGCCTGGTCAATGAACTGGGGCTGGAAGTCGACCGCAAGCACTCCGGCCCCTTCGGCGGCGACCTGCAGATCGGCTCCCTGCTGGTGGAAGGCATGATCGACTGCGTGATCTTCCTGCGCGACCCCATGACCCCGCAGCCGCACGAACCTGACATCAACGCCCTGGTGCGCGCCTGCGACGTGCACAACACGCCGTGCGCCACCAACCTGGCCTCGGCCCACCTGGTGCTGTCCCAGCTGCAGGGGCGCGCCAAGCAGGCCTGAATCAGGCGCGCTACACTTGCCATCTCACCGATACAGGAGGATGGCATGACCAAGGCGATACGCATGGCCCGCACCGGCGGCCCGGAAGTGATGGAACTGGTGGATGTGGAGCTGGGCGCGCCCGGTCCCGGCGAAGCCCAGGTCCGGCATGAGGCCATCGGCCTGAACTTCATCGATATCTATTTCCGCACCGGCCTGTATCCGCAGCAGCTGCCGGGCGCGCTCGGCATGGAAGGCGCCGGCGTGGTCGAGGCGGTGGGCGAGGGGGTGACCAGCGTCAAGCCGGGCGACCGCGTGGCCTATGCGGGCCGGCCCATCGGCGCCTATGCCGAGGCGCGCAACCTGCCGGCCTCGCAGTTGCTGGTCCTGCCGGACAACATCGGTTTCGACACGGCCGCCGCCATGATGCTGCAAGGGCTGACCGTGCAGTACCTGCTGCACCGCACCGTGCACCTCAAGGCCGGCGACACCATTTTGTTCCACGCCGCCGCCGGCGGGGTGGGCCTGATCGCCTGCCAGTGGGCCAAGGTATTGGGCGTGACCCTGATCGGCACCGCCGGTTCGGACGAGAAGGCGGCGCTGGCGCTGGAACACGGCGCGGCCCACGTCATCAACTACAACAAGGAAAACTTCACCGAGCGGGTGCGCGAGCTGACCGGCGGTCAGGGCGTGCGCGCCGTGTACGATTCGATCGGCAAGGATACCTTCATCGGTTCGCTGGACTGCCTGCAGCCGCTGGGCACCATGGTCAGCTTCGGCAACGCCTCCGGTCCGGTGGAGGGCGTCAACCTGGCCGACCTGGCCAACCGCGGCTCCCTGTTCCTGACCCGTCCCACCCTGATGAGCTATGTGGCCAAGCGCGAGGACCTGGAAGCCTCGGCCGCATCCTTGTTCGGCGTGGTGTCCAGCGGCGCGGTGCAGGTCGACGTGCGCCAGCGCTACAAGCTGGCCGACGTTGCCCAGGCCCATATCGACCTGGAGGCGCGCAAGACCACGGGTTCGTCGATCCTGCTCCCCTAAGAACCCGTTTCAAAAAGACCATGGCGTCGTTGCCGCTCCTTGCCGTGCAGGCGCACTGTCTGCGTCGCGGCGCCCTGCTCATTTTGAAACGGGTTCTAAAAGAAAACGGGACGCCTGGGCGTCCCGGTGGTCACCATGCGGCGCGCTTACTTCACCGTCGGCGCCGGCGTCCCGGCCTTGATGATGGCCGGTTCCTGGTCCGGAATCTCGACATCGACCTGGCGCGCCACGCCGCTCTGGCCGGGGAAGCCGGCAAAGGCGCTTTGCACCAGGGCCGGCATGGCGCGCGGCGTCGAACGCACGCGGCTGGAGTTGTGCACGGTCACGTCGTACAGTTTGCGGCCGCTGGCGGTGTTGATGGTCACGTTCAGCTGGCGCTCATACTGGTTGCGCACGATCTCGTCCACCCGGCTCGGGTAGAAGAAGGGATCGTAGAAATACGGACGGTAGAAGCTGGAACGGTAGAAGCCGTAGCGGCCGAAACCTGGGCCGTAGAAGCCCGGACCGTAGAACGGATCGCCGACATAGGTCTTGACCGGCACGATCACGGTGCGGAAATGCATGCCTACGAGCAACTGTGGGCTGCTGCCGTCGGGCGCCTGGTGGAAGCCCAGCTTGGCCAGTTCATTGCCCACCATGGCCTGGTAGGTGCGGTATTCCAGCGTATCCTCGGCCGGCGCCGGGGCCTGGAAGGCATAGGACTTGTCGGCCAGGTCGGCCGGCCAGGCGTTGAAAGAAGTGACGTCGCTGCGCAGGGTGGTGGCGCAGCCGCTTAGCAGCAGGGTGGCGGCTGCCGCAATGATGGCCAGGTATTTCATGATGGTCTCCCGATTTGGACGGTATGGTACACCGATAAGTGTAGAACGTGTCTCGCCAGCACGCTTGGAAATTACAGTTTGTTACCGAGCAATGGAAAGCTGCAACTTGGCCGCACGCCGCCCCGCGAAAACGCGGCCGGGCGGCCCCTGGTATTGGTAAAATACCCTTTTGTCTACATTTCGCCCCACCATGCGCACAGACAGCACTCCCCCGACCATCCTCCGCCTGGAATACCAGCCTCCCTCCTACCTGGTCGATACCGTCGAACTGGGTTTCGACCTGGACCCGGCCCGCACCATCGTTGCCAACCGCATCACCCTGCACCACAATCCAGAGAGCGCCAGCCGCGACATCGTGCTGCAGGGCGAGGATATCGAACTGGTGCAGCTGCGCCTGAACGGCAAGCTGCTGGCGGCCGGCGACTACACGCTGGAGGGCACGGTGCTGACCATCCCTCAGGCTCCGGACCAGGTGGTGCTGGACATCGAAACCCTGTGCGTGCCGGTGGAAAATACCACGCTGTCCGGACTGTACGTCTCGAACGGCAATTTCTTCACCCAGTGCGAAGCGGAGGGCTTCCGCCGCATCACCTACTTCCCCGACCGCCCGGACGTGATGGCCAAATACACCGTCATGCTGCGCGCCGACAAGGCCCAGTACCCGGTGCTGCTGTCCAACGGCAACCTGATCGAGGAAGGCGACCTGGGTGACGGCCGCCACTACGCCAAGTGGGAAGACCCGTTCAAGAAGCCGTCCTACCTGTTCGCCCTGGTGGCCGCCAAACTGGTCTGCCAGGAAGAGCGTTACACCCTGGCCGACGGCCGCGACGTGCTGCTGCAGGTGTGGGTGGAGGACGGCAACCTGGACAAGACCGACTACGCCATGCAGTCGCTCAAGCACTCGATCCGCTGGGACGAGGAACGCTTTGGCCTGGAACTGGACCTGGACCGCTTCATGATCGTCGCCGTGGGCGACTTCAACATGGGCGCCATGGAAAACAAGGGCCTGAACATCTTCAACACCAAGTTCGTGCTGGCCAATCCCAGCACCGCCACCGACATCGACTACGCCGGCATCGAAGCCGTGGTGGGCCACGAATACTTCCACAACTGGACCGGCAACCGCGTGACCTGCCGCGACTGGTTCCAGCTGTCGCTCAAGGAAGGCCTGACCGTGTTCCGCGACCAGGAATTCACGGCTGACATGATAGGCACCGACAGCGGCCGCGCCGTGACCCGCATCGACCACGTGCGCACCCTGCGCCAGGCCCAGTTCCCCGAGGACGCCGGCCCGATGGCGCACCCGGTGCGTCCCGACTCCTACGTGGAGATTAACAACTTCTACACCGTGACGGTGTACGAGAAGGGCGCCGAAGTGGTGCGCATGTACCAGACCCTGCTGGGCCGCGACGGCTTCCGCAAGGGCATGGACCTGTATTTCGAGCGCCACGACGGCCAGGCCGTCACCTGCGACGACTTCCGCGCCGCCATGGCGGACGCCAATGGCCGCGACCTCACCCAGTTCGAACGCTGGTACAGCCAGGCCGGCACGCCGGTGGTCACGGCCTCGACGCATTACGACGCGAAAGCCCAAACCTACGACATCACCCTGCGCCAGCGCTGCCCGGCCACCGCCGGCCAGCCTGAAAAACTGCCGTTCCACATTCCGGTGGCGGTGGGCCTCCTGGGTGCGGACGGCAAGGATTTGCCGCTGGCGCTGGACAGCGGCGCCACCGCCCCATCCACCCTCGTGCTGGAGCTGACCGAGGCCGAGCAAACCTTCCGCTACACCGGCGTGCAAGAGGAGCCGGTGCCGTCCCTGCTGCGCGACTTTTCGGCGCCGGTGATCCTCGAATACGGCTACAGCGATGAACAGCTGCTGCACCTGTTCAGCCACGACAGCGACCCGGTCAACCGCTGGGAAGCCGGCCAGCGCCTGGCCATGGCGCGCCTGCTCAAGCTGACCGCCGCCGTCGCCGCCGGCGAGGAACTGGCGCTGGACGACACCTTCATCGTGGCCCTGCGCCGCGTGCTGACCGACGAAACGCTGGACCCGGCCTTCCGCGAACTGGCCCTGATCCTGCCGTCCGAGACCGTGATTGCCGACCAGCTGGAGGTGGTCGACCCGCAAGCCATCCATACGGCGCGCCAGTTCGTGCGCCGCACCGTGGGCCAGCGCCTCAAACTGGAACTGCTGGCCCAGTACGAAGCCAACCAGACCCCGGGCGCTTACAGCCCGGACGCGCAATCGGCCGGCAAGCGCGCGCTGAAGAACCTGGCCCTGTCCTACCTGCTGGTGGCGCCCGGCGAAGCCGAGCTGGCCCTGGCGCGCCAGCAGTTCAACAGCGCCACCAACATGACCGACCGCGCGGCCGCCCTGGTGGCCCTGATCCACAGCGGCGCCGACGTGGGGGCCGACCTGCAGCAGTTCTACGACGACTTCCAGGGCGAGGCCCTGGTGATCGACAAATGGTTCGCCATGCAGGCCGCCGCTCCGCACACGGACGTGGCCGCCGTGCGCCAGCTGATGCGGCATCCGGCCTTCACGCTGAAGAACCCGAACCGGGCGCGCAGCCTGCTGTTCAACTTCGCCAACGGCAACCCGTCGCAATTCCACGCGGCCGACGGCAGCGCCTACGCCTTCTGGGCCGAGCACGTGATCAAGCTGGACGCCATCAACCCGCAGGTGGCGGCCCGCTTCGCCCGCTCGCTGGACCGCTGGCGCCGCTACGCGCCGGCCCTGCAGGCGCACATGAAGCGCGCGCTGCAGCAGGTCGCGGCGCAGTCCAGGCTGTCCAACGACGTGCTGGAAGTGGTGAGCAAGGCGCTGGCCAACTAAACGATTTATACGATTTAAACTTTACACCCAAGGGAAACCATGAAACGAGTCAGCCTAACCCAATACCTGGTCGAAGAACAGCGACTGCACAACAGCATCCCGGCCGAGCTGCGCCTGCTGATCGAAGTGGTGGCACGCGCCTGCAAGACCATCAGCCACGCGGTCGGCAAGGGCGCGCTGGGCGAGGTGCTGGGCACCGCCGATAGCGAAAACGTGCAGGGCGAAGTGCAGAAGAAGCTGGACATCATCTCCAACGAGATCCTGCTCGAAGCGAACGAATGGGGCGGCCACCTGGCGGCCATGGCGTCGGAAGAGATGGAATCCATCCACCCCATCCCCAACCGCTATCCCAAGGGCGAATACATGCTGCTGTTCGATCCGCTGGACGGCTCCTCCAACATCGACGTCAACGTCTCGATCGGCACCATCTTCTCGGTGCTGAAGGCGCCGGAAGGCATGGCCCAGCCCACCGAGGCCGACTTCATGCAGGCTGGCACCAAGCAGGTCGCCGCCGGCTACGCCGTGTACGGCCCGCAGACCATGCTGGTGCTCACCACCGGCAATGGCGTGAACTGCTTCACCCTGGACCGCGAGATGGGTTCCTGGGTGCTGACCCAGCGCAATATCCAGATTCCGCCGACCACCAAGGAATTCGCCATCAACATGTCCAACGCGCGCCACTGGCACCCGCCGGTCAAGCGCTACATCGACGAGCTGCTGGCCGGCGAAACCGGTCCGCGCGGCGTCAACTTCAACATGCGCTGGATCGCCTCCATGGTGGCCGACGTGCACCGCATCCTGAACCGCGGCGGCATCTTCCTGTACCCGGGCGACCTGCGCGACACCTCCAAGCCGGGCAAGCTGCGTTTGATGTACGAAGCCAACCCGATGGCCTTCATCGTCGAACAGGCGGGCGGCGCGGCCACCGACGGCAAGCAGCGCATCATGGACATCCAGCCGACCAAGCTGCACCAGCGCGTACCGGTGATCCTGGGTTCGCGCGATGAGGTGGCGGTGGTGACGGGCTATCACGCCGAGTAAGCAGATGGCGCGGGCAGACAACGCCTTTGCGCCCCCGCGCCTTCGACACGTCACTCCCGCGCAGGCGGGAGTCCATGCAGAGCATGCGGGCCCCAATCTTTGTAAAGCAATGATTTTTTAGCCACCCCGGCAAAAAAAGCATTGCGAACCCTAGCGGCCCACAAGATTTGTTTGTTAGAATGTGGGCCTCTTATCGCCGCTGTAGCTCAGTCGGTAGAGCAGCGCATTCGTAATGCGAAGGTCACCAGTTCGATTCCGGTCAGCGGCACCAGAACTCAGCAGTAAGAGGTCTCAGAAAATCCGAAAACCCGCTTTTCTCATAGGAGAAGCGGGTTTTTTGTTGTCCGCCCTATCGATGGGCGTATCAGGTCCCTCACGCGAAAAACTTGTCCCGCAATCGCCGCTAGTTCTTCCAGATGATTTCACTAATGCCTTTGGTGGCTACATCGGTTGCAGCTAAGGCATATCTCACGTGATATAAAAAAATCATTTCCATGAGTGCAACCAATCGGTGGCTGTCATACACTGGGTTTTTCAACCTGCCGATCGGAAAACAATGAAAAACATGCTTGTATCGAGCGTCTGCGCCGCACTGCTGCTCCAAGGCGTGGTGGCGATGGCTGCCCCGACCAAAAGCCGCATGGAGGGACTACGCGCCGCGCAAGCAGAGCTGATCAAGGCGCAGACCGCGCAACCGCCGCAGAGCGCCGGGGTCATCGGGAGCCGGTTCCAGGACTACGGCTGGCGCCAAAGTCTGGTGGGGGATGTTGCAGGGGCGCTCGATAGCCTGGACATGGACAATCAGATCAGATACCCCAACCGGGCAGCGCGCCCGGCCGACCCTGCCGTGTTGGACGGGGTGGTGGCTGAAGATGCCATCAAGGCCATCGTGGCGGCCGCCCGGGACAAGCGGGCCGTGCTGATCAATGAGTCGCACCATGTGCCGATGCACCGCGCCTTCACGCAAAAGTTGGCTGCGGAGTTGCGAAAGATCGGCTACACCTATCTGGCCTGCGAAACGTTTTCGACCGCCGTGGAGGCACAGCCGAAATATGTGACCTCGACGACAGGCTATTACACGAATGAACCCGTGTTTGCCGGGTTCATCAACGCGGCCATCGCAGATGGCTGGACGCTGGTGCCATACGAAACAGAACAACACGACAGTAGCCTGCCGCCCGACGAGCGCATGCGGGCACGGGAAGTGCAACAAGCCAAGAATATCTATGAACGCATTTTTGCCAAGGACAGCAAGGCCAAGGTGCTGGTTCATGTCGGATACGGCCACTTGACCAAAATTGGCGGCCCCACATTCTCGCCCATGGGCATGCTGCTGGCGCGCCGGCTGGGCGAAGGCGCAACCTTGCACATAGATCAGACTGCGCTGATCGCTCACAGGGACGTTGCGCGCGAAGATACCTACTATCGTCCGTTGCTGGCCAAACTGCGTCCCGCTGAACCAGTCGTGCTGGTGCGGGGCGATGGCAAACCAGCGGTCATGCCTTCCAAGGCCAACCAAGTGGACATGCAGGTGCTGTTCCCCGACTATGGCCTGGCCGATGGCCGCCCGCAGTGGCTGTCCACGCTGGCTGGCCGGCAGCCGCAGCCGATTCCCGCCGCGCTACTGCCAGCCAGTGGCCAGCGCCTGATACTCGCTTACAGCAAGGATGCGGGACCTGACGCCGTTCCTATCGACGCCGTGGTAGTGGAAGCAGGCAAGCCTGTGCCGTCGCTGATGCTGCCAAAAGGGGAGGTGCGGCTGACCACACAGGATTAGTGGTAGAGGAAGGATGGGGTGTGGCTGAAACCGCAGCCCGCGACTGCCGCTGTAAGCACTGGGTGCAAGTCAGCCAAGGGCCAGACGCGCTGTCGCCGTTTCAAAGGCCAGTGCTGACCATTTACGGCGATACGCGTTACCCTGGCGTGCAATCAGCCTTCACAGCTTGGCGCAAGCAACTGGAGCAGAAAGCGGATGTGAAGATATCCGAAGTCCACGAACAGCCTCATCGCTGACGTGACGGAGGCTGCAGGCGGGACTGGTACGGCCGGACGGTACGCCCAAGGGCGTTTCAAGTATTCTCAGACGGCACTCGCGGTAGCGTGCGGTGGATTTCCAAAATCCCCGATTGACCCGGCAGGGCGCTGCTGCACAGAATTGCCTTTCAGGTAATTCTGGAGTCAGGTCATCGAATTGCATTCCCATCACTCGCGGCGGCGCGGCTGGCTGGCGGTCATCGCTGGCGTGCATGTGCTGGCGTTCATTGCCTGGCAGCGGCCGCAGCGACCGCTGGCGGCTCCCGCCATGCCGCGTGCGGCCATCACTTATCTCCTTGCACCGCTGCCGGCTCAGCGGCCAGTAGCACGGGCAGAAGCACGGCCAGAAGCACGGCAGCCGGCGCCGCCGCGTCTGGACCGTCCGGCGCGCCGGCCGGCCAAGACAGCGCCGATGGCGACATCTCCAGAGCAGCTCCAGACTATCACCGCGCCGCCGCAGGATCCACAGCCTGAGCCGGCGCCACCGCAAGCCATCACGCAAACCGCCCTGCCGCCGGACCCGTTCGCGTTGCCGGCCAAGCCGGAACTCGATGTGGTGCAGCGTTCGATCGCGGGCGCCGCGGCGGCCGACAAGGCAGCGCGAAAAGAGGCGTACACGCAGCGCGACCGCAAGCTGGTCAATGAAGAGACCGCGCTGGCGGCGGCGATAGGCAAGGCGTATCGCGGCAGCGGCACGGGGAGGGTGGAGATCATCGGACCGGATGGCAGCCGCATCACCAAATTCATCCTGCCAGGCGGCGTGGCGATATGCTACAAGACGGAGTCGAACAACGCCGGACGCGATGCTTTTCGCGATAGCAGCCGCGTTATCGTCAGCAATTGCCCGAAATAGGGCCAGGCACCGGCGGCTGCCAGGCTGTCATATAATGGCCAGGCCGATGCTGCATGCAAGTCCTCCACCGGACCCCGATGCGAGCGGGATTATTCACAGGGAGTGAGCGCGTCACCATGTTTGAAATCAGCCAGCTGCGCTGCTTTGTCGCTGTCGCCGAGGAGCTTCATTTCAGCCGCGCCGCCGAACGCCTGAACATGACGCAACCGCCCTTGAGCCGGCAGATCCAGCTGCTGGAACATAGCCTAGGTGCGCACCTGCTGGAGCGCAGCAGCCGCGTGGTCAGGCTGACGGCGGCCGGCAAGGCTTTCCTGCCGGAGGCGGCGCGCATCCTGCGCCTGTCGGAAGAAGCCGGACTGATGGCGCGCCGGGTGGCGCGCGGCCAGCAAGGCAGCCTGGCCATAGGCTTTACTTCAGCCTCCGGCTATACCCTGCTGCCGGAAGTGGTGCGGCGCCTGCGCGAACGCACGCCCAACATCGCGCTGACCTTGAAGGAGCTGGTGAGCACCGTGCAAGTGGAGGCGCTGAACGCGGGCCAGCTCGACATGGCGCTGATGCGCGCCTTCCCGTTGAGTGGAGAGTTGGTCAGCCTGCCGATCAAGACCGAAGACATGCTGCTGGCGGTGCCGGAGCGTGAAGCCGCCACCTGGCCCGAGCAGCCCACCCTGGCCTGCCTGCACGAGCGTCCCTTCATCATGTATTCGCCGTATGAGGCGCGGCCCTTCTACCAACTGCTGAGCGCCCGCTTCCAGCGCGCGGGCGTGGCGCCGTATGTGGTGGAGCACATCGGCCAGGTCCATACCATGCTGGCGCTGGTCAGCGCCGGCATAGGCGCGGCCCTGGTGTCGGAGTCCTGCGCGCGGCTGCAGTTCGATGGCATCGTGTACCGCCGCATTGAGACCGAGCCGGTCAGCACGGTCTGCACCTACCGGCGCGATAACGAGAATCCCATCCTGCAGCTGTTCATCCGCGAGATCCTGCCAACGTTCCAGAGCGCGCTGACCCAGGGTTAGCGCACCAGGCAGGGGCGTTTGTTGTCGAACTTCCAGCCCGGCACCAGGAACTGCATGGCGACCGCATCGTCGCGTGCGCCCAGCCCCATGTTCTTGTAGGCCTGGTGGGCCTTTTCCAGTTCCGCCTCGTCCAGGTCTATCCCCAGTCCCGGCTTGGATGGCAGGTGTACCAGGCCGCCCTCGATCTTGAGCGGCTCCCTGGTGACGCGGGCGCCGTCCTGCCAGATCCAGTGGGTGTCGATGGCGGTGACCTTGCCCGGGGGGGGGGGGGGGA